>NZ_JBBHZK010000003.1:318443-636886 GCF_049843555.1 Methyloversatilis sp. MC4-4
ACGATGACCTCGACGCCGTAGCTCTGCAGTTCGCGGATGACGTCGATCACGCGCGAATTGCGCAGGTCGGGACAGTTCTCCTTGAAGGTGAGGCCAAGCACCAGCGCCTTCGCGCCCTTGACCGAGGCGCCGCTCTGGATGAGCTTCTTCACCGTCTGCTCGGCGACATACTTGCCCATGCCGTCGTTGATGCGGCGGCCGGCCAGGATGACCTGCGGGTGATAGCCCAGCATGTCGGCCTTGTGGGTGAGGTAGTACGGATCGACGCCGATGCAGTGGCCGCCGACCAGGCCCGGACGGAAGGGCAGGAAGTTCCACTTGGTGCCCGCCGCCTTCAGCACCTCTTCGGTATCGATGCCGATCTTGCCGAAGATGATGGCCAGTTCGTTCACGAAGGCGATGTTCAGGTCGCGCTGCGTGTTCTCGATCACCTTGGCCGCTTCCGCCACCTTGATGCTGGACGCTTCATAGACGCCGGCGGTGATGACGGCCTTGTACAGGTCGGCCACCTTCTTCAGCGTATCCGGCGTGTCGCCCGACACCACCTTCAGGATCTTGGTGACCGTGCGCTCCTTGTCACCCGGGTTGATGCGCTCCGGCGAATAGCCGACGTTGAAGTCCTGCAGCCACTTCATGCCGGAGAACTTCTCGATCACCGGAATGCACACCTCTTCGGTTGCGCCCGGATAGACGGTCGATTCGAACACCACGATGGCGCCGCGCTTCATGTGCTTGCCGCAGGTTTCCGAAGCGCCGACCAGCGGCGAGAAATCCGGCTGGTGCGCGTCATCGACCGGCGTCGGCACGGCAACGATGATGTAGTCCGCTTCGGCCAGCGCCGCGCCGTCGGTGGTCACCGTCAGCTGGGTGGCGGCGCGCAGGTCCTCGCTGCTCACCTCGCCGGTCGGATCGACGAATTCGCGGTAGGCGGCCACCTTGGCGGCCGACATGTCCACACCGATGGTCGGCATCTTCTTGCCGAATTCGACAGCCAGGGGCAGGCCGACGTAGCCGAGGCCGATCACAGCAACTTTGGTCATGGTTTTCTATCCGGATTCAGTTCAAAGAGTTTTCATCAGATCGGCCACCTCGGCGGCACGTTCGTACTTGCTGCCCAGCGCAACCAGCGGCTCCAGTTCCTTGCGCGCGTCGCCCTTGCGCCCGGCTCCGGCCAGCCCACGCGCCAGATTCAGGCGCAGATCGTTGGCGAACGGCGCCGCCGCGACCGCCTGACGCATCATCTGCAGGCCCCGATCAGCGTCGCCGGCGGCGAGCAGAATGCCGCCGTAGGTGTCGAGCACGGCAGGGTTGCGCGGTGCCAGTGCGTAGGCCTTTTCCGCATAGCTGCGGGCCCGCGCATCCTTCTGCTGGGCGGCGATCCAGGCCAGGTTGTTCAGCGCGATCACATTGTTCGCCGATCGCGCAAGCGCGGCCTCGTAACGCATCCGAGCGTCATCGAGCGCCTTGCGGACCAGCGCGACGTCGCCCAGGTAGAGCAGCACCTCGACGTCCTTCGGATTGTCCTTGAGCCAGCCATCGACCAGCGCGCGCGCGTCGGCCGCCTTGTCGTCCCGTTCGAGGGCCGCGTGCAGGCGGGTGACGTTGGTGGCCGTGCGCTCACGGCTCAAGGCCTCGCGATACGCCTTGATTGCCTGGTCCGCCTTCGACGAGGACATCATCAGCTCGCCTTCCATCACGTAACCCAGCGCCGCCTTGGGCCGCTGACGCTGGACGTCGCGCGCCACGCGGAGCGCTTCGTCGACCGCGTTCCGGCTGCGGTGGATGGTGATCAGCATGTTCTGCGCCTCGACCGTTTCCGGCTGCAGCGCCAGCACCTTGCGCAGCGTCTGGATCGCCTCGGCGTCCCGCTTCGCTGCAACCTGGGTAGCCGCCAGATTCAGTTGGGCGCGGACCGAGGTCGGGTCGCGCTCGACCAGCTTGGTACGCGTGGCGACCGATGCTTCCAGTTCGCCGGCCCGTGCCTGCGCCAGCGCCAGCGCGTCGAGCACTCGCGGTTCGTCCGGCAGTGCGTTGAGCGCCTCGTTTGCGGCCGCCAGCGCCTTGCCACGGTCGCCCGAAAGCTGGTGCAGCTCGATCAGCGCAAGCCGCGGATTCACCTGCTTCGGATGGGCGTCGATGGCCTGCCGCAGCAGCTTGAGCGACTCCGGCGTGCCGTCCGGCGTGCGTGCCTTGAGACCGGCGAGCGCCATCAGCGCATCGGCGTTCTTCGGCGACTTGGCGACGAACTGCTGCAGCACCGCTTCCGCGTCGGCGATCTTGTCCTCGGTCACGTACATGCGGGCGAGGTTGTTGGCCGCGCTGAAATATGCGGGATCGAGTTCAAGCGCACGCTTGAACTCGGCGCGCGCGCGGTCGGGGTCGTTCTTCAGCAGATAGGCGGTGCCACGCAGATTGATGCTGACCGGGTCGATCTGGCGCTTCTTTTCCAGCGCATCGATCGCCGCCAGCGCGCGGTCGGCGTCGCGGTTGCGCAGATGCGCAACGATCAGCACGAGGTCCGGCCGACCGCTCGCCGCATCCAGCCTGACCGCCTCTTCCAGCGCCGCGATACCACCCTCGCGATCGCCGGCCGCCAGCCGGCTCAAGCCCAGCCGCGATTGCGCGTCGGCGTCTTCGGTCTGCTTCTTCGCGGCGATCTCGAACGCCGCCTCGGCGCCCTTGGCGTCGCCACCCGTCAGATAGACCTGACCGGCGAGCGCCTGCACTTCCGGATTCCCGGGGCTGGACTTGAGCAGCGGAGCCAGCGCCTGTCTCGCCTTGTCCAGCCGGCCGGTCCTCAGATAGGCGCCGACCAGCACCTTGCGGATGAACAGGGAGTCACCGCCGTGCGCGATCACCTTTTCGGCGTGCTGTTCGGCCAGTGCATATGATTGCAGCTCGAATTCGGTCAGCGCGGCCAGTCCGAGCGCCGGCACGTAGTTCGGCGCAACAGCGAGCGTCTTGTTCAGACGGTCCCGCGCCTCGACAAACTTGCGCTCCTTCACCAGCAGCAGGCCGTCGAGATAGTTGGCTTCCGGCGCCTTGGGCGACACCTTGCGCAGCGCCGCCAGCTCCTTGCGTGCTTCCTCGATCTTGCCTTCGTTCGCCAGCGCCGACACGACGACGAAGCGCGCCGTGACGTTGCTCGGCTTGACCTCGTAGACCTTGCGATAGGACGCCATCGACTGCTCGAACTGCCCCTGCGCCGATCTCATCTCGGCATCGAGGAACCAGGCCTCGGCACTCTTCGGATCTGCAGCCAGCACCTTGTCGAGCAGCGCGTGGGCACTGGCGAATTCACGCTGCGTACCGAGCAGGCGCGCCTTGCCCAGTGCAGCATAGAGATGGTTGGGATCGACCGAGAGCACCTCGTCGAATGCCACTTTCGCGCCGTCCTTGTTGCCCACCGCCAGCTGCGCATGACCGATCGCGGCCCTGAGCTCGGCATTGGCGGCCGGCGTCGACAGCTTGGTCGTGCCCAGACGTTCGATCGCCTGCTTGCTCTCGCCGGCCTCGACCATGGCGCGCGCCAGCAGGGGGGCCACCTGTTCCGCCGGATGCCCGGCATCGAGCGCACGGGTCAGTTCCTTCACCGCCGACGGCGCATCGCCGGTCAGCATGTGGAGGCGTCCCAACTCGTAGCGGGCGGCGGCGTTCGAAGGATCCTTCTGCAGCAGGTTCTTCAGCTGGATCGCCGTCGTCTGCAGGTCGTTGCGCTCGAACGCCGAACGCGCCTCCGCCAGCAACTCCTCGGGCGGCTTGCTGCGGTCGCACGCAGCCAGCGCCGATGCGCAGAGGAGTATGGCGAGCAGTCGGCTGACTCGCGGAAGGGTCGGGAATGTGGGGTTCAAGAGCGATGCTCCAGGTCGGTTTCAGCGCAGGCCGAAACGATTCATCAGGTCGTAAAGGGTCGGCCGGCTCACGCCGAGCATTTCGGCGGCCTTGACCATATTGCCGTCGACGCGCGCCAGCACGCTGACGACGGCCTTGCGCTCGGCTTCCTCGCGGATCTGGCGCAGATTGAAGAAGCTGCCGTTCTCTTCCGCCGGCTTCAGGCCCAGGTCAGGCACCATGATCTGGTTACCGTCGGCCATGATGGTGGCGCGCTTGATGCAGTTCTCCAGCTCGCGCACATTGCCCGGCCACTTGTGCGCCTCGATCGCCGCCACCGCCTCGCGCGACAGCGACATCGAACTGCGCCCCTGCTCGCCGGCGAAGCGCTTGACGAAGGAATGCGCCAGCAGCGCGGCGTCGCCCTCGCGCTCGCGCAGCGGCGGGATGGTGACGACGATTTCCGCCAGGCGGTAATACAGATCCTCGCGGAAGCGGCTTTCGCCGATCAGCGTCTGCAGGTTCTGGTGGGTGGCGCACACCACGCGCACGTCGATCGGAATCTCGTCGCGGCCGCCCAGCCGCTCGATCACCCGCTCCTGCAGGAAACGCAGCAGCTTGGCCTGCAGCGGGCCCGGCAGGTCGCCGATCTCGTCGAGGAAAAGCGTGCCCTTGTTGGCCACTTCGATCTTGCCCGGCGTCTGCTTGGTGGCGCCGGTGAAGGCGCCTTTCTCGTAGCCGAACAGTTCGCTTTCGAGCAGGTTGTCGGGAATGGCCGCGCAATTGATCGCGACGAATCGTTCGCCGGCACGCTCCGAACGGTCGTGCAGCGTCTTCGCCAGTACCTCCTTGCCGGTGCCGCTTTCGCCCAGCAGCAGCACGGTGGCGCGCGTCGCCGACACCTTCTCGATGGTGCGCAGCACGCGCAGCATGTTGGCGTCGCGCGTGATGAAGCGGCCTTCGACACCGAGGTTCTGATTGGCCAGGCGTGTGTTCTCGGCCTGCAAATCGTGCAGGCGGAAGGCGCGCTCGATCAGCAGCGCCAGCAGTTCGGGTTCGAAGGGCTTGGCGTAGAAGTCGTAGGCGCCCATGCCGATCGCGCGCAAGGCGTTGGCGCGGTCGTTCTGTCCGGTCAGCACGATCACCTTGGACTGCGGCGCCAGCGCCATGATCTCGCCGAGCAGGGCCATGCCTTCGGTCACATCGTCCGGCGCCGGCGGCAGACCCAGGTCCATCGTGATGACCGCCGGTTCGTGGCGCCGTATCTGCGCCAGCGCCGATTCGCGGTCACTGGCAAGCACCACTTCGTAATCGTCGAAGCTCCAGCGCATCTGCTTCTGCAGCGCAGGATCGTCCTCGACGATCAACAGCGTACGACCCTTGTCAGCCATGTCACTCCCGGTCAGGCGACGGCCACCGCGGCCGTCTGCTGAGGAAACACGAGCCGGAACAGGCTGCCCCGCCCCGGCTCGCTGATTACTTCGATGCGTCCACCCAGATCCTGGATGTAGCGGAAACTTTCATAGGCGCCGATGCCCATGCCGTTCGCCTTGGTGGACTGGAACGGCTTGAACAGGCGCTCGCGCACGAACTCTTCGGTCATGCCGCAGCCGTTGTCCTCGACCTCGACCACGACGCCCTCCTGCCCACTGCGCGCCCTGATGCTGACTTTACCGTTTTGCGGCGTGGCATCCAGTGCATTCTGCACAAGATGCCCCACAACCCGCTCTATCCGGTCTTCATGAGCGCGGATCACCAGTCCACTCTCGACTTCGAGCGCCAGCGCACAGCCACTGCGCGCGCGCGACCGGTGCAGCCTTTCGAGCAGCGGCGTCAGCGACACCGGCGCTGCCTGCTCGATCGGCTGGGTGCCGGAACGCAGCTGCAGCAGCATGCTGTTCATGCGGCCGACCGCATGCTCGATGGTGTCCAGCATGTCCTGCTGGAATTCCGGGTTGTCGCGGTGCTTCTGCGCGTTGCGCAGCAGCAGCGTGAGCTGGGCAATGAGGTTCTTCAGGTCGTGTACGACGAAGGCGCTCATCTTCGAGAAGGCTTCGAACTTCTTCGCCTCGATCAACGCTTCCATCGCCTGCGTCTGGTTCAGCACGCCAGCCACCTGGCGGCCGGCCGTCTTCAGCAGGTCGCGCACCTCCCAGTTCAGGTCGACCAGGGCGCGCGGGCGGCACAGCACGACGAAGCCGAGCGGCATGTCCTCGCTGCCGAGCGGGCAGATCAGCCAGGCCTCGGGAATCTGCGCCACCCATTCCGGCAGGCGCATGTGGCCGTACACGCCGGGGCGCGATCGATGCTCCTCGATATTGACCACCCACATGCGACCGAGCAGCAGCGCGATCAACGGACTGTCGGCCGGCTCGCGCGCGTCGATGGCCGGCAGGTTGAGTCGTGCCGCCGGCGCGTATACGCCCTGCTCGTTGCGCAGCCACAGCATGCCGCCCGGGCTTTCGACCAGATCGGCCATCACCCGTATCGACGCTTCGCGCAGGGTGTCGACGTTGGAGGCGCTGTACAGCGTGTCGGCCAGTTTCAGCCACTCCGCCCGGTAGTCATAGCGCAGGCTGAAGAAGTGCTTGTTCACGAACACGCGCAGCCAGGCGCGCACGCTGCCTGAGGCGATGGACGCCACCAGCCCCAGCGCACCGGCGGCCAGAACCACGGTCTGCAGTGCCGCGCCCCACTCGCCACCAAAGAAGCGGACGTAGTAGCCGGCCAACGCGATGATGAGCAGCGCCGCGCCGGTGATCACCAGCGCCGAAGTGTGGAACACCGCCTCGCGCGACACATTGAGCCGGATCGACCACTCGCGGATGCGCGCCGACGACGCGGCGAACAGCGGGATGGCGATGGCGTGCACCAGACCGCGCACTGCCCACAGGGTCGGGTCCAGCTCGCGGAACATCAGCGCTTCGGAGAAGAAATACAGGTCGAACACCAGCGTGAAGCCGAGACCCAGCGTCATCGGCTTGACGCCCCAGCGCCACTGCTGCGGCGTGTTGCGGTAGAACTGCTCGGTCATCACCGCGCCCAGCAGGCTCAACCCCAGGCCACATCCCATCAGCCAGACCAGCGCGCCCGCGTCGCGCGGCAACACCCAGGACAGCACGGCGTAGGCCAGCGCACAGGGCAGGACCGTGATCAGGGCCAGCCGTATCAGCCACGAAGGCCGGCGCACCAGTCCGCGCAAGGGCTGGCGTCCATCCGGGTCGACCACGCAGGCGGCAAGAAAGAACAGGAAAAGCAGGTAGTGGAACGCGTCGGCCGCGTGCGCCAGCGTCCACCACAGCGGATGGGGTCGCCACACGAAGCCCGTCATGGCGGCACACCACAGGGCGCCGCCCACCATGCACCAGCCGAGCAGGCGGGCGCGCGGCGACCGGCTGGCGCTCATGAAGAGCTGCAGGCAGAAGGCGGCGAATCCGAGCGCGGCCGCAGCGTATGCGTAAAGCGCAAAGGCAGCGGGAAGGGAATCCATCAGGACGCGGCGTCAGAAGTGTTGCAATGAACCGCATTGTGCCCGTGACCCGGCGGGCGCGCAGCGCGCGGCCGGCCGGACACGGGGGCGACGATCAGCGGGCGCCGTCGCCGGTCAGCACGACACGCACGGTCTGCAGCAGCACCAGGATGTCGAGGAAGAGGGTGTGATTCTTCACGTAGTAGAGGTCGTACTGCAGCTTCTGCACCGCGTCGTCGACCGAAGCGCCGTAGCTGTAGCGCACCTGGGCCCAGCCGGTGATGCCCGGCTTGACGCTGTGACGGGCGGCGTAGAACGGGATCTGGTCGGTCAGCTGATCGACGAAGAAAGGACGCTCCGGGCGCGGGCCGACGAAACTCATGTCGCCATGCAGCACGTTGAAGATCTGCGGCAGTTCGTCGATGCGGGTCTTGCGGATGAAATGGCCGACGCGGGTGATGCGGTCGTCGTTGCTGCCGGCCCAGCGCGGCTTGCCGTCGGCTTCGGCGTCCAGACGCATGCTGCGGAACTTGAGCACCTTGAAGGTACGGCCGCCCTGACCGACCCGCTCCTGGCGGTAGATGACCGGGAAGCCGGATTCGATCGCGATGGCGATGGCCGCCAGCAGCATGATGGGCGCGGTCACGACCAGCAGCACGCTGGCGGCGACGATGTCGAACACGCGCTTGACCGCGCTGCGGGCAAAGCCCTGGCGGAAGCCGTCGCCGTAGATGAGCCAGCTGGCACGCAGCGTGTCCAGACGGACCTGGCCGCGCATGCGCTCGAAGAAGCTCGACAGGTCATTCACCGTGACGCCCGCCAGCTTGCAGTCCAGCAGTTCGCGCAGCGGCAGCACGCCACCGCGGCGCTCGCGCACTGCCACGACGATTTCGTTGGCGCGGTGATCGCGCGCCAACTGCATCACGCAGCTGCCTTCCGGCATCACCAGCGTGGCCGGCACTTCGACCGCCTCTTCGGCACCGACCGGCACGAAACCGACGATGGTGTGTGTGGCGCTGGCCGAGGTCGATACGCTGGCCCAGACGGAAGCCGCTTCGGCGCCGGTACCGACGACCAGGATGCGCCGCGTGAACATGCCGGCGCCGTCGGCCTGCAGGAAGGACGCCGCGCGCAGCAGCAGGATGCCGCCGAAACCCATGCACAGCGACACATCGAGTGCCGGCATCGCGACGCTGCCCTGCGGCAGCAGGCGGAACACCATGTAGGCAACCGGCAGGCCGAGCAGGAAGGCAAACAGCACGCGCCCGACCAGCTCCGACAGGTTGCGCGGCTGTTCCCGCTGGTACAGGCCCAGCGCGCTCATCAGCAGCGTCATCAGGATGGCGAACACCGAAGCCGGCAGCAGTGCGGGCAGCAACGATTCCATGCTGGCGGGCGCGCTGATCCAGGCGGCGCCGAAACCGGCGATCAACAGCACGATCGCCTCGGCGATAAGTCTCATGAGCGTGACGGAAGGTACGTAGTGACTGAACAGTCTGACCACAATCAACCCCTTTTCGGCCGCCCGGACGATGCTTCGGACCAGCCGCAAATATTGTCCCGACGCGGGGGCGCCGGCTTGTTGAGCGCGAACGATATGGGCTGAACCGGGGATCACGCGTGAATCTGGTCACAAGAAGCCGCGGCGCACAGGGGCGGTGATAACTAACGCACGTTGCGACGCCGTTTCAGGGCTACCGGCGCGGCCGGGAGACACAAATTTCCACAATGGAAAAGCGCATTCCGGCGCCCGGCGGCGGCTTCAGACCGTCAGCGCGACCGCAAACACCGTCAGGACACAGAGCAACAGCAGGACCTTGCGCCGGCGCCCCGTGGTGAGCAGACGCGACGGCAGGGCCCGGAGCCGGGCCGGCAGGCCGTGGTCGAGCAGCGCCAATCCGCCGGTCGCGTAGGCGTCGGCCAGCGCCTCTACCGACACGAAACACAGCGTCGGGTAGCGCTTTCGGGCCTCGGCAACCAGGCTGTCGATCGCCGCCAGACTGTCCTGGTGCCGGGCCTGCCGACCGACGAAGTTCGAGCGGTGCGTTTCCAGCAGCAGCGGGCGTCGCTGCGCCCACTTGCGCGCCAGCGCCTCCAGCCCGCGGTCGGCACGGTGGCCGCGCACCGGTTCGTAATAATCGTCGCGCACCAGCGCCGTCAGCCCGGAAGCACAGCGCTGGCCGTTCCGGTAGAGCCGGCCGCTATCGACCGGCAGGCCGTCGGCGCCGCGCCGCTCGTAGCGCTCGCCCGGCGTGACCAGCGCGCGCACGCCGGCCGCCGCCCAGGCGGTCTCGACTGCATCGTTCCAGACGAAGGTCGGCGGCACCGCCACCGCAGGCATCACGCCGAAGATGCGGGCGAAAGTCGATACCTCGGCCGTCGCGCGACTGACGATGTCGGTCCCGTCCAGCGCCTGCGACGGCAGGCTGGAGGCGTCGGTCCAGCGGCTCTGCAAGGGCGACGGCAGGTCTTCGGTGGCCGGGAAGGGCTGGCGTCGCCACGCTTGCAGCGCCGGATCCTGCGCGCAGGCCTTGTCCAGCACCGCCGGGTGATAGTGCTGCATGCCGTGCAGCTGCAGCGAGAACACGCCGCGCGCCACGCCGGCGCGCATTTCCGCCAGCACCGGCGCCAGCCGGGCGTCGTCCAGCGTGACGCAGGCCTCGGCCTCGTCCGGCCGCGCCTCGTCCGGGCCGGCCAAGATGACGCCCAGCGTCATCACCGGGTGACGGCCCTGGGCATCGGCATGCGCCGAAAGCACGCGCGCGATGTCGCGCAGCGCGTCGGCCTGTTCCAGCGGGCCGTAACCCCAGTCGTCGCCCTCGAACACCATGACCGGGTGGCGCAGGCAGGGCTCGGCCCAGGCGCGCGCAAGATCGCGCCTGACGCAGTAAAGCGCCAGCGCCCACAGCAACAATGCCCCGTAAAGCCCGTACATCGTCCCCTCCTCCGGGTGCGCACTTTCGCACAGACCGGTCGCCGACTCCCGTTCCGGCCCGCCGCCGATCGTGACTGATGGCACTTCCGGCAGCGACAAGCCGCCGCCACCCCCTATCGGCCGCCGGTGCCGGTCCGGATAATCGCCGCGCACGTCCTCCGTCAGCCAGCCCCCTCGCCTCCGTCCATGCCCTTCGAAGCGCGCCACACCCGGAACGTCCTCGCGGCATGCGTCGTCTATACCGCGCTGATCCTGTGGGGCAGCCTCTACCCGTTCACCGGCTGGCGACCGACCGCCGACGCGCTGGCCTTTCTCGGCGTGTGGAACACGAAGGCGCTGTCGGCGCCCGATCTGGTCGTCAATGCCCTCATATACATACCGCTGGGCATCGGACTGCGCTGGCTGACGCGAAGCTGGCCGGCGTTGCTGTCGATCGCGCTGGCGACGGCCTTCGCCGCCGCCCTCAGTTTCGGGGTCGAAGCTGCGCAGGCGCATCTGCCGCAGCGGGTGCCCTCGCTGGCCGACTTCATCCTGAACACCGCCGGCGGGCTGGTCGGCGCCACGATCGCCGCACTGCTAACGCCGCGCTGGCGCCTGGTTGCGCGCCTGCAGGCCTGGCGCGCGCGCAGCTTCCAGCCGACGCGCGACGCCGATCTGGCCCTCGCGTCCATTGCCGGCTGGGCCCTGTCGCAGCTGTCGCCCTTCGTGCCCTCGCTTGACCTCGGCACTCTGCGCAACGGCCTCGCACCGCTGGCAGCCACGCTGGGCGATCCGGCCAGCTTCGATTTCGCGCGCATGGCCGGCTACGCGCTGGCACTGTTCGCCCTCGCGCTGCTGGCGCGCGACGCCCGCCAGCGCTCGGCGTCGCTGACGCGCTTTCTGTGGCTGTTCGTGCTGGCAGTGCTGCTGCTCAAGGTGGCGGTGATCAGTCGCCAGCTTTCGGCCGAAGCGCTGGCCGGCGCGGCGGCCGGCCTGCTGTGCGGGCTGGCACTGCCGCGCCGTCTCAAACCGGCGCGCCCGGCGCTGGCGGCGCTGGCCATGGTGCTGGCGCTGTCCATCGTCGAACTGACACCGGAGCCCGGCGCCTTGCGGCAGCTGAACTGGACGCCCTTCGTCGCCCACCTGAACAACCCGATGCAGGGGCTGAGTGTGCTGATCGACACCTTCTGGCCCTATGTCGCGCTGGCCGCGGCGCTGCACCGACTGTCCGGCGGCGGACGCGGCGCCGCCGCAGGCATCGTGCTCACCTGCGGCGGCCTTGCCTTCGGGCTGGAATGGATGCAGCAGTACGTGCCCGGCCGCACGCCCGACATCACCACGGTGGCGATGGCGCTGGCCGGCGCGGTGCTGACGGTCCGGCATCTGGCGCCGGCTGCCGGTGAAGCGCCGCGGCCGCGCTCACCGGTGCGCCCGCGACTGGCGTTCACGCTGGTCGCCGCACTGCTGCTGAGCAGCGCCAGCGCGGTGTGGTCGCTCGCACGCACGCCGCCGCCGACCGTACTCGCCTCCGCGCGCAGCAAACCGACGCTGCCGCTGCCCGAGGAACTGCAGGTGCCCGCCCTGCCCGGCTTCCGCCACGCGCATCCGCGCCTGCCCTACCCGTCGGCGGGCGATATCGCCCGCCTGCGCGCCGACAATCCGGACTACATCGGTCAGCTCGTCAAGCGCGCCAGGGGCGGCAGCGGCGATCTGAGCGCAGCGATCGAGGCGGCGGTGCTGGCGCCGGAGACCCAGGATGTGCGTGTCATCGTCGAGCGCGTCGTACGGATGAAGCCCAACTGGCGCGGCCACGCTCAGACCAAGCCGATCGCCCAGGTCTACGACTGGCTGCACGACCGCGTACCGCCGGAGCTGATGCCGAAGCTGAAGGACAAGGTGATCGAGGCCTGCAATCACCAGATCCGCGTCATCCGGATGGAGGCGCTGTCGCCGTACAACGTCTATCTGTACAACGCGCCCTTCCAGGCGCTGATGGCCTGCGCGCTGTCCATCCACGGCGACGATCCGCGCGCGGTGCCGGTGATGGCCTTCACCTACGACTACTGGATCAACCGCGTGCTGCCGGTGTGGCGACAGATCGGCGGGCGCAACGGCGGCTGGCACGAAGGCAACGAATACGTCGGCATCGGCATCGGCCAGGCCATCTACCAGGTGCCCGCCATGTGGCGATCGGCCACCGGCGAGGATCTGTTCCGGCAGGAGCCGGCGCTGCGCGGCTTCCTCGATTTTCTGGTCATGCGCCAGCTGCCGGACGGCAGCAGCGTCAAGATCGGCGACGGCCGTTTCGGCCGCCGCGCAGTGGACGACGCGCTGGCGCTGGCGCTCGAATACCGCCACGCCGCCGCCTACACGCTGTATGGCAAGCCCGATCGCAAGCCGGCCCCGACCTCCTGGCCCTGGGGTCCACTCACCGACCCCACGCTGTACTCGCCGGTCGCCGTGCAGACACAGCCGCTCACCCATTACGCCGACGGCCTAGGCTGGCTGCTCATCCGCAGCAGTTGGCGCGACGACGCCACCCATCTGAGCTTCAAGGCGGGCGACAACTACTGGTCGCACAGCCATCTCGACCAGGGCAGCTTCACGCTCTACAAAGGCGCGCCGCTGGCCCTGGACAGCGGCTGCTACTGCGGCTACGGCACCGACCACCATCTGAACTACCACTACCAGACCATCGCCCACAACACGCTGACGGTGACCGATCCGGCCGACACGCTGCCGATGCCGGCGCGCCAGAACAAGAAGCCGCGCACCATCGCCAACGACGGCGGCCAGCGCCGCGTCGGTTCCGGCTGGGACCTGCACGCCGCGCCGATGGATATCGAAGACTGGCGCGGCAAATACGACGACTTCCACACCGGACGCATGGTGCGTGTGGTCGAGCAGGACGGCCTGCTGATCGCGCTGGCCGACATCACCGCCGCCTACACCAGCGCGCAGACCGGCGCCCACAGCTTCCATCACCGCACGCGGCGGGTCGAGCGTGCCTGGCGCATCTTCGTCTATGACCGCGCGGCCGACATGCTGGTGGTGCAGGACACGCTGGAAGCGACGCGCGCCGAATTCGCCAAGCGCTGGCTGCTGCACAGCGCCGAGGCGCCACGCATCGACGGCCGGCGCTTCGTGATCGAACGCGCGCCGGTGATGCAGGTCGCCGGCCTGCCGCGGCTGGAGGGCGAGGTGCTCTACCCGCGCGACGCGCGCATCGTGCCGATCGGCGGCAAGGGCTTCGAGTTCTTCGTCGACGGCCGCAATTTCGACGAGAACGGCACGCTGGCCGCCAATATCGCGCGCGGCCCGTCCGACCTCGAACCGGGCGCCTGGCGGCTGGAAATCTCGCCCGCCGCGCCGGCACTCGAAGACCGCTTCCTGGTCGTGCTGCGCCCGGGTCTGGGCGCACTGCCGCCGATGGACGCCACGGTGGTCGAACAGCCGGACGGCATCGTCGCCGACATCACGCTGCCCGGCCGCCGGCTGGCGCTGCGTTACCCGCACGACCGACTGGCGGTCGAGGCGACCGTCACGCTGACTGACGGCAGCCGCCGCACACTCACCGTCGAGGGCGAAGGCACGCGCGCGCCGGCCGCTGGATGGATAGATCAACTTCGCGCCTGGGTATCCCGATGAACAGAGGATGGACGGCCGCGCTCGGTCCGGCGGCATGGATTGCACTGGCCCTGCTGGCCTGCTTCGAACTGGCGCTGCATAGCGACGCGGTACTGCAACGCTACCGCGCCGTGTTCGCGGTCGGTCGCGCCACCGACAAGATCGATTTTGTCGAGCACGCCCGGCCGTCGCTGCTGGTGCTCGGCAACAGCCGCGCCGACAACGGCATCGCGCCCGACGCCCTGCTCGCCGCGGCCGGATCGCCGAGCGGTGTACGCGCCTTCAACCTCGGCATGCCGGGTGCCAACGCACTGGTGCTGCACGGCGTGGCCGACCGCCTGCTCGAAGCCGGCGCCCGACCCAGTGACGTACTGATCACGCTGGACGAAACGCTGTTCCAGCACGAGGACTCGCTCGGCTACTACGGCTTTCTCGCCGAGCGCGAAGCACTGCTCGACGGCGGCTTTCATGCCGAGCTGTTCGGCTCGCTGCTGCGCACCTGGTATTACAGCGGCAATCTGCGGCAACTGCGCGAACCGGACAAACTGCTGCGTTTCGCCGAGGCAACGGTCGGCGAAGTCGAACCGGTGGGCGGCAGCGCCGCGCAGAACATGGGTTACCGCGCCGGCTTCAAGGGCCGCTTCCAGAACCGCGAACAGCTGATGGCGCAGGAGGCTGGCACGCGTGCGCCGCCCGATCCGCGCATGGTCGATGCGATGCACATGCTGGTCGATCGCCTGGTCAAGGCAGGCGTGCGCGTGCACCTGATCGCCACGCCACTGTTCGGCCGCGAATCAGCCTTCGGTCCCGGCGCCGCGCCGGGCCCCTACGCCGGCGTCACGCCTGCACTGGAAGCACTGGGCGCGCACTGGCTCCAGGTCGATGTACCCGCACTCGAACCCGACCACTTCGCCGACCCCGGTCACCTGAACGACGGCGGCGCCCAGCTGTACAGCGCCGCCCTGGGCAAGGCCTGGCAGCGGGAGTCCGCACGATGATCTTCAGCCAACCCGTCTTCTTCGTCTTCCTCGCTGCGCTGCTGGCGATCTACGGCCTGTGCCACACGCAGCCGCAACGCGCGGTCGTGCTGCTGGCTGGCAGCCTCATCTTCTATGCCTCGTGGAAGCCGGCCTACCTCATCCTGCTGGTACTGTCGGTCAGCATCAACTACCTGTTCTACAGCGCGCTGTCGCGCACGCGCAGCAAGCGCACGCTGGTGATCGCGCTGGTGCTCAATCTGGCGCTGCTCGGCGGCATCAAGTACCTGGGCATGCTGATCGACACGGCGATCGCCGTCGCCACCTTCGCCGGCCACGCCGACACCGGGCTGGACAGCGGCTGGACGCACTGGGCGCTGCCGCTGGGCATCAGCTTCTATACCTTCCACATGCTCTCGGTGATGATCGACGTGTACCGCGGCGAATGGACCACGCGCATTTCATTCCGCTCGTGGTGGCTTTACATCAGCTTCTTCCCGCACATGGTGGCCGGTCCCATCCTGCGCGCCTCCGAACTGGTCGAGCAGCTGGAGCGCCTCGGGCCGCTGCAGGCGCGTGACCTCAAGGTCGGTGCGCTCATCTTCATGGGCGGGCTGATCAAGAAGATCCTGTTTGCCGACAACTTCGCCGGCCTCGCCGACGAACTGTGGGCCGATCCGTCGCGGCTGGATACCGCTACCGCGTGGCTGGCGGTGACCGCCTTCGCGCTGCAGATCTACTTCGACTTCTCCGGCTACAGCGAAATGGCGATCGGTCTGGCGCGCGGCTTCGGCGTCGATCTGCCGCGCAATTTCCGCTACCCCTACATCAGCCGCAGCCCGCAGGAATTCTGGCAGCGCTGGCACATCACGCTGTCGCGCTGGCTGCGCGACTACCTCTATGTGTCGCTCGGCGGCAACCGCGCCGGCTACGCACGCACGCTGGCCAACCTGATGATCACCATGGTGCTCGGCGGCCTGTGGCACGGCGCCGCCTGGACCTTCGTCATCTGGGGTTTCCTGCACGGCGCCTGGCTGGTGGCGCACCGCGTCGTCCAGCCCTGGCTGCCGAAGCCGCAGGCGCCGGCCGGGCAGATCGCCTACGCCGTGCTCGCCTGGGGCTGCAGCATGGTCGTGGTCTGGGTCACCTGGGTGTTCTTCCGCGCCGCATCGACCACACAAGCCTTCGACATCTGCGCGCGCATGGCCGGGCTGGCCGGCAGCGACGCCAGTCCGCCGGTGGTGCGCAGCTATGTCTGGTTGCTGACCGCACTCACCTGCGTGCTGGTGCTGCTCGAATCGCGCATCGTCAGCGCCTGCGCCAGCGGCCTCGACCGCTGGTCGCGGGTGACCCCGCTGCTGCGCGGTGGCGTCTATGCGGCTGCGATACTGTGTGTGGTAATTTTCGGCGGCAGCACACAGCGTTTCATCTATTTCGACTTCTGATCCGTGAGCGACATCCAGCGCTACCCCGATTCCCCGCGCAGCGAAATGCAGCGCTTCGTGCCCGCCGGCGCGCGCCGGCTGCTCGACGTCGGCTGCCACACCGGCGCCTTCGGCCACGCGCTGAAACAGGTGCGCGACATCGAGGTATGGGGCATCGAGCCTGCCGCCGACGCCGCGGCGCTGGCAGCAACCCGGCTCGACCGCGTGCTCGCAGAGCCGATGGCGGCCGGCTGCGCGCTGCCGGACGCCCACTTCGACGCCATCGTGTTCAACGACGTGCTCGAGCACATGGAAGCGCCGTGGCAGACGCTGGAACTGGCGCAGCGCTGGCTGGCGCCGGACGGCGTCGTCATCATTTCGCTGCCCAATCTGCTGCACGTCGATAACGTCGCGCACATGCTGCTCGAACGCGATTTCCGCTACGAAGGCCGCGGTGTGCGCGACCGCACCCACCTGCGCTTTTTCACCCGCAAGAGCGCACTGCGCATGATCGAGGACTGCGGCTACCGGATCGACGCGGTTGAAGGCATCAACGAATCGTGGTGGTCGCCGTCACCGCTGCGCCGCCTCGCCTTCCGCCTGTTCGATCGCTGGCTGGCCGAATTCAAGCCGCAGCAGTTCGCCTTCGTGGCGCGACCGCAACGCTGAGCCGCCATGGCTGCGCCGTCGATCAGCGTCGTCATGCCGTTGTTCAACGGCGCAGCACATCTGGCCGAAGCCCTCGATTCGGTGCTCGCCCAGACTTTGCCGCCTGCGCGCGTCGTCGTCGTCGATGACGGCTCGACCGATGGCAGCGCTGCGCTGCTGCAGCGCTACGGCGACCGGATCACGCTCGTGTCGCAGACCAATCACGGCCAGGCGCACGCACGTCGCACCGGCGCCAACGCTGCCGGCGGCGAACTGATCGCCTTCATCGACCAGGACGACGTGTGGGACGTCGACAAGCTGGCGCGCCAGGTCGACCTGATGCAGCGCTTTCCGGAAGCCGGCGCCACCTACTGCGATCACCGGCGCATCGACGCCGACGGCAAGCTGCTGGCCGCCACCGGCTCGGGCTACGGCCTGCGCGGCAGCGGCCGCATCCTCGACGCGCTGCTGCACGGCAACTTCATTCTCAGTGCCTCGCTGGTGATGGTCCGCCGCAGCGCCTACGAGGCGGCCGGCGGCTTCCTGCCACAGCGCGGCTTCTGGGCCGACGACTACAGCCTGTGGCTGCGCACGGCCGCACACGCCCCCATCCTCTATCAGGCGGAAACACTGGTGAGTTACCGCCAGCACGCCAACAACACCTCGGGCGACCGCTACGAGCAGGCGCGCGGCGACATCCAGGCGCTGCAGGAACTGTGCGCCCATCTGCGCGCAGCAGACATGACCGGGGCGCTGCCGGCGGCCCGGCGTGCCCTGCGCGACGCCTGCATCGGCACCGCGATGCTGGCGCGACAGCGTGGCGAGTGGCGGCAGGCGCTGCGCCATCGCGTCGCCGCCTGGCGGACATGAGCGCGATCACGGACAGCACGGTACCGCGCGTATCGGTGGTGGTGCCGACGCACAACCGGCCCGCACTGCTGCGCGAGGCACTCGCCTCGATCGCCGCACAGACCTGTACCGACTGGGAAGTGGTGGTGGTCGACGACGGCTCGACGCCGCCGATCGATGCCGCTGCGCTGGAAGCCGTCGTCAACGGGCGGCTGCGCCTGGTCCGCCACGATCAGCCGCGCGGCGTCGCTGCTGCGCGCAACAGCGGCTTCGCCGCTGCCCGCGGAGAACTGATCGCCCAGCTGGACGACGACGACAGGCTGGCGCCGGAAGCCCTGTCCGCCGCCACACTGGCGCTGCGCAACGCCGACGTGGCCTTTATCGGCGTAGACGCGTTCGGTAACGAGTCGGATGAGGTCAATCTGCGACAGCGGAGCGCGACACGACGAACGCTGCGCCTCGCGAGCGCCCGCGCCGGAGACGACGAATGCGTCATCACCTTCGATGGTCGCTTGTTTGCGGCGCTGCTGCTCGGCGTGCCGGCTGCATTCCAGCATCCGGTTTTCCGGCGCACCGCCCTGGATGCGGTCAGCCCAATGTGCAACGACCACTGGCCCGAATCGGCCTGGGCGCTCGAGGCGGCAGCACGTGGGCTGCGCTGCGTGCTGGTCGATCGGCCGCTCTACCAGTGGCGGCGTGACGGTCAGAGCTATTTCTCACAGGCCGCGCTGGCCAGCCGCATGCACGAGCACGACGTGGAAATGAAACGCGCGCTGTTCGAGCGGCTGCAGCCGGTGCTGCAAGCCGAACATCGCCGGCTGCTCGGGCGTGCGCTGGGCAACGCCCTGTTCGACCGCTGCTGGGCGACGCAGGGTGTCGCGCCCGGATTCTGGCGAGATTTCCTCCGTTCGCTGCGCCTGGCGCCACGGGCAGGTCATCTGGCGCTGCTGCTCAGGCGGCTGCGCGCCGACTGAGAACGCTTACTCGGCTGCTGCAGGCGCCCGCTCAGCCGCGGGAGCAGTCGTCGTCGCGCCCGGCTCCGCTGCGGACGCCGACTCGGCGGCCGGCGCCGCTTCCGGAGCCGCTGCGCCCTCTGCGGCCGGCGGCGCTTCCGCCGGCTTGGGCTTGGGAACGGGCACCACCTCGATCGCCGCCGGCTTGATTCCCGCGGCACGCATCTCGGCGATGCGCAGGTCTATCTTCTTGTTCTCGCCGCAGTACTCACTCGCCTGCATGAGCACCGACAGCGCATCCGACTTCTTGCCCGCCTGGTAGTACATGTCGCTCATCGCGACCCAGGCGTCGACCAGCTTGGGATTGAGCTTGAGCGCCTCGTAGAACTTCTGCCGTGCAATGTCGTACTCCCCGCGGAGCTGGTGGCCGCGGCCGAGATTCACGTAGGCGTCCGGTCGCAGATAGAAGGTTCTTTCCGTGCTGTCGATGATGTAGTTGAAGTTGCCGACCACCGCATTGGCCATGAACTCGCGCTGCTGCTTGTTGTTCAGATTGGCGTAAGCCAGATTCAGCGCCTTCAGCCCGAAACAGAAGTGGTGGATATGCAGGTAGTTCTTCGGGCCCAGTCGCTGCGTCCAGTAATCCACAAGTTCCTTCGGCTCGCGTTCGATACGTGCGCGACAGAACGGCGGATACAGCGCAAAGTCCTGCTCCGTCCAGTTGGTGGTCTCATTTCTGCGCGCTGAGACATCTGCAGCGAACACGAACAGCGGGAGCATGCAGACGAGGAGGTGCCTGCTGCGGGAGGATGGGGATCGCAGGATCGACGAAAGCATGCAAGGTCTCTCCGGTGGGTCAGAAGGTCGAACAGTAGAGCACGCGAAGCGTCCCGCGAACAGCGACGCAGCTAACGCTTGGCTTCAGACCGGCAACGCTGGCCTGCGCCACGGCGTGACAGGGTGTGCAAGGCATCGGCCCTGTCTGATGCGATACTTTCGCGATCACTCCCGCCGCAGAGGCGGATCTTCCGGAACCTGCCCCTTCATTCGCCCGCATGGCCGCCAGTCACAGCTTCAGACACAGCGTCGGTTGGCTCTTCCTGGGCAACACCAGCATCCAGATACTCACCTTCGCCTTCGGCATCGTGCTGGCGCGCCTGCTCGCGCCGGCCGAATTCGGCATGCTGGTGACGATACAGGTGTTCACCGGTCTGGCCGGCTTCGTCTCCGGCGGCGGCATGGGTCAGGCGCTGGTGCGCGCCAAGGAGGCCACGAAGCACGACTACGACGTGGTGTTCACGCTGCAGCTGCTGATCGGCATCGCCATCTACGCGGTGTTCTTCTGCGCCGCCCCATGGTTCGCCCGCTGGTACGACACGCCGCTGTACGAGCAGCTGCTGCGCGTGTCGGCGCTCACCTTCATCACGCGACCGCTGGTCAATCTGCCGAACAGCATCCTGCACCGGGAAATGCGCTTCAAGGCGCAGACCGTCGCCCGCGTCATCACGCTGTTCGTGGCCAGTGGCACCAGCATCGGGCTGGCCTTTGCCGGCTGGAGCGTGTGGAGCCTGGTGCTCGGCGGCATGGCGGGATCGATCGCCAATGCCATCGCCCTGGCATTCATTGCGCGCTGGCGGCCCGGCCTGAGCTTCGAGTTCGCACGCGGTCGAGAACTGGCGCGCTACGGTTTTCTGGTGTCGGTGAACGACATCGTCGTGTATCTGCGCAACCAGGCGTCGAACTTCGTGCTCGGCCGCACGCTCGGCATGAGCGCGGTCGGTCTGTTCAACAAGTCCGACAGCCTGGTGCGCATGCCCAATATGTTCATCGTCGGCTCGGTCTATCAGGTGCTGTTCCGCGCTCTGGCGCGGGAGCAGCACGACGACGCGAAGTCGCGTCACATGTTCCTGCACAGCATCCGGCTGGTCGCCGTGTACGCGGCGCCGTTCTATGTGCTGCTGCACCTGCTGTCGGCGCCGATGATGAACGTGCTGTACGGCGCGCGCTGGATCGAAGCCGCCGGGCCGCTGTCGCTGCTGGCCATCGCCAGCCCCTTCCTGATGATCGCCAACCTGTGCGGGGCCGTACTGGCCGCACGCAACTGGCTGCACCGCGAACTGAAGGTGCAGATCGCGCTGCTGCTGCTGACCGGCGGCGCCACGCTGGCTGGCCTCGAGTACGGACTGAACGGCGTCGCGGCGGCGCTGATCGCGGTCGCCGTCTATAACGCCACGCATATGTACTGGCTGGCGTCGCGCTGCCTCGGCACCCGCTGGCGCGAACTGTTCGGCGCGCTGACGCCGGCGCTGCTGCTGGCCGTCCTGATGGTCGCCGTTGCACTGCCGCTCGAGCACTACGCGCGCAATCTGCCGGAACTGCTGCACCTGATCGTCGTCGGCGGCTGCAGCGCGGCCGTCTACGGCTTGTGCTTTCTCTTCCTGCCGATCGGAGCGCTTGCCGGCGAGCGGCAGAAATGGAAGGCGAAGATCCCCTTCCTGCGTGCGGAGCCGCGCAAATGAGCGATCCGGTCTCGCGCCTGCTGCTGCGCCGGGCCGGCGGGCACGGACCCGTCATGCTGATGTACCACTCGGTGGCTGCGGGAAGCGGCCGGCCGGACTGGCCGTGGGCGGTGTCCATGCAGCAGTTCCGCGCGCAGATGGACATCCTGCAGGCAGGTGGCTGGGCGACGCCGACCATGGGCGAACTGCTGGCCGAGCCATTGCGCTGGCAGGGCCGGGTCGCCGTCATCACCTTCGACGACGGCTATGCGGACAATCTGGCCGCCTTCGATCTGCTGCGCGAACGGCAGATGCGTGCCACCTGCTTCATCGTGACCGGTTCGATCGGCGAAGCGCCACGCTGGAGCTCGACGAACCGCCCTCCGCTGACGCTGCTCGACCGCGCGCAATTGCGTGCTCTCGCGGAATCGGGCATCGAGATCGGCTCGCACACCGTGAATCACCTCCGCCTGCCGGCGCTCGACGACGACGCATTGGCGAACGAGTTGCGCGATTCACGCGCAGCGCTGGAAGACATCACCGGCGCGCAGGTGCGCAGCTTCGCCTACCCCTACGGCGCCTGGGACGCACGCTGTGCCGCGGCCGTACGCGACGCGGGTTATGCCGGCGCCTGCACCACGCGCACCGGCTGGGCGCTGCGCGACGGCGACCCCTACGGCCTGCGCCGCCTGACGCTGTACAACACGGATCACGCCGGCAGCTTCATGCGCAAGCTGGCGGCCGGCACCAACGATGTGGGCTGGCCGGCGACGCTGCGCCGGCTTCTGCTCGGAAGAGGCTGAGCCGGAATGCTGTTCAACTCGTGGGAATTCCTGCTTGTGTTCCTGCCGTTGAGCTTCTCCGGTTTCTTCCTGCTTGCACGCGCAAACCGCCGCATCGCCGCGGGCTGGCTGTTCATCGCCTCGCTCGCCTTCTACGGCTGGTGGGAGCCGATACACGTCCTGCTGCTGCTCGCCTCGATCGCCTTCAATTTCACGGTCGGTTCAGCGATTTCGTCGGCGCACGCGGCCGGCGCGTTGGCACGCGCAAAGCGTCTGCTGTGGCTCGGCATCGTCGCCGACCTGGCTCTGCTGGGCTGGTTCAAGTACGCGAACTTCGTCGTGAATAGCGCGAACGCGGTCGGCGACTTCGGCTGGCAGCTCGAACACATCGTGCTGCCGCTGGGCGTGTCCTTCTTCACCTTCACTCAGATCGCCTTCCTGGTCGACGCCTTCCGCGGCGAAGTGAAGGAACGCAACCCGATCCACTACGGCCTGTTCGTGACCTGGTTCCCGCACCTGATCGCCGGGCCGGTGCTGCATCACAAGGAAATGATGCCGCAGTTCGCCGCCGCGGCGACCTACCGCTTCAGCTGGGAGAACGTCGCCGTCGGCGGCACGATGTTCGTCATCGGGCTGTTCAAGAAGGTGGTGCTGGCCGACGGCGTCGCGGTCTTCGTCGCTCCTGTGTTCTCGGCCGCTGGCAATAGCGTGCAGCCCGGCATCATCGAGGCCTGGTGTGGTGCACTGGCCTACACGCTGCAGCTCTACTTCGACTTTTCCGGATACTCCGACATGGCGATCGGCCTGTCGCGCATGTTCGGCGTGCGCCTGCCGCTCAATTTCGATTCGCCTTACAAGGCGGCCAACATGATCGAGTTCTGGCGGCGCTGGCACATGACCTTGTCGCGCTTCCTGCGCGATTACCTGTACTTCGCGCTGGGCGGCAACCGGCGCGGGCCGCTGCGCCGCTACATCAACCTGCTGCTCACCATGGTGCTGGGCGGCCTGTGGCATGGCGCCGGCTGGACCTTCGTCGTCTGGGGGGCACTGCACGGAGCCTATCTGTGCGTGAACCACGGCTGGCGCACACTGCGTGCGCGCATCGTTGCTCGCCCGGCCGGCAGCGCCGAGCGCCTCGCCGGCGCGGCGCTCACCTTCGTCGCCGTCGTGCTGGCCTGGGTGTTCTTCCGCGCCAGCGACTTCGACGCCGCCTGGCGGCTGATCGACGCGATGCGCGGCCACGCCGCATTGCAGGTGCCGGCCAACTGGCCGCTGGCCTGGCAGCTCACCGCCGCGCTGAACGCAGTCGGTCTGAGCGCGACGCAGGGGGTGCCGGTCACCGCCTTCGACCCGTCCGGTCACGCACCTTTCTGGATCGCCGGCCTGCTTGCCATCGTCTGGCTGGCACCGAATTCGCAGCAGATCATGGCGCGCTTCGAGCCCGCGCTCGAACGCGTACAGGCGTCGAGTCTGGCCTGGCGACCGACCCGGCTGACGGCGATCTGCGCCGGCTGCGCCCTCGGTTTTGCGCTGCTGCATCTGAACCGCGTCAGCGAGTTTCTGTACTTCCAGTTCTGACGCACATGAGCCGACCGGTCGTCTCCTTCCGCCGCTACATGGCCCTGACGGCACTCAGCGCGGCGGCGGTCTGCGCCCTCGCCTTCGCCATCAATGCGGCGGTCGATCCGCTGTGGCATTTCGGCGGCAACCGCTTCAGCGGCGTCAATCCGCACTTCAACGAGCGCCTGTCCAAGATCAACCTGCTGCAGCGCCGGATGGCCGATTACGACTGCGTGATCTTCGGCAGTTCGCGCGGCACGCTGATGCCGGGTGACGCCTTCGCGCCGCACCGCTGCTTCAACCTGTCCTTCGCCAGCGGGCAGATCGAGGAATTCGTCGCCTACGCCGACTACCTGCACCACCTCGGCATGCGACCGAAACTGGTGGTGGTTGGCGTCGATGGCTTCAACTTTCTGCGCGAAGGGCGCGATCCGCCGTCGATTCCGGACTTCGTCCGTGAGTTGCGCCCACCGCCCGGCGTGCTGGCGGACTACCTGTCGGCTGGCAGCCTTGCGCTGTCCTGGCAGGCGCTGACCCAGCCCGGCACGCCGCGCTATTACGACCGCAACTTCGACTGTGTCATCCGCGCCGACGCCCCCGCCTTCGACCCGGCGCGCTTCCGCAGCGCGGAAGGCCTGCAGCGCAACGACGCCCGGCGCCGCCAGTCGATTCCGTTCGACAGCGCCAACGCGCGTCTGTATGGCGAACTGACGAAGCGCTTTCCGGACGCCCGCGTACTCGCCTACGTGCCGCCGGTCAGTGCCTGGCGCATCGACGAAATGGAGCGCCACGGCCTGCTGGAAGGCTATCTCGACGCGCTGTACGCGACCGCCCGGCACTTCCCGCGCCTGATCGACTTCTCGCTGCCCGGCGAGCAGACGGCGCGAACCGACAACACCTACGACGGTTCGCACTATGCGGTGGCGGTGAATCGGGACATGGCGGCACAACTGATGTCGGACCGGGCGCCTGCCTGGGGCGTCGACGTCACCGCCGCGGGCCGTGACGTATACCAGAGCCGTTATCGGCAAGCGCTGCTAGCATTCCGGGACGCTCAAGAGTTTCGCGCATCCGCCCACCTACCGTGACCGCCGCCGTCCGACCGTCCTTCGCCCCTTCCGCAACCCTGCCGCCTCCAGTCCTGCGGAGCAACGCGGCGTGACGCCTGCCATCTCCATCGTCATGCCGTGCTACAACGGCGCCCGCCACCTCGCGCGGAGCGTGGCCAGCGTACAGGCGCAGACGCGCGGCGACTGGGAACTGATCATCGTCGACGACGGCTCGCGCGACGACTCCTGGCAGCTGATGCAGGCGCTGGCCGCGGCCGACCCGCGCATCGTGCCGCTGCAGCAGGCAAACGCTGGCGCCGCCGCGGCGCGCAATACCGGACTCGCGCAGGCGCGCGGCCGTATGCTGGCCTTTCTCGATTCCGACGACACCTGGCGCCCGGAATTTCTCGAACGCATGTCGGCTGCGCTGGCCGGCCGCGAGGACGAAGCGCTCGCCTACTGCGGCTGGCAGAACATCGGCGTCGGCCGCGAGGGCAGCAAGCCCTTCGTGCCGCCCGAATACGAAACGCCGGACAAGATCGAGAAACTGCTCGGCGGCTGCCGCTGGCCCATCCATGGCGCCATGCTCGGCATGGCGGCCATCCGCCGCCACGGCGCCTTCGACACCGCGCTCAGTTCGTGCATGGATTACGACCTGTGGCTGCGCCTGGGCAGCGTAATGCCTCTGGTCCGTGTGCCGGAGGTGCTGGCCTTCTACCACTTCCACGACGGCGAGCAGATCACCAAGAACCGCTCGCGCATCGCCTTCAACCACCTGCGTGCGCAGCGCAAGTTTCTCGCAGCGCACCCGGACATCGCGCAACGGCTCGGCCGACGGCGCGTCCGGGCCTTGACCAGCGGCGAGCTGCTGCACCGCGGCTACGTCAGTTACTGGAAGGGCGACACGGAGACTGCCCGCTCGTTGTTCAGGGCAGTCATGGCCAGCGGCTACGGCCGCCCGAAGGACTGGCTCTACATGCTGCCGGCGCTGCTGCCGCTGCCCCTGCATCGCGCGCTGCTGCGCGCCATGCGCGGCGACCGGGCGGGCAAACAACAGGGATGACTGCATGATCAGCTTCGCCTTCTGCACCTACAACCGCGCCGATCGCCTCGATGCGCTGGTCGCCGCGATGCGCGCCCAGCAGGCAGACGTTCCGTTCGAAATCCTGGTGGTGAACAACAACAGCAGCGACGACACGCTGGCCGTGCTGGAGAAGCTGGCAGCCCAGCCCGGTGCGCCCTTGCGCTACGTGACCGAATCGACGCAGGGCATCGTGCCTGCGCGCAACCGCGCACTCGCCGAAGCGATGGACAGCGACATCCTCATTTTCATGGACGACGACGAACTGCCGCATCCGGGGCTGGTCGCTGCGGCTCACCATGCAATCGCCGTCGAAGGTGCGCAGTGCGCAGGCGGCCGCGTCGAGGTGAGCTTCGCGCCGGGGCAGCGTCCGCACTGGCTGGAGGACGACCTGCTCGGCTTTCTGGCAGAAGTGAACCATGGCCCGGACGCGTTCTGGATCAAGGACGATACGACACCGGTGTGGACCGCCAACGTTGCCTACGACATGCGCATCTTCCGTGACGACCCGACGCTGCGCTTCGACAAGCGCTTCGACCGGATCGGCAACGTGATCGGTGGCGGCTCGGACGCCATCATGTTCCGCGCCCTGCTCGAACGTAAACTCAGGCTGCGCTACCGGCCGGACATGGTGGTCGACCATTTCGTCGAAACCTGGCGCCTGAAGCGCAGCTATTTCGTGCGCCTGCACTACCGTGGCGGCCTGCGCTTCGGCGAGCACCGGATGCCGCGTGCCGAGCGCGAGTTGCTCGGCGTGCCGCCCTTCCTCGTGCGTCAGCTGGTGTCGCATACCGGCCAATGGCTGAAGATGATGCTCACCGGTCAGCGCGGCACGCTGCGCCAGGGCATGAATGTGGCCCACACCTTCGGCGCGCTGCGCGGTTACCGCCGGCGCGGCCGCAGCGCGACGACGGCGCCGGGCGCGGTCGCCTGACCTGCCCGCCATTGCAATGCACACGCTGACGGTACTGATCTGCACCCACGACAGGCGTGAACTGCTGTCGCGGGCACTGGCGTCGCTCGATGCCTGCCGCCTCCCGGCGAACTGGGACGTGCGCATACGCGTCATGGCCAACGCCTGTTCCGACGACACCCTGGACTGGCTGGCAAAGCGTCAACACGGCATCCCGCTGGACTTCGACCACGAGCCCCGCCCGGGAAAGTCGAATGCACTGAACCGCGCACTGCCCGGCATCACCACCGACTGCGTCACCTTCGTCGACGACGACCACCGGGTGGACGCCGGGTATATCGAAGCCGTCTGCGCCGCCTTCGACCGCCACCCGGAAGCGGACCTGCTGTGCGGCCGCATCCTGCCCGACTGGGACGGCAGCGAGCCGGACTGGGCGCGTGACACCGGTCCCTATCGTGTCTATCCGCTGCCGGTTCCGCGCTTCGATCTCGGCGACGACTGTATCGAAGTCCCCACCGGCAAGGCGATTCCCGGCGGCGGCAATCTCGCCGTACGCAGCGCCTGGCTCGCACGCATCGGCAGCTTCTCGACCGAACTCGGCCCGCAGGGGCACAACCTCGGCGGCGCAGAGGACATCGAATGGGTCAAGCGCGGCCTCGCTCTCGGCGCACGCCTGATCTACGCACCCGACATGGTGCAGTATCACTTCGTCGATGGCGCACGGCTGCGCACCGGCTACGTCGTGCGCAAGGCTTTCATCCGCTCGTCCTCGGTTGCCCAGGTCGATGGCGTGCGCCCGGCCGCCTACATGGTGCGCAAGGCCCTCGGCTATTTCGGCTCGGCCGCCACGTCGCTGACGGCCAACCGCCGCCGCCACTACCTCGTGCGCCTGGCCGCCTCCCTGGGCGAGCTGCACGGCGCACTGAAGAATCGCTGAACGGACCTCGATGCTGAACAAACTGGCCAAGCTGCGCGATCCGGACATCGTCGCCAAGAACATCGTCGAACTGCAGCGTGATGCGCGCGGCCTGTGGTGGGATCTGACCCGCCCGACGCCGCAGCCGCCGGTCTTCCTGGTCGGCTGTTCGCGTTCCGGCACCACGGTCACCTTCGAAACCATCGGCGCGTCGAAACAGCTGGTGAACCTCGGTTTCGAAATCCCGCAGTTCTGGAACGAGCTGTACGGTCCGCTCAACAACGGCTGGCATTCGGAAGCCGCCGGCGCCGAACACGCAAAGCCGGAACACCGCGACGCAGCGCTGCGCTTCTTCTACCGTCGACTCGGCGGCGGCCGCGTGCTCGACAAGACCTGCATCAACGTGATGCGCATCGGCTACCTGCACGCGCTGTTCCCGGAGGCGAAGTTCGTGTTCATCCAGCGCGACGGCCGCGACAACATCAGCTCGATGATCGACGGCTGGCGCCTCGGCCGCACCGACGGCGACTTCCATCTGTCGCAGTTCCTCGGCGACTTCCCGGAGCCGGTGGCGATCAACGGCGGCGAGTACACCGACTGGGCCTTCTTCCTCGCGCCAGGCTGGCAGGCCTACAACCACGCGTCGATCGAGGAGGTGTGCGCCTTCCAGTGGATCAGCGCCAACCAGCTGGCGCTCGACGCCGCCGCCGCGCTGCCGGCCGACCGCTGGATACACCTGCGCTACGAGGACCTGTTCGAGCGACCGGTCGACATGTTCCGCGACGTCTATGCGCGGCTCGACCTCGACTTCACGCCGGACATCGAACAGCGCTGCCGCACGCTGGACCAGCGCCCGACCAGCATCGTCAAGGGCAAGCCGGCGAAGGCAAAGTGGAAGCAGCAGAACCCGGAACTGATCGAGCGCATCCTCGACCGCATCGCGCCGATGCAGACCCGTCTCGGCTACGACACCGGCGCATGAGCGGCCCGCGCGTCAGCGTCGTCGTCCCCGCGTACAACGCGGCCTGGTGTGTCGCCCGCGCCATCGACTCGGTGCTGGCGCAGACCGCTCGTGACTTCGAACTGATCGTCGTCAATGACGGCTCGACCGACGACACCGCCACGGTGCTGGCCGGCTACGGCGATCGCATCCGCGTCGTGACACAGCAGAACGCCGGGCTGTCCGCCGCGCGCAACGCCGGCATCGCCGCCGCGACCGGCGACTGGGTAGCCTTTCTCGACGCCGACGACTGGTGGCTACCGGGCAAACTCGCCGCGCAGCTGGACCTGGTCGACGCGCAGACCGACATCGGTTTCTGCTCGACCGCGGCGCTGATCGTCGACCCCGAGGGCAGGCAGGTCGGCACCTGGGAAGACAGCGGCGCGCACGGCGCCATCCTGCGCGACATCTTCGCCACCAACGCCACCGTCGCCGGCAGCGGCTCCGCCGTGATGGCGCAGCGCAAGCTGTTCGCGCGGACCGGAGGTTTCGACACCGCCTTGCGCAGTCTCGAAGACATCGACATGTGGATGCGTCTCGCTGCCATCACCCGTTTCGGCTGCGTGCGTGAGGCGCAGGTGTGCATCCTGCGTGCACCGGGCAGCATGAGCCGCAATCGCGAAGTGATGCGCAACAGCGCGCTGCAGGTGATGAACAAGAATCGGGATCTGCTGCCACCCCCGGACCGTGGCGCGTTCTGGCGCACCGCGATGGCCGGCGTGCTGGCCGACTACGCCAAGTGGCGCTACCGCGACGGTGAGCGCGCGGCCGCGCTGCGCGATCTTGTACAGGCCTTCGCGCTGGCGCCGCTGGCGCGCGGCCGCCTCATCCTGTCATTGGCGCTGGCCATGCTGACCGGCCGCCCGGTCTGACGCAGCGATGCAGAGCGTCGTCATCCCGGCGCACAACGCGGCCCGCTGGATCGCCGACGCGATCGCCAGCGTGCAGTCCCAGCCACTCTCGTCGGCACCGGACATCGTCGTCGTCGCCAACCACTGCAGCGACGACACCGCGGACATCGCCCGCGCGGCCGGCGCGCGCGTCATCGACAGCCCGGCGCCCGGACCCGCCGCCGCGCGCAATGCCGGTGTGGCCGCGGGCCGCGGCGAATTCATCGCCTTCCTCGACGCCGACGACCTGTGGCCGGCCAACAGTCTGCCCGCGCGGCTCGCGCTGCTGGAGGCGACGCCCGATGCGGCGATGGTGTTCGGCGATTGCCGTCAGTTCGACGACGTCGGCGACGGCACGACTCGGCCGCACGCACGAACGCTGTTCGAACAGGGCGGCCTGGGTGCGGACTTCTTCGGCGACGCCAATCGCGTCGTCGATCCGCTGGACAAGCTGCTCGATGCCGACTTCGTCACCACCGGCGGCGTCGTGATGCGTCGCGACGCCTTCGAGGCACTTGGCGGTTTCGACACCTCACTCGCGCTGGTCGAGGATCTCGACCTGTGGCTGCGCTGCGCCGCGCGTTTCCCGCTGCTGTGGCATCCGGGCCTGGCGCTGCTGCGCCGCCGTCATGACAGCAATCTGTCGCGCGACACCACGGCGATGCAGCGCGCCTACATCGACGTGCTTGGCCGCCTCGCGCAGTGGCCCCAGGCGCAGCACCTTGCGGCGCGCATCGACGCGCTGCGCCGGCGCGAACTGCGCTCGCTGGCGCGGCAATCCCTGTCTGCCGGTCACCCGCTGACCGCGCTGCGTCAGTGGCTCAGGGCGGTATCTACATGAACGCGACGGCGCACGGACATTTCGATCCACGCAGCGGCCAACTGACGCTATCGCCGGGATGGTTCCGGCCGCCAGCGGCAGCGGCCGATCTGCATCTCGCCGGCGAGCTGTTCCGCGGCGAAACGCTGAACGACCCGCTGCGTGACGGCGTCGCGCCGGACGCCGATGGCCGCTACGCGCTGGCCGCCTGCGACAGCGCGCAACGCCGGCTGCTGCTGGCGCGCGACCCGGCCGGCTCGGTATCGCTGTTCTGGCACCGCGACGCGCAGGGCTGCCTGCATTTCGCCACGGGGCTCGACACCCTGCTCGCACAGTTGCCGACCCGGCCCGGCATCTCGGCACGCGGGCTCGACGAATTCCTGCGCTTCCTCGACATCGCTGCACCGAACACCATCCATGACGGCGTCTACGCGCTCGAAGCCGGCGCCGCGCTGGTGTTCGACAGCGGCGGCGTGCGTGCGCTGCCGCATGCGGCAGCGCCGCCCTTGCCGGCCGACTATGACGCAGCCTGCGACGAAGTCCATGCCCGCCTGCTGGCCGCCATCGCGCGCCGGCTGGACGGCGCGCACGCGCCGGCCGCCTTCCTCAGCGGCGGCGTCGATTCGGCCCTGCTGTGTGCGCTGGCGAAGGACGGCGGTCACGCGATCGAAGCGTGGTCGGTCGGCTTCGACGACGCGACACTGGACGAATCCGCCACCGCGGCGCGCATCGCCGCCCACCTCGGCCTGCGCCACCATGTGCTGCGCCCCGACCTCGACGCGCTGGAAGCCGTGTTCGAGCGGGCGCACGCGCACGCCGAACAGCCCTACTGCGACCCGGCCGGCATGCCGACGCGGCTGCTGTACGAGGCGTGCGCGCAGCAGTCCGACCGCGCGCTGGACGGCACGGGTGCCGAGGCGCTGGCCGGACTGATGCCGGCGCGCTGGCGGCGCATCGCGCACGATCACGTGGCCCGCATCCCGGCGCCGCTGCGCCGCGCCATCGCCGGCACCTTGCAGGCACTGCCGCTGATCGGCGGCTACGCGCGGATGTTCCGCTTCGACGTGGCACAGGACCTGTTCATCCGCTGGAACGGCTTCAACGCCACCGACATCGCCCGCCTGACCGGTCGCGCAGCCGATCTGTCGGGCACCCGCTTTTATCGTGAGCACGCGGCGCTGGCCGGCCGTTCGCATCTGCAGCGCCTGTCGGTGCTGCAGGGCGAGGCGCAGCCGGACGACCGCATCCGCCAGGCCGCGCTGGCGACCGGCTTGCGCATCGAACACCCTTTTGGCGCCGCCGACGTCAGCCGCCTGCTGCAGGCGATGCCGGAAGCGTGGTGCTGGCAGGCCGGACGCGAAAAGCGCCTGCTGCGCGACCTGCTGGCGCGGCACGTGCCCGAAGCCATCTGGGATACACCGAAGCGCGGCTTCAATATCGACCTCGTCGCGCTGTTGCGCGGCCACGACCATAGACTGGTGCGACGCCACCTGGGCGACACTGCCGCCATCGAGCGAACCGGTCTCGATCCGGCGGAAGTGGTCCGCTGGCGCGATCGCTTCATCGCCGGAGACACGCGCGCTGCCCACCGCGTATGGGGGCTGATCAACCTCGCGGCGTGGCGGGCGCGGCACGACAGCTGACCGGGCGAACACCCTGCAGTGCGGCATCTTCCCTCGTCGCAGGGGCGCAGGCTCGGCTACAGTAGTCGCCCATTACGCACCCGACCGCCTCCGGCCCGCATGAGCCTGCACAGCGCATCGAGCACACCGTCCCAGCAGGACCTCACGCCCGCCAGTCTGGCTGCGGCGCGGCCGCTGCGCGTGCTCATGTACTCGACCTATTTCCCGCCCGAGTTCAGTGGCGCTGCGCAGCAGGCGCTGATGCTGGCGCGACAGTTGCGGAGGCTCGGCCATCATGTCGAATTCGTGACGGTGCGCTGGCGCGATCTGCCCGAGCACGACACGGTGGATGGCTTTCCGGTCACGCGTCTTTACGCCGGACGCGGTGCCAAGCATCGCGAACTGCGGCTGTGGGCCAATCTGTGCGCCTACGTCTGGCGGCGCCGTCACGACTTCGACGTGCTGCACAGCCACGGCGCCTATTACACGAATGCCATCGTCGGACCGCTGGCACGCGCCGCCGGTCTGAAGTCCATCGTCAAGGCCAGCCTGGCCAACGACGACCTGCACGACATCGGCCGCACGCTGAGCGGTCGGCTGCACCGTGCGCTACTGCGCCAGGTCGACGCCTGCGTCGCGATCAGCCGCGATCTGGTGCGCGAGTTCAACGACTGCGGACTGCCGGCCGAACGCATCCACTATCTGCCGAATGGTGTCGATACCGCGCTCTTTCACCCCGCCGACGCCGCCGCCCGCGCGGCGCTGCGCAGTGAACTCGGACTGCCGGCCGACGTGCCGGTGGCGCTGTACGCCGGTGTAATGGACGCGCGCAAGAATATCGAATGGCTGGCCACACAGTGGGTGCATCAGGACGCCTTCGGCACCGGCGCCCTGCTGGTCGCCGTCGGCCCGCAGAGTCGCGAGGACCCGAACGGCGAACTGATCGCCCGCCTGAACGCGCTCGGCCGGCAGGCGCCACAGCGTTTCATGCTGCGGCCGCGCAGTGCCGACGTGGAGCGCTATCTGCGCGCAGCCGACCTTCTGGTGCTGCCTTCGCACCGCGAAGGCCTGCCCAACGTGGTGCTGGAGGCGATGGCCAGCGGTCTGCCCTGCGTCGCGGCCGACGTGAGCGGCACCCGCGATCTGGTGCAGCACGGCCGCACCGGCTATACGTATTCGCCGGACGACCCGCAGGCGCTGGCACTGGCCGTGTGCAGCGGCCTGTCACCGGCCGGACGCGCGCTGGGCGAGAACGGCCGGCGCATCGCCGAGGAGCAGTTCTCGCTGCACAGCGTCGCACAGGGCTACAGCCGGCTGTACGACCGCCTGGTTGGAGCACAACGATGAAGACGTACCGCGCAAGGGGCACCAGCGAGTGCGTCCGCACTGAAAAGGAAGAACGATGAGCAAGATCTGCGGCTGGCTTGACGGCCCGAATCCGCCCAATGCACCACTCGACGATCGCACCGGGCTGATCGGCAACATGGCCGAGCGGCTTGGCGGCCTGTCCGATGCCGGCGTGCAGTTCCGTCTCGGTGGCCGCGCCGCGGTGGCGGTGCGCGCCCGCCCCGGCGATACGGAAGTGTGCAAGGACGGTGACCTGCTGCTGGCACTGGCCGGCAAGCCGTCGTGGGCGGACGCCGACCTCGCCGCGCGCGCCGCACACACCGGCATGGCGCAGTCGCTGCTGCAGGCCTGGCGCGAGCGCGGTCCGGCATTGCTCGAATCGCTGCGCGGACGCTTCTCGCTCGCCCTGGTCGACGGCGCACGGCACGAAGCACTGCTCGCCATCGATCGCGTCGGCGCGCAGGAGCTGTGCTACGCGCTGCGCGGCAGCACGCTGGTGTTCGGCGCGACCACCGACGCGGTGACCGCGCACCCGGCAGTGCGCCCGGCGATCGATCCGCAGTCGCTGTACGACTACCTCTACTGCCACATGGTGCCGGCACCGGCCACCATCTACCGCGACGTATTCAAGCTGCTGCCGGCGCAATACGTGCATCTGCGCGACGGCGCACTGCGCACCGGCTTCTACTGGAGCATGCCCTACGCCGACGATACGCCCGACGACTATGCCCGCTACGCGGCGCAGTTCCGCGAGCTGCTCGAATCGTCGGTGCGCGACGCGACCACCCGCGACAGCGTCGGCGCCTTCCTCAGCGGCGGCACCGACAGCTCGACCGTCGCCGGCATGATGGCCCGTGTGACCGGTCGCGGCCCCGACACCTATTCCATCGGCTTCGACGCAGACGGCTTCGACGAAATGGAGTTCGCGCGCATCGCCGCCGGTCATTTCGGCTGCACCGCCCACGAGTACTACGTCACCCCGGCCGATGTTGCCGAAGCGATCCCGAAGATCGCAGCCATCTACGACGAACCCTTCGGCAACGCCTCGGCGGTGCCGACCTACTTCTGCGCCCGCATGGCGCGCGCCGACGGCCGCACGCTGATGCTGGCTGGCGACGGGGGCGACGAAATCTTCGGCGGCAACGCGCGCTATGCCGATCAGGAAGTGTTCGAGCGCTACGGCCGTGTGCCGGCACCGCTGCGCGCAGTACTGAACGGCGTGCTCGGCCAGCTGCCCGATGCGCTGGCGGTCGGCGTGCTGCGCAAGGGCCGCAACTACGTGCAGCGCGCGAGCATTCCGCTGCCGGACCGGATGGAGGTGTTCAACCACGTCGAACGTGAGGGCGCATCGCGCATCCTGCCCGAGCGGCTGCTGCGCGGCATCGACCCGGACCACCCGCGCGCGATCGCGCGCGAGGTGTACGGCCGCACACGGTCGCAGGCCATGGTCAACCGCATGATGCATCTGGACCTGAAGCAGACGCTGGCCGACAGCGACCTGCGCAAGGTGTCGCGCATGTGCGAACTGGCCGACATCGAGGTTCATTACCCGCTTCTCGACGAGCGGCTGATGGACTTCTCGGCCATGCTGCCGGCCGACTACAAGGTGCGCGATGGCCAGCTGCGCTGGTTCTTCAAGGACGCACTGAAGGACTTTCTGCCGCAGGCGACGATCACCAAGTCCAAGCACGGCTTCGGCCTGCCCTTCGGCCTGTGGATGCAGCAGGACCCGCAGCTCAGCCGCATGGCACACGACGCGCTCGACGCGCTGGCGCAGCGCGGCGTCGTGCAGCCCGATTTCGTCAAGCATCTGCTGGAGCGCCACCGCAGCGAACACGCCTCCTACTATGGCGTGATGATCTGGGTGCTGATGATGCTCGAACACTGGCTGGCCGCGCATCCGAATGCGCGACTGGACGGGTGAGGCGATGAACACGCCCGACGCCCGATTCCTGGTCATCACCGAACTGTTCCAGCCCACCAAGGGCGGGACGGCGGTGTGGTTCGACGAGGTGTACCGCCGCATGGGCGGCGCCGGCACGCACATCCTGACCGCCGACGTGCCGGGTGCCGAAGAGCACGACCGCGCCAGCCCGAACACCATCCATCGTCTCGGGCTCAAGCGCTATCCATGGCTGCGTCCGGAGTCGCTACCGGTCTATCTCGAGTTCTTCCTGAAGACGCTGAGCGTGGGCTGGCGCCATCCGGTCACCCAGATCCACGCCGGCCGCGTGCTGCCCGAAGGCCTGGTCGCCGTGCGCGCCGGCCGATTGCTGCGCCTGCCCGTGGTCATCTACGCGCACGGCGAGGAAATCACGACGTGGCGCCAGCCGCGTCGGGTCAAGGCGATGCGCGAGGCCTATTGCGGCGCGCAGCTCGTGATCGCCAACAGCGAATTCACGCGCGGTCTGCTGCTCGACATGGGCGTGCAGCCGGAACGTGTGGTCATCATCAATCCCGGCGTGGACACCGAGCGCTTCCGCCCGGGACTGGATGGCTCGAAGCTGCGCGCCTCGCTCGGCGTGAAGCCGGAGGCCAAGCTCATCCTGTCGGTCGGCCGGCTGTCGCGGCGCAAGGGTTTCGATTACGTGATGCAGTCGGTGCCGGAGCTGGTGCGCCGCGGGCTGGACGTGCACCACGCGGTGATCGGCAAGGGTGAGGACGCCGAGTACCTGGCCGGCATCCGTGCCGCGTCGGAAATGCCGGAACGCATCCACCTGCTCGGCGGCGTCAGCGCCGACGATCTGCCGCTGTGGTACGCGGCGAGCGATCTGTTCGCGATGCCCAACCGCGACATCGGCGCCGACACCGAAGGTTTCGGCATGGTCTATATCGAGGCGGCGGCCTGCGGCCGCACCTCGCTGACCGGCATGGCCGGCGGCACCGGCTCGGCCGTGCTCGACGGCGAAACGGGTCTGCGCTGCGACGGCAATTCACTGCCCGCGGTGACCGAAGCGCTGTTCACGCTGCTCGACCCGACGACCGGCTTCGGCGCGGCCTGCGCCGCCCGTGCGGAAACGCGGGCACATCGGGATTTCTCGTGGGCGGCGGTGATGCGGCAGACGGTCGAGCATACGCACGATCTGAAACGCTGACACTGAGACGCTGACACTGAAACGCTGATACTGCGCCGCAGATCAGTTCGCCTGTTGCCAGAAGCGCCCGACGGTCAGGTCCCATTCATCCGGGCGGAAGCGCATGCGGCCGCCCAAGGGGGTGAAGGTCATTTCGCCGAAATAGACTTGTCCGTGCACGTTGTACAGATCGACGCGGACGAAATCGAAGCCCTCGGACAGACGGGCGCCGACTTCGAGTAGCCGGTCGAGATTGGCCGGGCGCGGCATGTCGAAATCCTTCTGGTTGTCGCGGTAGCGGAAGGGCAGCAATGTCCAGTCGCGATCGTAGAAGGCGTTGATGCCGTGCCGGCAGTCGTCGACCTGCACGAGCTGCGGCACGCCGTCGAAACACCACAGCTTGTAATCCAGCGGGCCGTTCTCCTGACCATCGTCGAGATAGGCCTCGATCACGACGCGCGGCTTGATCTTCGCGTAGTGATATTCGTGGTCGATCCAGTAGTAGTCCTTGCCCAGCCACTCCGTCAGCCGCGCGATGACCTCATCGCGGTCGAATGCGCCGTCGATCAGGATGTTGCCGCCGGAGCCATTGTTCGTCTTGATGACGCACTTCGGCGGCAGTCGGTCGAAAGGAATGCGCCGCGGGTCGGTGCCCGACCAGATCAGATCGACCAGATGCGCTTCGCCAACCTTCTCGCGCACATAGTCGCGCACCGCGTACTTGTCGCTGAGGCGTGAATAAACTGCATTGCCGCGCCTGTTCACGACGAGCATTCGCTGCAGCACCTTTTCGGTGAAGCGCTCGACGCGTGCCGGGTCGAATGGACGACCGTGCACTTTCTGATAGCGCTGCGTCAGCTGCGCTTCGCCGATCGCGCGTCTGTTCAGACGTCGGCGCAGGATGCGCCAGGCCTCCTTCAAATCCATGCCAGGTCTCCCGCTCTCACCCCGGAGCGCCGGGCTGGGCCGGTTGCAGTCTCGGCTTCCAGGGCCACAGTCGTGGAATGCGGCCACCGGCGAACAGCCCGGCCGGCCGCGCGCGGGCCCAGTCGACGTCCGGCAGGCCTGCGATGCGCTGGCGGATCAGCCAGGTCGTCGCGACAACGACTACGATCAGCGTGTAGTAGTAGTCGAAGTAGGCCAGCCCGAGGAAAAGGCCAGCGGTCGCGTAAGCGATGAGGCTCACCTGGACCATGCGCATCATGTCCGCCACCCAGGCGATGTCGGGCATCTTGCGCGCCCGGCGGGCGCTCCAGCCTGCGCTGAGCCAGGTGCACAGGCCGAGGGCAAAGAACAGGCCGAGCCCGATGTAACCGTGTTCGCCGAGTACCTCGAACACGACGCTGTGCACGTCGCGCACGTTTGTCGGGTCGGGTGCGTACATCGCGAACACCTGACGCTTCCAGCACTCGAAACCGCCGCCGAAGATGCGGTCGTTCGCCATGTTGAAGCTGGTCCACCAGGCATTGACGCGCCCCTGAGCGGACTTGTCCTCCTCGTGCGTCTCGATGGTACTCATGCGGTCGTACCAGGACTGCGGCATGAAATTGGCGATCGCGTAGCCGGTCACCGCCAGCAGGATGGCAGTTTGTATCTTCTTTCGACTGTTAAGCCAGATGAACACGGTCATCGATGCCATGCCCAGCATTGCGCCCCGCGACTGCGTACCGATCGCCGCAAAGGCGGTCAGCACCACCCAGGTGGTCAGGAAGAGCCTGAGCAGCGGATTGGCCGCCCGCGACCGCATGAAGTAAAGCAGCGGAACGGTCATCGCCAGCGCCAGACCGATCTCGTTATTGCCACCGATGAAGGTGCCGGGCGGTCCCTGCACGCGGAACACACCGCCGCGCAGGATGGTGAAGATGCCGCCCTTGAAGCCATAGAAGCCGATCGACGCCGCCGACACCCAGACCAGCGCCTCGATGCGGTCGAAACTGCGCATGATCATCAAGGCCACGAAGATCATCAGCTGGATCTTCAGCACCTTGTCCAGCTGGATCTGCGCGTCGGCCGGGTAGATCGCCTGTGTCGTCGTAATGCACATCCAGATCACGAACAGCGCAAGGATGATGCTCTCGCGCGTCCAGATGATCTTCTTGATCTCCTTCGAGAACAGCAGCGCCACCAGCGTGGTCAGCGCAACGATCATCGCGAACGGAAAGCTCAGCGAAAAACCGTAGGCCAGCCGGTGCGGGTTCATCAGGCTGAGCCAGGTGAACACCAGGATGCCTATCCAGGGCGTACGCAGGATGAAGGGCAACATGCCGAATACGGCGATGGTGACGACGATGTCACGCACGACGCGTCACCTCGATCATGCAGCCACCTTGCTGACGACGTAGCGGAACTTGCCCGAGCCTTCGGCCGCGATCTGCGCAACGTGCTCGACCACGACCTCGACCGATTCGCCGAGGCGCGCCTTCATGCCGGCGCGGATGCGCGCATCGCCGTCGGCCGGAAAGCCGGGCTCGGTCATCACCTTGACCCGGGTGAGATCCAGGCTTTCCTGCTCGATGCGGAAGCCGGCCACGCCGGGCATGTCGCGCACGATGTAGATCAGCGCCAGGCCGTGCATCACCGTGCCATCCCGGGCGACGATGAAATCGGTGCTGCGGCCCTGCACTTCCTTCAGCACCGGCAGCGTGCGACCGCAGGCGCAGGGCGCGTCGTCCGGCGCCACCACCACGCCGACGTCGCCGGTGCGGTAGCGCACGAAGGGGAAGTCACGGGTGGCCAGATGGGTGACGACAATCTCGCCGGACTCTCCCGGCGGCAGCACCCGACCTTCGCGATCGACGATTTCGACGATCACGTCCTCGGCGGTGATGTGCAGCGAGCCAGACGGGCACTGGTGCGCGATGAAACCGGCGTCGCGCCCGCCATAACCGTTGGCAACCGGTGCACCGAAACTCTGTTCGATCAGCGTGCGCTGGTGGTCGTACAGACGTTCGGACGTGACGAACACCACCTTGATGCCGAGGTCGTCCATGCGCACGCCCTGCCGCTGCGCATGGCGGGCGATGTGGGCGAACGCCGACGGGTAGCCGAACAGCATCTTCGGCCGCAGCGCACGGATTTCGTCGATGAAACTGTCGACCTTCGCGTCGGACATTTCGAAAGCCGGCAGCAGCCGGGTGCGCATCAGGCGATCGCGCAGCAGGCGCACGCGGTCTTGTGCGCCCAGTTCGATCGGGCTGCCCCACAGCACGATCTCCGGATCGCCGATATCGACGCCCCACCAGCGGGTGGCACGCCACTTGGCGGCAACGTCACGACTGACGCGTTCGAGGCCGATGTAGAAGATGAGCGGCACACCGCTCGACCCGCCGGTGTTGAAGCGCGCCAGCCCGCGTGCATCGTCCGCCTTCAGTGCGTCGGTGTGGGCGCGGATCAGCGGCTTGTCGAGGAAGGGCAGCCGCTGCAGGTCGGTCAGGCTGGACACTGCAGCCGGATCGAAGCCGATGCGCGCGAACAGATCGCGGTAGTACGGAACGTGTGCCGCCGCATGCGTCAGCAACGCACGCAGCCGCTGCACGCGCAGCGCTTCCAGCCGCTCGCGCGGCCACCACTGGCTGTCCTCCATCGCACGCCGGTCGGCCACCGTGCTGTGCTTCTTCAGCCGCTCCTGCAACGGAAAGACAAGGCCGGATACCAGACGGGTACGCAGATCAGGCATGCGTCCCCCGCACGGCGGCGAAGCGCGCCATCAGTTCGTCGCACAGCTGGGCAACCGCCGGTTCGACCGGCGGCGGCGCCTTCTTGCTGATCGAGCTGGCGAACACCTTGCGCGTGATGAAGGGCGTGAACGGCAGGTCGATGAAGCGGAAGGCCGCTTCGCACTCCTCGACCGGGTGGGTCACCAGCGATTCGTAGGACAGCAGCTTCACCCGCGGATTACGATCCAGCTTCATCTGGAAGAACAGCAGGTTGCGGAAATACCAGATCAGCGCGGCAGCGGTCGCCTCGTTCATGTCCGGCCGCCACAGTTCGCGCACCAGGCGCAGCGTGTCATCGGACATGCCGCCGGCAAACCACTCTCCATCGGCCTTGCCACGCACGATGCGGTCGATCTGCTGCGAGAAGCGGCCGAAGGACACCAGCGCGGAATTCACCGCATCGCGGTACTCGCGCACGATCCACAGCGCCTTCGAAGGCTGGAACTCGCTCATCAGCGCCGGCAGGCGATCGAGTTCGCACAGGCACTTGATGACGAAGTGCGGCGCACGCGACTGTTCCACCAGCCGGCGGATCACCGGAAGCTCGCGCATCATGTAGTTGTCGAAGGCGCGCGGGTCGCGCTCGTGATAGACGTCGGTCAGCATGCTGCGCTCGATCAGGTCCATCAGCATATTGGTGCCCGAACGCTGCATGCCGGCGACAAACACGTGACGGCGTGCCCCCGCGGCACGCGGCAGGCGCTGCACGCACCACTTGGACGCGAGCAGGGTCCGGTACTCGATCTGCTCGCGCACATGCGCCCATTTCGATGCTTCAGCCAACTCGTCTGACTCCTTCGTCGGTGGCGGCGACCGCTCCGCTGCGGCCCAGCGCCCTGAACGCGGTGACCAGTGCGGCCACGCGTCCATCCCATTCATTGTCCCGCGCGTAGGCCAGGATGGCATCCCGGTCCCAGTCGCGCGCGAGCGCGGCGGACAGCGCCGTCTGCAGCGCGGCGGCGTCGCCGAAGGGTACGACGGTACCCAGTTCATCGCGACAGACGACCTCGCGATTGCCGCCGACATCGGTCGTCACGACCGGCAGCCGGCAGGCCATCGCTTCGAGAAAAACATTGGCCCAGCCTTCGTTGCGCGTCGCCAGTACGAACACATCGGCCGCCGACAGCGGCTGCTTGAGCGCCTCCGGCGGCAGGGTGCCGAGAAAGCGCACGCAGTCCTCCAGCCCGAGTTCGCGCACCTGTTGCCTGAGCTGCGGCCCCCAGTCCCCTTCGGCGCTGGCGCCGCCGACGATCAGGAACAGGAGCTCCGGCACTTCGTGGCGCAGCGCCGGCAGCAGCTCGATCACGCGGTGAAAGCCCTTGCGCTCGGTCAGGCCGCCGACGCTGATCAGCACCGTGGCGTCGGCCGGAATGTCCAGCGCGCGCCGCGCCGCGTCACGGTCGACCGGATGGAACTTGCGCGTATCGACGCCATTGCCCACCACCTGCAGCTTGTCGCGGGCGATGCCGAGGCCGGCGGCGATGTCGGCCAGCGAGGAGGACACCGAAAACACGCGATCGGCCCGTTCAAGTGCAGCGAGCAGACGTTCGCGCAGGCCGGGCGTGCGCGCGTGGCGGGCTTCGGTGCCGCGCAGCGTGATCGTGAACGGCACGTGCAGCCAGCGCGCCAGCAGACTGGCCGCATAGCCGTCGGGATAGGCGAAGTGGGCGTCGAGCACGTCCAGACGGCCCTCACGCTTCAGGCGCGCCAGCGTGCCGCGTGCGCCGAGCGCCAGCAGTACGCCGTCGAGACGCTTGAACAGTCCGGGCACAGACAGGAAGCGTGGATGCAGCACGGTCACGCCCTGCTGTACCTCGATGCGCGGGACGTCCGGACGGAAGTGCGGCCGGATCAGGCGCAGCAGCGACTGGAACGGAAACCAGGGCACCGGTGCAACCACGGTCAGCGGCAGTTCGGCGCCGACACGGAACATGCGCTCGCGGATGAACACGCCGGCCTGCGGCTGCGCACCGTTCGGGAACAGCGTCGAGAATACGACGATGTGCGGCCCGCGCTGCGTCATGCAGCGGCACGGCCGGTCAGCCGGCCATAGACGTCGCGATAGCGCGCGACCGAGTTCGTCCAGTTGCGCTCGGTTTCGACATAGCGCCGCCCCGCTTCGCGCAGTTGCGGCCAGCGGTCCTGCATGGCCAGCAGCCGCAGCACGCTGCGCGCCAGATCTTCCGCGTCGCCGGCACGGAACAGCATGCCGGTCTCGCCGTCGCGGATCAGCTCCTTGTGACCACCGACGTCAGACGCGACCAGCAGCAGGCCCTGCGCCATCGCTTCCAGCGGCTTGAGCGGCGTCACCAGATCGGTCAGACGCATCGAATGACGCGGATAGACCAGCACGTCGACCAGGCTGTAGTAACGCTGCACCTGCGCGTGCGGCACGCGACCCGTGAACTTCACGTGCGCCTGCAGGCCGAGTTCCTGCGTCAGCTTCTTCAGGTTCTCCTCCTGCGGCCCACCGCCGGTCAGCAGCAGCGCGATGTCCGGCGCCTGCTGCAGGATGGCCGGCAGCGCGCGCAGCAGCAGGTCCAGACCCTCGTAGGCGTAGAAGGAGCCGATGAAGCCGAGTACCCGCTTGCCGGTCAGCCCCAGTTCGGCGCGCAGCGCGTCGTCGCCGGGGACGCCGAAAGCGAAGTTGTCGATGTCGACTGCGTTGGGGATGACGGTGATCTTGGACTCCGGCACGCCGCGCGCCACCAGATCGCGACGCAGACCTTCGCAGATCGTGGTGACGGCATCGACCTGCTGTACCGCGCGCGTTTCCATCGCGCGGGTGGCGCGGTAGCGCAGGCTGCCTTCGGTGGTGGTGCCGTGATCGACTGCGGCGTCCTCCCAGAAGGCACGGATTTCGTAGACGACGGGAATGCCCAGCCGGCGCCCGACGTTCAGCGCTGGAAAGGCGTTCAGCACCGGCGAATGCGCGTGCAGCACGTCCGGCTTCAGCTCGCGCGCGACCTCGAACAGTCGCGCTTCGAGCGCACGCATCTGCGCCCGCTCGCGCAGCACCGGTACGCGGTCGATGGTGCCGGGCGTCCACGGCGTGCGGTGGAAGGTGAGGCCATCGACCTCCTCGACCAGCGGGCCGGGCGCGGTGTGCTTGACGCTGGTGACGTGGTGCGTGTCCCAGCCGAGCTTGCGCTGCTCGCGCAGGATGGCGGCGGTGCGGAAAGTGTAGCCGCTGTGCAGCGGAATCGAGTGATCCAGTACGTGCAGGATGCGCATCGGTATCGGTGTCTCTTTCAGGCGGCGGCACGGATGGCCGACGCTTCCTGATTGCGCAGGAAGGCGTCGAACATGAGCAGGGTCCACAGCGACGCGCTGTAGTCGCGCAGGCCGGACTGGTGCGCGTCGACCAGGTGTTCGAGATAGGGGCGGTTGAACCAGCCGGTGTCGGCCAGACGGCTGCCGAGCACCGCGTCACGCACGCGCTGCTTCAGCGGGCCGCGGAACCAGCGCGCCAGCGGCACCGAAAAGCCCATCTTCGGCCGGTACATGATGTCGTGCGGCAGATGCGGTTCGAGCGATTTCTTCAGCAGGTACTTGCCTTCCTGCCCGCGTATCTTCAGCGAGGCCGGCAACGTGGCCAGCCACTCGACCAGCGGGTGGTCCATCAGCGGTTCGCGCACTTCCAGCGAGTGCGCCATGCTGGCCCGGTCAACCTTGGTGTTGATGTCGCCGACCAGATAGGTGTTCAGGTCGAGGTACTGCACCAGCGACAGCGGCTCGTCCGAGGTATGGCGTGCGGCGTGGCGGTGGAACACCTCGACCGCGTTGTAGCCGCCCAGAGCGGCCTTCATCCGCGGGCTGAACAGCTGGGCGCGCATCGGGTCGCGCAGGATGGACACCGAGTGAAAATAGGCTTCCACCGAGGTGCGCGCCAGCGATTCGAACGTGCTCTTGGCGCGGAAGACGCGCGGCGCCCAGTCCGCCTTCGGGTAGATCTGGCCCAGCGTACCGAACAGCGGCTTGCGCACGCCCAGCGGCAGGCGCGAACGCAGGCGCTCTTCCATCAGGTGCATGCGGTAGCGGCGGTAGCCGCCGAAGCTCTCGTCGCCGCCGTCGCCGGACAGCGCCACCGTCACGTGCTTGCGCGCCAGCTGGCACACACGGTAGGTCGGCAGCGCCGAGCTGTCGGCGTAGGGCTCGTCATACAGCCAGGCCAGCGTATCGATCAGGTCGAAATCGTCGGAGGCCACCATTTCGACGCGGTGGTTGGTGCGGTAGCGGTCGGCCACCTGCTGCGCAAACTTCGATTCGTCGAAAGCCGGATCGTCGAAGGCGATGGCGCAGGTATTCACCGGCGTGTCGGAGGACTGCGCCATCATCGCCACCACCGCCGACGAATCGACGCCGCCGGACAGGAAGGCGCCCAGCGGCACTTCGGAAATCATGCGCAGGCTGACCGATTCGCGCAGCCGGCGGATCAGCTCCTCTTCGGCCTGCACTTCGTCGATCGCCTCGACGTGGCCGAAGTCGACGTCCCAGTAACGACGCGGCGCCGGCGGTGTTTCACCGCGGCGGATGCGCAGGCTGTGCGCCGGCTCCAGCTTGAAAGCGTGGCGGTAGATGGTGCGCGGGTCGGCCACATAGCCAAGCGCGAAATACTCTTCGACCGCCAGCGGGTCGAGATCGAGGTTCAGGCCGCCGTGCGCGGTCAGCGCCTTCAGCTCGGAACCGAAGATGAGCTGGCCGTCGGGCAGCAGCGAATAGAAGAGCGGCTTCACGCCCAGACGGTCGCGCGCCAGGAAAAGCACGTCCTGATTGCGATCGAACAGGGCAAACGCGAACATGCCGCGGAAGCGCTCGACGCAGGCTTCGCCCCACTGCTCCCAGGCGTGCACGATCACTTCGGTATCGCTGCGCGTGCGGAAGGTGTGGCCCAGCGCGGTCAGTTCCGGAATCAGCGACTGGAAGTTGTAGATCTCGCCGTTGAACACGACGATGACCGAACCGTCCTCATTGGCCAGCGGCTGCTGACCGCTCGCCACGTCGATGATGGACAGCCGGCGGTGACCGAGACCGACGCCGGGTTCGAGGTGCAGATCGCCCTCGTCGGGACCGCGGTGATGCTGCGCCTCGTTCATCCGGTGCAGCACGTCGCGACCTACATCACGCCGGTTGCGCGTGTCGAAAATGCCAACGAAACCGCACATGCGGGAAATCCTGTCAGGTGGTGGAGCTGCCGGGGCGACCTTGCTTCGCGGACAGCGCAAGATAGGCGTCGCGATACGCGGCAACCATGGCTTCGATGCTAAAGGAGGCCTCGATTTTCTGCCGTGATGCACTTCCGTGCGCATCCCGCAGCGCCGCATCGGATGCGTATTCCTGCACGCAGGCCGACAGCGCCGCGACGTCGCCGGGCATGAACAGCCTTCCATTGATGCCATCGTCCACCAGTTCCGGCGTGCCGCCGACCGCGGTGGACACAACGGGCAGTCCGCAGGCCATCGCTTCGAGGATGGTGTTGGAAATACCTTCGCCCAGCGACGGCAGCACGAACAGATCGAAAGCCTGCATCAGTTCGGGAATGTCCTTGCGCTCGCCGGTCAGCCAGGCGCGATCGGCCAGACCGGCGTCGTCCAGCAGCGCCTGACAGCCGGCGCGTTCGCCGCCGTCGCCGACGATAACCAGGCGCAGGCGCTCGCCGCCCGGCCGCCGCGCGGCGTCAATGAAGGCGCGCACCAGCGTCGGGTAATCCTTCACACCGACCATGCGACCGACACTTCCGATCACGAAGGCGTTGCCACGGAAGGACTCCGGCAGCACGCTGCGGCTCGCGTCGGTCCGCGGCGTGAAGCGTTGCTTGTCCACGCCGTTGTAGATCTGCGTGACGCGCGCCGCATCGACGCCGATGGCGTCGCGCAACCAGTTCTGCAGGTCGCGGCTGACCGTCAGATAGCGGTGGACGAAAGGGCGCACCAGCCGGCGCAGCCGGTTATAGCGCGTATTGCTGCCGTCGAGGTCGAACACGTCGCGCCCGTGCTCGCCGTGGATGCGCACCGGCACGCCGGCCAGCCAGCCGATCAGCACCGCTTCCAGCGCCGACAGATTGCGCGTGTGCAGGATGTCGGGACGCAGCGCGCGCAGCATCCTCCACAGTCGCAGGTAGTGCGCCGGGTCCTTGCCCGGCGCCTTCTTCACGTCGTGGAAGGTGACCCGGCCGTCGCGGATGCGCTCGACGAAGTGCGAGTGGCCCTGCAGACAGACCACGTGGTGCTCGAAATCGCCCGGCGGAAAGTTGTTGAACAGGTTCACCATCCCGTTCTCCATGCCGCCGGTGCCGAAGTGATGCACCACGTGAACGACGCGCTTCACGGCGCAGTCGCCTTGCCCAGGTGCGGTTCGATCACGGCGGCGAAGGCCGTCAGTCGCGCGCGTGCCGCCGGATCCTCACCCTGCTGCGGCGTCCACAGCACCACGGCGTAGCCGCTGTCCTCGCCGTCCAGCAGCAGCGATCGGGCGAACATGAGTTTGGCGCGCACGCTGCTGACGGTGGGCTCACCGCCGACGACGAACCAGTCGTGAATGAGCAGGCGCAGCGCGGTCGAGCGCAGGCGCGTCTCCCGCACCGGATGCGCCGGCGTATCGACCACGCGCTCGCCGACGTTGGACCACACGTCGTGCTCCTGCCGGATCATGAAGTTGCGCGAATTGATCAGTTCGGCGTCCTGTCGCTGGCGGCCGTACCAGGCCAGATGAACGGCCACGACCTCGTCGCCGCGACGGTACTGCACGGTGCGCTCGCGGTCCGGGTTCTGGAAGGTGGGCCGCCAGTCGGTCAGCGCCGGTCCGGCATCGAGCGCCCAGCCGTCGCCGGGTTCGGCCGGCAGCGCCAGTTGTGGTGATGCCGGCAGTTCGCGCTGCGCCAGTTGCGCCGCATAGAGCGGAGGCAGCAGCAACACGAGCGCCGCCGAAGCCGCCGTCAGCGCGGTGCGCAGCATCGGGACCGGCCGCAACGCGATCGAGCCGGCGCCGGGCGCGACATCGTCGGCTTCCTTCTCCTGCCAGAACGAACCGACCCAGAACAGCAGCAGCATGATGACGCCGAAGAACACCCAGCCGTAGATGATGTGGTCGACACCGGTCGCCAGCTTCATGTCCGAGTAGTGCGCGAGCAGCACGATCATCAGCGCGCGGAAACCATTGGCGACGATGGGCACGACGAGGGATGCAACGATGAAGGCGGCACGACGCCACAGCGTGCGATAGCTCAGGTAAGCGAACAGAGCGCCGACGGTCAGCGACGCGATCAGGTAACGCAGCCCGCTGCAGGCCTCGATCACCGACCAGCTGCCGGACGGCAGTTCGAAGAAAGTGCCTTCGCGATAGACCGGGAAGCCGAGCAGTTGCAGCGACGCGACGGTGAAGTCGGCCGTGTAGTTCATCAGCGGCACCATCAGGCCCTCTCCCATCGGTACACCGAGGAAGAGGAAGGCCAGCGGGTAGGCGATGACCCAGGCGACGCGCCAGCCGAGCACGGCGACGACCAGCGACGGAATGCTGGCGACGAAGGCCAGCTGGCGCACCACCTGCACGCCGGCGACGTCGGCCACCAGCCAGCCGGCCAGAGAAACGGCCAGCGCGGCCAGCCCCCACGCGCAGGGTTGCGGCACGTGCGCCGCGAGCGCCGCCCGCTTGCGCCACACCAGCCAGAGGAAGATGGGCGGCACGATGAGGCCGTGCGCGAAGGTTTCCGAACGCCACCAGATTTCCGCCATCGACGCGGCGGTGCCCCAGTAGAGCCACAGCAGCAGTGCGAACAGCAGCAGGAATACCGGCCCGGCCGTCCGCCAGGACGCAGCACTGCGTCCGGTATCAGCTGCGGGCATGGAGGACGTCGGGTTGTACATCGGGTGTGCTTCCGTGTGGGGTTGAACGCGCCGGAGCAGGCGCATCGAGCCAGGCATCGAGCGCAGCCAGCGCGCTGTCCCAGCGGTAGACCAGTTCGATCCGGGCACGCGCCGCCTGGCCGATCGCCTGCGCGTAAGCAGGATCGAACAATGCCAGCACGCACTCGGCGTAGCTGGCCGCGTCGGCGGCGAGGAAATCGCGCCCCGGCTGTGCGTCGAGGCTGGCCGACAGCGTATGCCAGACAACCACCGGCCGTGCCAGCGCCATCGCTTCCAGCACCTTGTTCTGGATGCCGCGTGCTACGCGCAGCGGCGCCACCGCGCAGGCGGCGTGCGCGACCCAGGGGCGCACGTCATCAACCCGACCGGTCACCGTGACGAAGCCGGTCTTCTCCAGTTCGCGCACGGCAGGCGCCGGATTCATGCCGACGACGAAGAAATGCGCGGCCGGTTCGACGGCGCGGATACGCGGCATCACTTCATTGGCGAACCAGCAGGCGGCGTCGATATTGGGCCAGTAATCCATCGCACCGGTGAACACGACAGGCTTCACGCCCGAGGCATAGGGGTTCGCGCCGGCGTTCGCCGGGTTGAAGAAGTCGACATCGACGCCGTTGGGCAGCGCCTCGACGCGCCCCTTCAGCGTGGGCGCCAGCGATTCGAACAGCGCCACCTCGGCGGGCGTGACCAGCAGGCTGCGGTCGGCGGCGGCAACCACGCCCGCCTCGAAATCGAGCAGCGTGCGTGCTTCGCGCCGGTACAGCCAGGACATGGGCCAGCGGTGACGCGGCGCGTACTCGGACCACTTGGCCGAATCGACATCGACCAGATCGACGATACGGTGCACCTGCGGGTGGCGGTCGAGGTACTGCGCCATGGTCGAGCAGAACACGACGGCCTTGGTGATGCCGTGACGAGCGATGGTGTCATCGACCCAGCGCTGCATCGCTGCCGACCGGTAGTAGACGACGCTGAGCGCCTCGCCAGTCGCCAGCGCGCGCAGCGACAGCAGCTTGCGGCTGCGCGGGGCGATGGTTTCGGTGTGCAGCTGCACGCACATCGCCGACAGTTCGGGCAGGTGCGGCAGGTCGGCCGGGTCATCTACGAAGGTACCGACATGCAGGGCGTGGCGGCGCGCCAGATGCTTCAGCAGATGGAAGGAGCGGATCTTGTCGCCCTTGTTGGGCGGAAAGGGCAGCCGGTGGGCGAGGAAGAGCAGCGGCTCCACGCCGGTCAGCCCAGATTGCGGACGATGAAGGGGCCGATCGTGTTCGCGAAGCTGCGCGGCATGCGACGCCACACTTCGATCATCAGCTTGTACTTCGGGTTCGACGGATTGTTGCGCGGCAGGCTGTCGCGCTTGTACAGGCAGTACTCGTAATGCAGCGGCGTCGGTTCGAAGCCCCAGTTCTTCTTGAAAGAGTAGGAACCGGTGCCCTGCTTGCTGCGACCGTAGTCGAACACGCGGATGCCGCGTTCGCAGGCATGGCGCATCAGTTCCCAGTATTTGAAGTCGTTCGCCGCGAGGTCGCGCGCCGCCACCGCGTCGCCAGCGTAATACGGCAGGATTTCGTCGCGGAAATAGAAGCTCATCACGCTGCTGAGCAGCGCGCCGTCCGGACCTTCGACCGTCATGACCGAACAGCGCTCGCCGAAGGTGCTGCGCAGCGTGTCGAAATAGCGGCGCGACATCGCCGGCGTGCCGTGGCGATGCACGTTGTCCGAATACAGTTCGAAGAAACGGCTGTTGTCGGCGTCGAACACCGCCTTCAGGCCGTTGTTGATGCCCTTGCGCACCATCGCGCGCTGCTTGCGCGGGATGGCTTTCATGTTTTCCTCGACGTCAGGCGAGATCTGCTTGCGGAAGGTGACGTACAGGTCTTCGGTCGGCCAGTCGGTGTGGCGCGCCTCGACGTTGCGGAATTCGAGGTGGTCGACACCGAGCGACTGCGCGATGCGCTGTGCCTCCGCTTCGAGCGCGAGCGCTGCCTCTTCATCTTCGGTCGCGACGCCGCCGTAGACACCAAAGGGCAGCGACACCAGCGAGTGGCCGAACAGCCGACTCTTCACCTGGGCCAGCGGCAGCACGCCGCAGATGCGGCCACCGCGCTCGGCCAGCAGGTAGTGCGTGGCGTGGCCGAACACGTCGCGCATGATGTCGCGCCACTCGAACAGGTGAAAGAAGCTTGCCGTCGGGCAGGCTTCGACGAAGGCATTCCAGTTCGCGCGATCGGCGTCGGCCGGGGCGCGCACGGTGACTGCAGTCATGAACTCCGCCTCAGGCCGCACGGGCGATCTCCGGAAACACTTCGTCCATCCGGCCCCAGCGGAAATCGCGCATCAGGCGGGCAAGACGGCCCTCGGTGCGGTGCAGGTTGATGTAGTGGCGGAAGCGCGACTTGGCATCCACGCCCTGCACGCGCGGCTGGTCGGCGTCGATCTCCCACGGATGGCAGTAGAACATCGCCGGCTTGCCGTCGCGCTTGTTCACCTGGCTCAGCAGCCAGCGCGAGGTGGCATAGGGCAGCAGGCGGAAGTAGCCGCCGCCGCCGGCCGGCAGATTGCGGCTGCCCATGCGCACGGTGGTGACCGGCACTTCCATCAGACCGTCGCGCGATGCGAACGGGAAACGCGGCGCGTCCGGCATGCCGTAGTGGTCGTGCTTGACCGGATAGATGCTGGAGCTGTAGCGGTAGCCCGCCTGGCCTGCGCGACGCAGTCGAGCGCCCACGGATTGGTGTGGCCGATCGAGAAACTGGGCGCGCGGTAGCCGCGCACTTCGGCGCCGGTGATGTCTTCCAGCACCTTCTTGGCGCGCGTGATGTCGTCGAGAAATTCGGCCGGCGACTGTTCGGTCGCACGCAGATGGGCGGTGCCGTGGCTGGCAATCTCGTGCCCGGCAGCGGCGATGCGCCTGACCATGTCCGGATGACGCTCGGCGATCCAGCCCAGCGTAAAGAAGGTGGCCCGGTTGCCGCTGTCAGCCAGCAGCGCAAGGATGCGCTCGACATTGCGCTCGACGCGGCATTCGATCGAATCCCAGCGGCTGCGCTCGATGTAGGGCGCCAGCGCCGACACCTGGAAGTAATCCTCGACGTCGACGGTGAAGGCGTTGCGGATGTCGGTCCGGGCGCTCATGTCAGTGCGTGCTCCGCTGCAACAGCCAGTCGTGCAGGTCGGCGGCGATGCGCTGTGCAGCATTGCCGTCCCAGTATTCGGGCACGCGACCGCGCTTGCCGCCGGTAGCGAGGATGTCGTCGAGGCTGCGCACGAACAGCGCCTCGTCGGCGCCGATGACGGTGTTCGTGCCCTGCTCCACCGTGATCGGCCGCTCGGTGTTCTCGCGCAAGGTCAGGCAGGGCACCGACAGCGCCGTCGTCTCTTCCTGCAGACCGCCGGAGTCGGTGATCATGACGGTCGCACCACTCATCAGGCCGAGCATTTCGAGATAGCCCAGCGGCGGCAGCAATGCGATGCGCGGATTGTCGAGCAGCGCACCGAGGCCGAACTTTTCCAAATTGCCACGGGTACGCGGATGGATCGCGAACAGCAGCGGCAGCCGTGCCGCCGCCTGCGTCAGCATCGCGGCCAGACGCTTCAGTTGTTCGGGGTCGTCCACATTGCTCGGACGATGCAGCGTCACGACGCCGTAGCGGCCGTCGGCGATCAGCGCCGGGTCGATGTCGTGCTCGGCCAGCGTCTTCGCCGGCGGCACCGCCAGCGCGCGGCTGGACAGCAGCGAGTCGATCATCACGTTGCCGGCGAAATGCACCCATGAGGCGTCGACGCCTTCGCCGGTCAGGTTGCCGAGCGCACTGCGCTCGGTGGTGTACAGACGGTCGGAAATGCGATCGACGAGGATGCGATTGATCTCCTCCGGCATCGCACGGTCGCCGCTGCGCAGACCGGCTTCGACATGGATCACCGGCACGTGCTTCTTCACCGCCACCAGCGCACACGCCAGCGTCGAATTGACGTCGCCCACGACCAGCACGCAGGACGGCTTGAGTTCATCGACCAGCGGTTCGAAGCGCTTCATGATCTCGGCGGTCTGTACCGCGTGCGTGCCGGAGCCGACTTCGAGATTGTGGTGCGGTGTTGGCAGACGAAGCCCGCTGAACAGGCGCTCGTTCATCGCGTGATCGTAGTGCTGGCCGGTATGCACCAGCACCCACGGTATCGTCGGCACGTGCTCGTCGAAGGCGCGCAGGATGGGCGCCATCTTCATGTAGTTCGGCCGTGCGCCGACGACGCACAGCACCGGGGCGATCACCTGGGCAGCGCTCATTCCGCCTCCTTGTCCGCCTGCTCGGTCGAGCGCTCGGCGATTTCATACAGCAGGGCCAGTGTCTGTTCGAGCGTACGCTCCATCCGTGACAGGCGTTCTTCAAGATTGCCCGCCTGATGCGCGTTCACGTAGTCGCGCACCCGCTGCGCCGAGTCGGCGTCGAGCCGGAACTGCGACATGTCCAGATCGAACAGCGCCGGCGAACCGCGCAGCCCGGCGCCGTTGAATGCAGCGTGCGCCGCCGTGTCGGACGGCATCGGGCCGTCCGGTCGCTTGGCCATCGCGGCAGCGGCGGCGGCGTCACCCGCCTCGTCCTTGATTTCGCTGACCACGCCCGCGACGTCCTGCGCCGTGAAGGCGGTTGCTCCGCCGAGGAATCCGGCCAGCATCAGGCGGTCGCACAGTGTATTGATGCGTCGCGGCACGCCCTCGGTCGCCTTGAAGATGGCTTCGTGCGCCCCCGCCTGGAAGGCGGGGGACCCGCGCCAGCCGACATGCTTCAGGCGGTGCTCGATATAGGCCTCGGTTTCGGCCGCGTCCATCGGCCCGAGGTGGTAGGACGCGATCACCCGCTGACGCAGTTGCTCCATGTGCGGGCTCTGCATCGTTTCGCGAAACTCCGGCTGGCCAACGAGGAAGCTCTGCAGCAGCGCGTGCTCGCCGAGCTGGAAGTTCGACAGCATGCGCAGTTCCTCGACCGCGCGCGGCGTCAGGTTCTGCGCCTCGTCGACGATGAGCAGTGCGCGCTTGCCGGCAGCGGTCAGCGACAGCAGGAACATTTCGATCGACAGCAGCAGGTCGGCCTTCTTCAGCTGCTTGTTCGGCAGTCCGAAAGCGGCCGCGACCAGGCGCAAGGTGTCCTCGGCGTCGAGGTGGGTACTGACCAGCTGGGCCGCCACCACCTTCTTCGAATCAAGCTTCTGCAGCAGGCTGCGCACCAGCGTGGTCTTGCCGGCGCCGATCTCGCCAGTGATGACGATGAAACCTTCGCTCTGATGCAGACCGTACTCGAGGTAGGCGAGCGCGCGCCGGTGGCCCTTGCTGCCGAAGAAGAACGACGGATCGGGATTGAGCTGGAAAGGCTTGCCGGAAAGACCGTAGAAAGACTCGTACATGGATCTCGATCGTTGGGTACCCGCCCCTCAGGGCTTCGGTGGCGCTGCACGGTTCGGCAGCATGCGCATCACGGCGCCCGCGTCAGAAGAAGCGCGTACTCACCGTGGCGATCAGTGCATTTTCGTCTACATCGCCGGCGGCGACTGTGCCACGCATCATGCGCAGACCAATGGAGCCGCTGGTGTAGGCACCGAGTGCTGTGGAATATGTCGCATTGAAGACGTTGCGCTCGGTCGTCGTGCGCGCGGTCACACGGCCACTGGTGTCGAACGAGTTCAGCGAAAAGTTCAGCGAACTGACCGGCGAGAGCCGGTGCGACAGACCGATGGTCCAGCCCTTCTGGACGATGACCGAAGCCTCGGCAAAATCGCCGGTCAGGGATCCGCCACCCGAGCCGATTCCGCTGTCGTTGGTCGACTGGTACATCGTGAACGACAGCGTGTTGCGGGCACCGGTATGCACCACGCCGAGCGACCAGCGCGAGCGCCGGTATTCGCGGTCGGTCAGGATGGGCGAATCGAGCGAACCGTAGCCCGGGATACGCCCGGCCAGTGCGTCGGCACGGATCGCATCACGCCGTTCTTCCGGATCGGCAATGCTGGCATAGGGCTCGACGAAGGCCAGCGTCTCGTAAAGATCTTCCAGGCCCGAACCTTCGAGCAAGGTGTCGATCCGGCTCACGATGTTGCGCGTGTAGGCCGCGTTGAAAGCGGTCCTGGGCAGACGATGCGACAGCTTGTAATTGGCGGTACTGCCGTACGGCCGCTCGTCGTAATCGAGCGACAGTGCCGTGCGCTGCGACGGGCGCCAGTCCAGGCCGCCGCCATAGGTGGCACCGTCCCGACGATTGCCTATCGTCGACTTTTCGTAGCCGTAGCGGCCGGTCAGTTCGATCTGGACATCCGGCTTGTAGATCAGCGAACCGACGATGCTCTCGCGTTCGCTGTTGTTGGCATTACCCGAGTCGGTCACGCGCGAGCTGAGCACCCCTTTCCAGCTCAGTGTCGCCGGAGCGCCCTGCAGCGTCCCGGAGAACGTACGGGTGGTCAGTGCGCCCTCGCGGCGCGATGATTCGCTGCGCGCGATGGTGTAGCTGGATTTCCATGTCGCGATGTCGCCCAGCCGGACGGTGCCGCGCATCGACGGCGACAGCGAGAACACCCGCGTCTCCGTCGAATCGCCCAGCGTGCTGTTCAGCAGGTTGGGCTGGGCATTGAACACCGATCGCCGCCGCTGCGTCTGACTCGCCTTGGCGTCGAGGAAGAAGAGGTCGTCGACGACCTCGAACGACCCGTTCGCGCTCATGTTGTTCGCGATGCGCGACGGGAAGGTGTCGTCCGCGTAATACATCATCCGCGGCGAGTAATTGGCATTGAGCTTCAGGCGCGGACTGCTGCGGCGCAGATCGACGGTTGGCGTGACTTCGGTCAGCACGTCGCTCGCGGGCGCGACCGGCGAGAAGTTGATGTTGTCTGACACGATCATCTGCACCGACGCGCTGGTCGACAGGCGCCAGCCTTCGGCGTGCGCCGAACCGAAACCGCTGGCGATGCCCAGAATGGCCAGGGAGATCGGGCGAAGCATCGGTCGTCCTGTCCTCATTCAACCCGCCTTGGCCGTGTCGCGATAACCGGTTTCGGAGCCATAGCCGTAACCGTAACCGTAGTAACCGTAGTAACCGTCGGTACGGGCGTAGCGCGCCTTGTTCAGCACCAGCATCTTGACCGGGCAGCCCTGTACCTTGGCCAGCGCCTGCTTCACCATCGCGTGCGTGGTGCGCCCGGCCTCGACCACCATCACCAGCTGGCCCATCGACTGCGCAAGCACCGGTGCCTCGGTCGTCACCATCAGCGGCGGCGAGTCGAAAATGATGATGCGGTCAGGATAGCGATGCGCCAGTTCGACCAGCAGCGAACGCATCGCACCGCTGGCCAGCAGTTCGGTGGCGTTCTTGTGCGGCATGCCGGCCGGCAGCAGCGTGAGTTTCTCGACGTTGGTACGGAGCAGGACGTCGGGCAGACCAACATCCTCGTCGAGCAGCACGTCCATCAGCCCCTTGGCCGGCGGCAGGCCGAGCAGGTTCAGGATGGAGGGGCGTGCCACGTCGGCATCGACCAGCAGGACACGGTTGTCCAGTTCCATCGCGATGCTCATCGCGAGGTTGATCGAATTGAAGCTCTTGCCCTCACCCGGCACCGAACTGGTCACCATGATGAGGTTGCCGTTATCGACCGGCGCCGCGCCCTTGCCGTGGGCGTTGGCCAAAATGGGGCGCTTGATCACGCGGAATTCTTCGGCGATCTGCGAACGCGGTGCCGACGGCACGACCAGACCCATCCCGTCGAGTCGCGCCAGATCGAGTTCGACGTAGCGGGATGAATCAATGGGGGCTCCGCCCACCACCTGCACCGGCGCGGCGGCTTCACCCGCCGGCGGCACCGCGGCGACAGGTACCGCCGCAGGCGCGGGCGCGGGAGCAGGCGCGGGCGCGGGCGCGGGCGCGACAGCAGGCGCAGCCGCCGGCGGCGCCTCGGGCGCCGCTGCCGGTTCCTCGCCGATATCGACGCCCGCCCGCTTGAGGTGGGCCATTCGTTCGATTGCTTGTTCGATGATGCTCATGATCTATCCTCAGGCGCTGCGCATCACGAGCGACACGAAAGCCAGCATCGCCACATAGGCGGCCACCAGCCCGCCAAGACCGCCGAAGAACACGACGCTGCGGCGACGCTCGTAACGCTTGCGCTCGTTCGCGAGCAGCATGGACACCGAACCCAGCACCGGTACGCCGGCCACTTCGGCCAGCATCCGGCCGTCGTGGAACACCGGTCGCAGTTGCGATACGGCGAACGATGCCGCACCACCGACGACGATGGCCGCTGCCAGCACCACGGTCAGCAGGATGAGCCGATTGGGGGCCGCCGGCTTGGGATCGACGCGCGGCGGCTCGATCAGACGGAATTCCGCCACCCCGGTCGCGTCCATCTCTTCCGAAATCGAGGCCGATTCGCGGCGCGACACCAGGTTGTTGTAGTTGGTCCGATGCACTTCGTAGTCGCGGTTGAGCTGGCTGAACTCCGCCTCCAGTTCCGGCACCAGTCGCGACGACTGCTTCAATGCGTCGAGACGCGTCTGATACTCGCCGACGCGCGCACTCAGCGACGCGACCGAGGCCTCGGCCGATGCCAGTGCGACCTTGATCTGCTGGTAGACCGGATTGGGCATCTGCGCGCCGCCGGCCACCGGCTTCGCCTCGGGCTTGGCATCCGCCGGCTTGCCTTCCGCCTCCTTGGCCGCTTCGGCCGCGTGCTTCTCGATGATCTGCTTGCGCTCTTCCTCGAGGTTACGGATCCGCGCTCGCAGCTGGAGAATGTCCGGGTGCTTGTCGGTATAGCGCTGCAGCAAGCCTTCGACCTCGTTCTTCATGCCGGAGATGCGCATGTCGATCTCGGCGGTCGACGGGCCACCGGGGCCGGACGGCGCGAAGGTCATCGCCGAGCTGTCGGCACTGATGGTCGGTTCCTCGCCCAGCAGCTGGCGCTTCAGCGCGTCGCGCGAATTGGTCGCCTCGCGCAGGTCGAGCTGCGCCTGGTTGAGCTGGGCCTGCACCTCGCCCAGGCTGCCGAAGTAGTCCTTCTGCCCACCGCCCGGTCGTTCGAGGTTCTTGAGCTTGAACTCCTTCAGCCGGTTTTCCGCCTCCAGAAGCTTGGCCTCGTAGGCCTTGATCTGCTCCTCGATGAACTTGCGCGCCTGGTCCGCATCCTGTCGCTTGCTGCCGAGGCCCGATTCGACGAACAGCGTCACCATGGCCTGCACCACCTTCTGAGCCCGCGCCGGCTTCTGATCGCGATAGGACACGATGTAGAGGTTGTCGCGGCCGGAACTGGTGAGCTTCACGCTGGCAATCAGATCGTCGATCAGCTTTTCGCGCTCGGTCTTGGTCTTGGCCTCGAGATCGAGGTCAGCCATGCGGATCAGCTTCTCGATGTTCGGCCGGCTGATCAGCGTGCGGCTCAGCATGTTGATCTGCTGGTCGAGATTGGGCTGTACGGCCAGACCCGACATCAGCGGACGCAGGATGGACTGGGTGTCGACATAGATCTTCGCCGACGCCTGGTACTGGTCCGGCAGCACGAGCACCACGCCCATGCCGATGATGCCGACCACCCAGGCGACCAGCAGGCCTATCCAGCGATAGCCCCACGCCGACCTGAGATAGCCAGAAAACTGGCGCAGAAAATCATCCACAGCTACACGATCCTTCCGGCGGACGCCTCATGACTGAGCTGCTCAGAACCAGCTCTGCGGAATGATGAGAATGTCGCCCGGCTTGACGTCGACATTGGCCGTCACGTCGCCGCGACGGACCAGATCCTTGAGGCGCACGTTGTATTGCTTGTCGCCCTCGGAAGTGCGCAGGATGGTGGCCGCGTTGCCATCGGCGAATTCGGTGATGCCGCCAACCGCGATCATCACGTCGAGCAGCGTCATTTTCTGCTTGTAGGCCAGCGCCTGCGGCTTGGCCGCCTCGCCGATCACGCGGATCTGCTCGCTGTAGGGACCGATGCCGCCGGCCACGATGACCGTCACGATGGGGTCACGGATGTACTTCGACAGCACCTGCTCGATCTCGCGCGCCAGCGTCGTGGGGTCGCGGCCGGCAGCCGGCAGATCCTCGAACAGGGTGCCGGTGATCTTGCCGTCCGGGCGGATGGTGACCGTGGACGAGATTTCGGGATTGCGCCAGACGACGATGTTCACCGAGTCACCGGGACCCAGGATGTAGTTGTAGTCGTCGCTGTAAGCCTGAGTCGGCGCGGCCGGATAGGGCGACGACGAGCAGGCCGTGAAGGCAAGCGGCACGAGCAGCAGCGCAAGCACGCGCAGTGCGGACATCAGACGGTCAGAACTCAACATTGCATCCTCCACAGGACAGCAGCCAGACAAGCCGCGAATCATAGCCAACGCATCCGGACGCGCGCTCTAATGCGTCACGACCGGTCAGATGTTGTACCGCAACGCATCGACGATGGGCGTACGCGAAACCTTGCGTGCCGGCAGCAAGGCCGCCACCACGGTCGCGCCCAATCCCACCGTGAAGGCCAGCAGCACGGTTTCGGGCAGCACACGTATCGACGCCGTGTACCCCACATTCGAGTTCGGCGGAGGCGGCATCGGAATGCCCACCTCGCTGATCGCCAGCGCAACGAGCACCCCCACCACCACGCCGATCGCCGCGCCGGTCAGACCGAGCAGGGCATTTTCCGCGAGCACGAGCCGGAATACGTATCCTCGCGAATTTCCGAGCGCCATCAGCGTTCCGAATTCACCGACACGCTCGAAGACACTCATGTTTACAGTATTGAAGACGCTCAGCAGCACCATGATCAGCACGATCCATTGCAGCACGCCGAACTGGGTGCGGTAGAGCTCCACGGTCTTCGAATAGAAATCCGAAAGCTGCACCCAGTCGCGGATGTCGAAACCCAGCGACGCCAGCTTGGGTACCAGCAGGTCCTTCACCCGCCAGGTGTCCGCCGTCCGGTGCAGCAGCAACACGATGGCGTTGGAGCCGTCACGCGCAACCAGATTTCGAGCTGCCGCGATGGGAATCCTTACGGCACGGGCGTCGAAATCTTTCGAAAAGCTCTGAAAAACCCCGACCACCGCAAATTCCGTCGTGTTCAATGCGCCGTCGGCCGTGTTCATGATGAGCGTGACGGCATCGCCCGGCGCCAGCGCCAGGGCCTTGGCGACGCCATCGCCGATCAGGATGCCGCCGGTGTCGCTGTCGCGCAGCGCCCGGCCGGCGGTGATCCGGACGAAGGTGCCGAGCCGGTTTTCCTTGTCCGGCTCAACGCCCTCGCCCATGACCGCCCAGTCCGCCTTGCCGTTGTTCAGCAGGCCGGTGAAATTGACGCGTTGCAGCACCGCGTCCGCCTCCGGCATGCGGGCGGCAAACTCGGCGACCTTGTCGGCGTCGTCGATCATGAACTTCTCGGGCGAACGCGCCCCCTGCTCGTAGAAGCCGCTGCGGAAGACCTGCACGTGACCGAGTTGGCTGTGGATGGTCGCTTCGCCCAGCTGCGTCAGCACATCGGCGACGAAGCCGCCGCTCAGGATCAGTCCTGCCACGCCGAAAATGATGGCGGCCAGCGTCATCGCGGTCCGCGATTTCTGCCGGAGGATGTTGCGGAGTGCGAGCTTGAACATGGCGTTCAGCGACTCTGCCGCAGTGCGTCGACGATATTCATGCGCGACGCTCGCCAGGCAGGGTAAAGGCTGGACACGAAGGCACTGACCACGGCAATCGCCAGTGCCTTGGCGACGATGCCGAAAGTCAGCCGGATCTCGCCGTCGAACCCCTGCTCCATGCCGGGCGGCGGCGGCAGCGGAATGCCGACCGCCGAGATCGCCAGCGCCAGCGCACAGCCGATGACCACCCCGAGCCCGCCGCCGACCAGACCGAGCATCACGCCCTCCGACATGAAGATGCGCCGTATGCGCGCCCGCGTCAGGCCCAGCGCCATGCAGGTCCCGATCTCGCTGACGCGCTCCATCACGCTCATCGACAGCGTGTTGGAAATGCTGAGCACGATGATCATCAGGATGATGAACTGCACGACGTTGACCTGGCTGGCAAACAGATCGCGCGTCTTGTTGTAGAAGTCGGACAGGCGATACCAGGGCACCAGTTCGAAGTTCGCGGCCGGCAGCACCTTGCCCAGTTCGGCCAGCTTGGCGTCGGTCTTGTCGGTGTCGTCGAGCAGCACCAGCCATTGCTGCGCGCCATTCACCCGCACCAGTTGCTGCGCCAGCGCCAGCGGCATGCGCAGCGCCGAATCATCGTATTCCTTGCTGACGGAGATGAAGATGCCGACGACCGGCGCCTCGACTGCATTGACGTTGCCAGCGGCGGTCGTCGTCATCAGCACCACGGTGTCGCCGACGGTGACGCCCAGATTGGCTGCCAGCCCCCGCCCCATGATCATTTCGTTGACGCCGTCGGGCGACAGGTTGCGCCCGCGCGATATCGTGACCGAACTCGACAGCACCGCTTCCGCCTTTGCCGAGACGCCCTGGCCGAGGAAGGCCAGCGTGTTTTCGCCCTTGCTGGCGAGGCCGTTGAAACTGAGACGTGGCGCCACGACCTTGACGCCCTCACCCTGCTCGACCTTGCGCTGCGCCGCGTCCTCACCATCGATCACGAATCCGAAGGGATCGGAGGTGCCTCGTTCCACATACCCTGGTCGCACCACCTGGACGTGGCCCAGCTGCGACTTGATGGTGGATTCGCGCATTCCCTCCATCAACCACTCGATGAACCCGGCCGACAGGATCATCGCAATCACACCGAAGCTCACCGCGCCGATGGCAATCAGCGTGCGTCGCCCCTGGCGGAGCACGCTGCGCATCGCAAGCCAAAGGTCGAGCAGCCAAAACTTCATGCGAATTCAAGACTTCAGATGCTAAGGTATTGCCAGCATAACAGTTTTTACCTCACCATCCGATGTCCCGGAAGCATGCCCCGCAGCCAACGGACATACAAGGCGACGCCATGAGCTCTGCTTTCAGTTACGACGAGGCCTTCAGCCGCAACCTCGGCTGGTTCACCGAGGCCGAACAGGCCCGACTTCGGCGCAGCACGGTCGCCATCGCCGGCCTCGGCGGTGTCGGCGGCGCCCACCTGCTGACGCTGGCCCGGCTCGGCATCGGACGATTCCGCATCGCCGATTTCGACACCTTCGGTGTACACAATTTCAACCGGCAGGTCGGCGCCATGATGAGCACGGTCGATCGGCCCAAGATCGAGGTGCTGGCCGAACAGGCGCGCGACATCAATCCCGAGGCCGAAATAACGTGCTTTCCGGAAGGCGTGGCACCGGAGCAGCCGGACGCCTTCCTGCAGGGCTGCGATGTCTATGTAGACGGCCTCGATTTCTTCGCCTTCTCCGCCCGCAGGTCCACCTTCGCAGCGTGCCACCGCCTGGGCATCCCGGCGGTGACGGCAGCCCCGCTCGGGATGGGCACCGGATTGCTCGTTTTTTCGCCGCGCGGCATGAGTTTCGAGGACTACTTCCAGCTGGAGGGCCACGACGAGACCGAACAGGCGCTGAGATTCCTGGTCGGCCTTGCCCCCGCCGGACTGCATCGCCCCTATCTGGTCGAGCCCTGGCGCATCGACCTCGCAGGACGCAAAGGCCCGTCGACGATGATCGGGTGCAATCTGTGCGCGGGCGTCGCTGCGGCGGAAACGGTCAAGCTTCTGCTTGGCCGCGGCGAAGTCCGGGCGGCACCGTGGGCGTTGCAGTTCGACGCCTACCGCAACCGGATGGTGCGCACCTGGCGCCCGGGTGGAAACCGGCACCCGCTGCAGCGGCTCATTCTTGCACTCGGTCGGCGCCAGTTGCTGAAACAAATCAACGCCCGCTGAACACGCAGCTCACCGGAGAAACGAATGCGCACCGTAGACAAGATCCTCGACCTCGCGCGCTGGGCGCCAAGCGGCGACAACACCCAGATCTGGCGTTTCGAGGTGCTCGCCGACGATCACGTGCGGGTGCATGGTTTCGACACCCGACACTGGTGCGTCTATGACCTCGAAGGGCACGCCAGCCAGATTGCGGTCGGCGCGATGCTGGAAACATTGTCCATTGCAGCAACAGCCCACGGCCTTCGCGCCGATATCGCTCGCCGGCCGGACACGCCGGACACTCATCTGCAGTTCGACATCCGGCTGGTCGCCGACCCGGCAGTCGCGCGCGACCCGCTGCTACCGTGCATCACGACGCGCTCGGTGCAGCGCCGTGCGATGGGCAGCCGACCGCTGACGGACGAGGAGCGGCAGGCGCTGGACGCTGCCGTGTTTCCCTACCGTATCGTCTGGTTCGGCGGATTCCGGGATCGCCTGCGCATCGCCAAGCTGAATTTCGACAGCGCGGAGATCCGCCTGACCATTCCGGAAGCCTTCCAGACTCACAGCCGCGTGATCGAGTGGGGCGCACGATTCAGCGAAGACCGCATCCCCGAAGCAGCCGTCGGCGTCGACCCGCTCACCGGCAAGCTGATGCGTTTCGTCATGGCGAGCTGGAGCCGCGTCGAATTCTTTAACAGGTGGCTCTTCGGCACTTTCGCACCACGGCTGCAACTCGACCTGATTCCAGGCATCGCCTGCTCTGCTCACGCCTTCATGATCGCGCCAACCCGCCCAGACCGCGTCGACGATTACGTCGCTACCGGCCGTGCCATGCAACGGCTCTGGCTGACGGTGGAAAAGCTGGGGCTCCAGTCACAGCCCGAGATGACGCCGCTCATCTTCAACCAGTACGCACGGGCGGGGCGGCGATTCACGGAGAACGGCGAAGCGCTCGCCCGCGCCGACGATCTGGCGCAAAGACTGGGCAGCCTGCTGCCGGAAGAGGACGTCGAACGAGCGGTCTGGGCGTGCCGCATCGGTCGCAGCCGGAACATCCCCGGCCGCTCGCTGCGCCTGCCCCTCGAACGGCTGCAGAACCACGAAGAGTCTTGAAACCAGAATGTCGGTGAACTTTACACGCGGCAGCAGGGCGCGTCCGCCAACCGCCACAGCCACCCAAGACACAGATTTTTCTTGTTTATATTCAATAAACTAAAACACACGAAGAAAACTGGCCCACCGATTGCTTATAGCCAACCGTGGTTCTCCCAAGCCAACAAACGGAGTCAATGAAATGATCAAGTTCAAGCAAATTGCAGTTGCAGTGGCACTGGCAGGCACTTTCGCTGCCGCGCACGCTGCCCCGGTTTCGATCACCACGCCGAACGGCAACGTGAACGGCATCACCGCTTTCGACTGGGCACCGTCCCCGGTTCTGGCGCAAGGCGGCAACCAAGCCTTCGTCAACTTCATCAACAACCCGGCTGGTGGCACCGTCGAAGGCATGAACGGTGGCATGGGCTACGGCTTCAACGTGTTCTCGCAAGGCCGTCTGGCCGTACTGCAGGGCGGCACCGGTGCCGCTGCTAGCGGCCTGTACAACGGTTCTGGCAGCACCGCCGGCAAGTACGAAATCACGTTCGAACTGGCCTACCAGGAAGTCGTGACTACCGCCGTGAGCGTGCCGGGCGCCAACATCGCCGTGTTCGACTTCGCCAAGGTCCAGACCAACAACTACTTCCGCGTCTATGTGAAGGATCTGGATTCCGACGCCGCTGCCAACTACGCGGCCGGCACCGGCTTCAACACCGGCACGCTGGTGTTCGACGGCACGATCGCTCCGGGCGCTGCAGGTTCGGTGTCCAACTTCAACGCGAACACTGGTGCCCTGGGCACGGTGGGCAGCGATGGCCAGCCGCTCAACGGCACTTCGCCGCTGTCCGGCACCCCGTCGGTGACGGGTTCGGGCGCCACGCCGGAATTCGATCTGCTGACCGTTCTGCCGAACTTCATCGACACGGATTTCTGGAATGAAGAGCTGATCTCCTTCCTGGTGACCAACATCAGCCAGAACCTGCCGTTCCAGTCGGTTGATCCGTCGGCCATCATCGCCGGCCAAGTGCCGAACATCGGTGCGGTGAACGGTGGCACGGTTTGCGGCCCGACGGGTTGCGTTGCAGCCGGCCCGGACATCATCTTCCAGACCGACTTCAACGGTCCGGTGCAAGGTATCCCTGAGCCGGGCACGCTGGCTCTGGCCGGCCTGGCACTCGGTGGTCTGGCTCTGGCCCGTCGCCGCAAGGTCTGATTCAGGTAGTCGAAGCAGCATGAAAAACGGGAGCGAAAGCTCCCGTTTTTCTTTTGCGCGTTCGAAAGCGCACGTTCCAAACCCGTCGCTGCCCGGCCAGAACCCCGCTATGCGGATACAACCAGCCCGTTCAGAATCGAGCGGGTATTGAAACTGGCGAAGTCCTGCTGAACCGCTTTTGCGGCCCGCCTGAAACCTGCACCGTCATCCCCGACCATGCGCCCGAGTGCCGTCCGCAACTGTTCATAGTTCGCGCTGCCCGCACGCAATGAAATCCCCGCCCCGGCATCGACCACACGCGACATGGTGAGGAACTGATCCATGTTCGAACACAGACCGATGACCGGCGTGCCGGTCGACAAGGCCTGATAGACCGTCGCACTTCCGCCATTGCAGATGACGAAATCGGCGCGCGCGGCGGCTTCGAGCCCCGGCAGATAGTCGGCAACGAAACAGTGCGGTCCGGGCGAAGCCACGTCCAAGCGCCCCGCCGTGGCCGTCATCGCATTGACCTGCGCATCGGCCAGCGCGCGAAATACCTCCGGCAGCAGATCGACCCGTCCGGTGGAACCCAACGTGACGTAGGCCAGCGGCCCGGACGGCATCGACGTCCACCAGTCCGGCAGCGGCATCGAGGGCGACCAGATGATGGGCCCGATGAAATGGTGGTTGGGCGGACAGTCCGGACGCACCGGCACCAGGCCCGGCGTGTCGGCGTACAGCGTCAGATCACCGTCGGTGTAGGCATGGCGCACATCGGGAAAGCCGCTCAGGCCATGCTTTCTGCGTACCGCGTTGAGCGGCCCGGCGTGCAGACGGAAGGCGAGTGGCTGCGCGAGCCGGAAAATCGGCTCTGCCAGCGCAGGTCCGAGCACCCGGGTCAGGGTGATGTCAGGCAAGGGGAACCGTGAATGCGCCGACCAGGGACTCCAGTGTGCGTTGCACAGCGCGAAGTAGGGGATGCCGACAAGCCTCGCCGAAACGCTCAGCGACAGACGGAAATCGCCGATCACCACATCGGGACGTTCGCGCTGCAGCAACGCGATGTCGGCCTCGACATAGCGCCCGAGCTCGGCACGGGTGTACAGCGGCGCACCGGCCGCGAGGCGATCGAGAAAGAGCTTGGCCGGAATACTCTCCAGCCCGAGCCTGCGAAGGTCCGTTCCGCGAAAGCACAGATCGAAGGCCGGTGCGGACGCGACCGACACATCATGCTGCGCCGCGAGACCCGATGCCAGCACGACCGGCCGGGCGACATGCGCAAGAGATACCGCCTCCGCCACGAACAGAACGCGGCGGCGGGTCGACATCAGGCGCCCTCGGCGCGACCGAACAGGCCGAAGCGCGTCAGTTCGGCGACGGTCTGCTGATAGCGATCCTCCGACGGCTGTCCGCCCGCCCAACCGGCAAATTCCGCCATGCCCTGATCAAGCGTACGCGCCGGCTCGTAACCGAGCACTGCGCGGGAGTGCGCCAGATCGGCAACGCATCCGAAGATGTCGCCGACACGGAACTCCCCCTTGTCCTCCATCGTCACCGGCTTGCCGACAGCGCGTGCGAGCGCGTTGGCGATGTCGGCGATCGTGCTCGCCTCGCCGGCGCCAACATTGAAGACGGAGCCCGGCGCCACGTCGGCAACCAGCGCACGCATGTTCGCCGCAACGACGTCGGACACATGCACGAAGTCACGCACAGGCAAGCCGCCCTCGTACACCGAGATCGGCTGACCGGCGCAGATGCGCGAATAGAAGATCGATACCACGCCGGTGTAGGGATTCTTCAGCGACTGACGCGAGCCGAAAACGTTGAAGTAACGCAGCACGACCGCCGGAATACCGAAGGTGTTCGCCGCGTAGCGAACGTAATCTTCCTGATGCTTCTTCGTGATCGCATAGACCGAGAACGGCTCTGACACCTTGTCTTCCGGCGTCGGCACCGCGTGGAGATCATCGCCGCAAACCGGGCAGGGCATCGCGAACTTGCCCGCCTGCAGGCGTTCACGCGAGCGAGCGCCCGGAAACTGGGCGCCATGCTCACGGCAGACATAGGCGCCCTCGCCGTAGATCGCACGCGACGATGACAGCACCAGCCGCTTCAGCACATGGCCACCCTTGACGATGCCCTCGATCAGGGTGGTCGTGCCCAGCCCATTAACCCGCGCGTAATGGGTCATGTCGTACATGCTCTGGCCGACGCCGGTCAGCGCAGCGAAGTGGTAGACCGCGTCGATGCCGTCGAGCGCGCGCGCGACGTCGTCGGCATTGCAGACGTCACCGACCTGCAGTTCCACCTCCGGCGCGAGATAGGCCGGCCGCTGGCCGCCTTCGCCATGAATCTGCGGATCGAGAATATCCAGCGCACGCACGCTGTGGCCGGCGGCCAGCAGCGCGTCCGCCGTGTGTGAGCCGATGAAGCCGGCACCGCCCGTGATCAGCACTCGCATGTGGCACCTCCGCCCGAATCAGAAGGAGTAGCGCAGCTCGCCGTAGTAGCGGTCCGAGTTGCCGAAACGCCCGAAATAGCCATTGGAATTGCCGCCGAACAGGTCTGCACCAAACTGTGCGCGCCAGTTGGACTGCACGCGCCAGATCAGCTTGGGGCGGAACATGTAGTCGTTGCGCACCAGCGACTGCACCCACAGCAGCTCGCCTTCAAGCCGCTCGTCGAACTTGTGGTTGTACAGCACCGCCATGCCGTTCTCGCGACGGCTCGCCAGCAGGTCGGGCGCCTTGTCCATGTGGGCGCGCTCGAAGTACTGGAGATTGAGGCGCGACTCGGACATGAAGGGAATGTCAATGCCGATCGCGTAGTCGACCATGTCCTGACGGACCAGCCCGTCGGGCCGTGCCGACAGCGGCGACACCGGCAGGTAGCGATCGTAGGTCAGCACCGCTTCGGCCTTCAGCAGGAAGCTGCCGAAATCCTTGGTCAGCGTTGCACCATACTGATGAATCCAGTCGTGTCGCGGCGTGTAGACCACTGCGGTCGGGGCGACAAATCGACGACTGAAGGTCGGATTCACATCCAGGCTGCGGTAGTAGAAGGCGGCGAGATCCCAGCCCTGTACCAGAGTACCGACTCGCAGGCCGTAGTTCGAGTTGCTGAGCTTGCGGTCTGGCCGGACCTGCGCGTCGTAGGTCGCGCTGATGCCCGACAGGTCAGGTTGCGTCAGGTAGAAATCGCCACCGAAGCGGCCGATGTTGTCCACGCTCACATAGGGCACCCAGATCAGCTCGGCGCGCCAGTCGTTCTTGAAGTACTCGGCGCGCGCCGCCCACTGCGGAATGCGCTGCTGGTCGAATTCCTGCGTGAAGAATTCGCGCATGTCGCGCGCCGACACCACGTCGGCGAAGAACAGGCCGACCATTTCGCCCCACACGATGTGCTGGCGACCGAGGCGCAGTTCGACATCGCCCACCGGCATGTCGAGATAGACCTCGCGCCATGCGAATTCGCTGCGCCGGTCGTCGCGTACGGCGGCCGGGTAGAAGTCGCTCTCCCAACCGTAGGCGAAGTCGTAATCGACGCGGCCCACGGCCTTCCACTTGATGCCCTGACCGAAACTGCCGCTGCGGCCGAGCTCGTTGCGCCAGCGCGCTTTCGACCAGTGGCTGTTGCCTGCCACCGTGCGCGCCAGCTCGAACTGGCTGAAGCCGCGCCAGCCTGACATCGACGACGAGGCCTCCTCGTCGGCCTTCGGTTTGCCCTGTGCATCACCGGCAGCTTCGGGTGCCGGTTCGACGAACAGATCGTCGAGCGCATCGGCCGCCGGCGCGGCCCGGCCTCCGAGCAGGAGTGCCAGCGTCAGCGCCGCCAAGGGCAGTCGGCGCAGGGCGGAAAGTGGATCGAAGTGCGTCATGAAGCAGCCTGCAGAGTGGCGGATTTCGGGGGTTTGACGTAGGCCCATTCGCCCGGTGATTTCTGTACGCCGAGCGCGGTCAGTTCGCCGTCCTCGATGCGCACCAGACGGTCGGCCATCGACATCACGCGCTTGTCGTGGGTGGAGAAGATGAACGTGGTCTTCATCGTGCGATTGATCTCGCGCATCAGTTCGAGAATCGAATCGCCGGTCTTGCGGTCGAGGTTGGCAGTCGGCTCGTCGGCCAGCACGATTGCCGGCTGCACTGCCAGCGCACGGGCAATCGCCACACGCTGGCGCTGCCCACCCGACAACTGGTTCGGTCGATGATGCATCTTCGGGCCGAGGCCGACGATGTCGAGAAAGTACTTCACCCGCTTCGCGCGCTCGTCCTTGCTGACCTCAGGCAACTGCAGAAGCGGGTACTCGACGTTCTCGTAGGCCGACAGAACGGGCAGCAGATTGAAGGTCTGGAAGATGAAACCGATGGTGCGCGCGCGCAGACTGGCCAGTTCGTCCGGCGTCTGCCCCGACACGTCCTGACCGTTGATCAGGATCTGCCCCGAAGTCGGTGTATCGATGCAACCGATAAGGTTCAGCAGGGTCGACTTGCCACTGCCGGAGGGCCCGGCAATGGCAATGAACACGCCGTCCTCGATATCCAGCGTGATATTCTTCAACGCATTGACCTGCTGTCCGCCGAGCATGTAGCTGCGGCTCACATTCCGGATCTGGACGACGTTGTTCATCAGGAAGCCCGGTTCAGAAGACGGGTCATGCGCCCGGTGCTGGAGACAAAAAAATGAATGTTCCGAACACCCCGCTCGGCATGCGCGACGCCACCACCACCGGCCCATCGTCGCACCGGCGCAAGACGTTCGCGCGGATCCTTGCAACTGTTGCAGCTCTTGCGGCACCGTTCTGCATCGCGCCGTCCGCCTTTGCCCAAGATGCCGCGAGTATACTTGAAAAGGCCGACACCATCCGCTTCCCGCGGGAGCCCTTCCAGGTCGAAGTCAGCGTCACCTCGACCACGTCCAGTGGCGAAGAATTCCGCAAGTACCGCATCCTTTCCAAGGGTAACGAGAACACCATCGTACAGACGGTCGAGCCGGCTTCCGAGCGCGGCCAAATCCTGTTGATGAAGGCGCGCGACCTGTGGGTGTTCCTGCCCACCGTGTCGCAGCCAGTTCGCCTGTCGCTGGCCCAGCGCCTGACCGGCCAGGTCGCCAACGGCGATCTGGCGCGCGCCAACTTCTCCGGCGACTACACGCCCAAGCTGCTGCGTACCGAGAAGCTCGATGGTCATGACCACCACGTGCTCGAACTGACGGCGGTCGATCGCGGCGTCACCTACTCGCGCGTGCTGCTCTGGGTGCGCACATCGAACAACGCACCGCACAAGGCGGAGTTCTATTCCCTGTCGGACAAGCTGCTGAAGACCTGCATCTATGATGAATACAAGACGCTGGGCGGCAAACTCCGCCCGACCCGTCTGGTCATGCAGGACGCACTGAAGCAGGGCGAGCAGTCGACGCTCGAGTACGCGTCGATGCAGTTGCGAGACATCCCCGACAAGGTGTTCGACAAGGAATACCTGAAGAAACTACAGTAAGGTCAGCAGGCCACGCACGCGGGATGCACCCGCGGCGTCATACACGGTCGGACAACATCATGTTTCTGCTTGAAGTCGGAAACCTCAAGGAAAATTTCGCCAAGTACTTCGCGGTGGAAGCTGCGGTCGACGAGGCGATGAAGCACGAGGTCTATCGCGTCCGGCACGAGGTTTACTGCCAGGAACTCGGCTACGAAGCCACCAACCCCGACCACGAGGAGACCGACGGTTTCGACGCGCACTCGCTGCAGATCGCGCTGCGCGCGCAGGCAAGCGGTCGCATCGTAGGCTGTGTGCGGCTGGTACAGACAGACCCGGACGACCTCGCGAAACCGCTCCCGTTCGAACACCTGTGCGAAACGGTAATCGACCGCAGCATCATCGATCCGGCCTGCATCGACCGTCGGCGCATGGTAGAAATCTCCCGCCTCGCGGTGCTGTCGGACTACCGCAAACGGAAGGGCGACAGCGGCGGTCCGATCGCCATTTCGGAAGAGGATATGGGAACGCGGGACCAGCCCCGCTTCCCCTATATTCCGGTCGGTCTCTACCTCGGCCTGCTTGCCGCTGCCGAGTTGCACGACGTCGAACATCTTTTCACGCTGACCGAGGCGCGACTCGCCCGGCATCTGAGTGCGCTGGGCTTCCGCATCCATCTGATCGGCCAGGCAGTGGAGCACCGCGGCAAGCGCGTGCCGTCGGTCATCTACCGTAAGGAACTGATGGCGCATCTGCCGCCGTTCATGCAGCCGCTGTACGACCAGCTGCTGGAGGAGATGCGAGGGAAGTATCTGGCGCGGAACGCCGCGTGAGCGGTGACGGTTCCGGAGGGACAAAAACAAAAAGGGCCGCGAGGCCCTTTTTGTTTGCGCGCAGAGTACGCGCCGAGAATTCTGGTGGCCAAGGGCGGAATCGAACCACCGACACGCGGATTTTCAATCCGCTGCTCTACCAACTGAGCTACTTGGCCAAAGAGCCAGCGATATTAGTATCTGATCGCGTTTCTGTCAAAGGTTTTGCGTCGATCATTGCGCGCGCAGCATCGTTTCGGCAACCAGCGATATCTTGGCGATGATGAGCACCAGTTCGACCAGCAACAGACCGAGAAAAGCCACGAAGGGCAGGTGGCGGTCAGGCACGAAGCGCGGCGTGACGTAACGGAACAGACGGAAGACGCGCGCGCCAACCTGATTGAACGCACCGTAGATCAGATTGCCGTGGCGACGGCTGCCCGCGAGCAGGTAGAGCGCCGCCTGACCGATCAGCGTCAGCAGCACGATTTCGTTGAGCCCCTTGAGGACGATGACCGCGCGCAGTCCGATATCCAGCGTGTCCATGCCTGCCCTCAGACCGGCCACGGCAGCGCCGCGACGTCCTTCGGCACCTGTTCCACCACACGCGGAAACGACACGCGCACGATCAGTCCGCCATTGCCGGGCGCATCGAGCAGGTCGACCTCGGCGCGGTGCAGCTCCGCAATCTCGCGCACGATGGGCAGGCCAAGCCCGGAGCCTTCGACCTGGGTGCCGAGCACACGATAGAAGCGCTCGAACACGCGCTGCCTGTCCTCGACCGGAATGCCCGGCCCGGTGTCCTCGATTTCCAGGATGGCACGGATGTCCGCCTTCAGTCTCACCGTGACGATCCCGCCGTAGGACGTGTACTTGATCGCGTTGTCGATCAGGTTCTTGAACATTTCGCCGAGCAGTACCGGATTGGCATCGACATGCAGCGCGACATGCGCCCGCTCGAAGCCGAGGTCGATATGACGCCTGCGCGCCGCCGGCACCCAGTCTGCAATCAGCGATTCGAACAGCGCGTTCAGCTCCACCCGCTCGATCGCATGCACCTTCTCCGTGCTCGCTTCGGCGCGCGCCAGTGCGAGGAGCTGATTGATCAGGTGCCCCGCGCCGGTGGCGCTGACCAGTATCTGTTCCATGCAGGCGCGGATCTGTGCAGGGTCGTTCTCGAGCAGCGCCAGCTCGGCCTGACTCTTCAGGCCGGTCAGCGGGGTGCGCATCTGGTGCGCGGCGTCGGCGATGAAGCGCTGCTGTGCGGCGAGATTCACCTCCAGCCGCAGCATCATGTCGTTCAGCGCATTGATCAGCGGGCGCAGTTCTTCCGGTACGCGACGCACGTCGATCGGTGACAGGTCGGTCGGCCGCCGCTTCTCGATCACCGCCTGCAGTCGCTTCAACGGCCACAACCCGCGGCCCAGACCGAAATAGACCAGCACGACGGCGATCGGAATGATGACGAACTGCGGCAGCAGCACGCCGGACAGGATGCGCGAGGTCAGTGCCTCGCGCTTGTTCAGCGTCTCAGCCACCTGCACCGTCACGTAGGAACCGGGAATGGTGGTAACCGGCTGGAACATGTAGGCGATCCGCACGTCCTCGTTGTTCACGCGGCCGCCACGGAAATAGAGCTCGCCCGGCTTCCAAGGCTTCTCGTCCGGCACGTCCGGCACTTCGCTGTCACCGGCCAGCAGTTCGCCGGCACCGCCGAGCACCTGGTAGTAGATGATGTCCTCGCCGTCGATGTGGAACAGATCCCGCATCTGCGGCGGCTTGACGAAGATGGCACCGACCGGCGTGAAGCGCACCTGCCGGCTCAACTCGTAGACGCTGTCGCCGAGCACCTTGTCATAGGGTGCGTGTGCGATGTCGTCTGCCACGTTGTGAATGATGGCGATGCTGATCGGCCACACGAACATCAGCGGTGCGAGCATCCAGTCGAGGATTTCGCCGAACAGCGAGTTGTACTCGCCCGTTCTTTCGCCGGATTTGCTGCGACGGTTCTTCAGCTTCTCACGCGACGGCATCCGGTCTTTCCAGGCAGTAGCCCAGGCCGCGCAACGTCACGATGCGCAGGCCGCTGTGCTCGATCTTCTTGCGCAGCCTGTGCACATAGACCTCGATGGCGTTGTTGCTCACTTCCTCGCCCCAGCCGCACAGATGGTCGACCAGCTGTTCCTTGTTGACCAGCCGGCCGGCGCGCAGCAGCAGCACCTCCAGCAACGCGGTCTCGCGCGCCGACAGCTCGATCGCCTGACCATTGACGCTGGCCACGTGATCCGTTTGATCGTAGGCGAGGCTGCCGATCTCGATGCGGGTGGGCATGCCGGTGCCGCGCCGCGTCAGCGCACGCACGCGCGCCTCGAGCTCGGGCAGTGCGAAAGGTTTGCACATGTAATCGTCGGCGCCGGCATCGAGCCCGCGCACGCGGTCGTCGATGCCGTCCTGTGCAGTCAGGATCAGTACTGGTGTCGTACATTTGCGCGCGCGCATGCGCTTGATCACCTCGATACCGGACAGCTTGGGCAGGCCGATGTCGATGATGGCCAGATCGAAACCCTGTCCATGCAGCGCTGCATCGGCCTCACCACCGGTGGCCACGCTGTCCACCGCGTAACCGGCGCGCCGCAGCGCCCGGACCACGGCATCAGAAATGACCGGATCGTCCTCGGCAAGCAGGATATGCATAGCAAATCAGCCTTGCGGCCGCCTCCTCCATGAACGTCTTCTGCGTTCGCACTCGGGTTCGGGGTTTGAATAACCCCACCGGGCACCAGTGTAAGGGAGATGTAAGCGCTCAAGAATAGTCTGCGCAGCGCTGTTCTTCTTTTGGTCCTCGGGGGCAAACCGGTCAGTCCGGCACGCCCCGGGGAGCACCCTTCCCCTGCACGGGGTGCTCCCCACCCATTTTTCGGGCGTCCGTCCGAATCGCTCCCCTCGAACTCGATCGCTCTCGTTACGCCTTCGCACATCCGTCGCAACTGCAGCCCGTGGACGAAAAAAAGCCCGCACCGAAGTGCGGGCTTTCCGTGGTCTGACAGACCGGGCCCGATCGCCTCACGGCGGCCGGAGCGGACATTACATGTCCATGCCCATGCCGCCCATGCCACCCATGCCGCCCGGCATGCCGCCGGCAGCCGGCTTGTCTTCGGCCAGCTCGGCCACCATGCAGTCGGTGGTGAGCATCAGCGAAGCAACCGAAGCGGCGTTCTGCAGTGCGGTGCGGGTGACCTTGGTCGGGTCCAGCACGCCCATTTCGACCATGTCGCCGTACTCGCCCGAGGCGGCGTTGTAGCCGAAGTTGCCCTTGCCTTCCTTCACCTTGGCCACGACCACGCTCGGCTCGTCGCCAGCGTTGGCGACGATCTGGCGCAGCGGCTCTTCGGCAGCGCGCATGATCAGCTTGATGCCGGCGTCCTGGTCGGCGTTGTCGCCGCGCAGGTCACCGAGGTTCTGCAGCGCGCGCACCAGGGCGACGCCGCCGCCGGCCACGATGCCTTCTTCAACGGCAGCGCGGGTAGCGTGCAGCGCGTCTTCGACGCGTGCCTTCTTTTCCTTCATCTCGACTTCGGTCGCGGCACCGACCTTGATCAGCGCAACACCGCCGGCCAGCTTGGCCTTGCGTTCCTGCAGCTTTTCACGGTCGTAGTCCGACGTTGCGGCATCGATCTGGGTGTTGATGTTGGCAACGCGTGCGGTGATCGCGTCTTCGGTGCCGGCGCCGTCGATGATGGTCGTTTCTTCCTTGCCCACTTCGATGCGCTTGGCCTGGCCGAGGTCCTGCAGCGTGGCCTTTTCCAGCGACAGGCCGACTTCTTCGGCGATCACGGTGCCGCCGGTCAGGATGGCGATGTCTTCCAGCATGGCCTTGCGACGGTCGCCAAAGCCCGGGGCCTTGACGGCAACGGTCTTCAGGATGCCGCGGATGTTGTTCACCACCAGGGTGGCCAGCGCTTCGCCTTCGATGTCTTCGGCGATGATCAGCAGCGGACGACCGGCCTTGGCCACCTGTTCCAGCACCGGCAGCAGATCACGGATGTTGCTGATCTTCTTGTCGTGCAGCAGCACGAAGGGGCTGTCCAGAACGGCGATCTGGCGATCCGGGTTGTTGATGAAGTACGGCGACAGGTAGCCGCGGTCGAACTGCATGCCCTCGACCACTTCCAGCTCGTCGTTCAGCGACTTGCCGTCTTCGACGGTGATGACGCCTTCCTTGCCGACCTTATCCATCGCTTCGGCGATGCGTGCGCCGACCGAGGTGTCCGAGTTGGCGGAGATCGAGCCGACCTGGGCGATTTCCTTGCTGGTCGAGCAGGGCTTCGAAATCTTCTTCAGCTCGCCGATGATGCCGGTCACGGCCTTGTCGATGCCGCGCTTCAGGTCCATCGGGTTCATGCCGGCAGCCACGTACTTCATGCCTTCGCGCACGATGGCCTGGGCCAGCACGGTGGCGGTGGTGGTGCCGTCACCGGCGACGTCCGAGGTCTTGGAAGCGACTTCCTTGACCATCTGGGCGCCCATGTTCTCGAACTTGTCCTTCAGTTCGATTTCCTTGGCGACCGACACGCCGTCCTTGGTCACGGTCGGGGCGCCGAAGGAGCGCTCCAGCACCACGTTGCGGCCCTTCGGGCCCAGGGTCACCTTGACTGCATTGGCCAGCACATTGACGCCAGCAACCATGCGTTCGCGGGCGGAATCACCAAAACGTACCTCTTTTGCGGGCATATCTAACTCCTTGAGTATTCAGAAATTCAGAGCAAAGGAGGCGATCAGGCCTCGACCACGCCCATGATGTCTTCTTCACGCATGACGAGGAATTCCTCGCCATCGACCTTGACCGACTGACCGGAATACTTGCCGAACAGTACGCGGTCGCCGGCCTTGACGGCCATCGGGCGAACCTTGCCGTCGTCCAGGATCTTGCCGGCGCCGACGGCGATGATTTCGCCCTGATCCGGCTTTTCAGCGGCTGCGTCGGGAATCACGATGCCCGAAGCGGTCTTGCGCTCTTCTTCCAGACGCTTGACCAGCACGCGGTCGTGCAACGGACGGATTTTCATGCAATGACTCCTTGAGATTGAAGGCGCGAACCCAGTCGCGACGTTTGACGATATTCGGGGCGATGCGACACAGCGCACCGCTGTGTTAGCACTCACTGCCAACGAGTGCTAATAGTAGTGGCGGGATGTTTCGATTTCAAGAGCGCGCGAACAATGACCGGCCGGATCAGCCGTCGGCCGTCTGCGCCTGTTCGCTGACCAGGCGGTTGCGGCCGGCGCGCTTCGCCTCGTAAAGCATGGCGTCGGCGAGGCGGACGGCGGCGTCCTCGTCCTCGTGATCGGGCTGCGCCATCGCAAGGCCTATGCTCATCGTGACGACGCCGACCGCCGCGGTGGGCGACATCTCGACCGCCCGCCTGACCTTCTCGCCGACGCGACATGCGTCGTCCAGAGACGTGGCGGGCAGCAGCAGCAGAAACTCCTCGCCGCCGAAACGGGCGACGAAATCGCTCTCCCGCAGCGCCGCCTTGAGCACCACCGCGACGTGGCGCAGCACCGCGTCGCCAGCCGGATGGCCATGACCGTCGTTGATGCGCTTGAAGTGATCGATATCGGCCACCAGCACCGCATAGCCCTTGCGCGACCGCCGCATGCGGACGAATTCGTCGCGCAGGCGTTCGTTCGCCGCCAGCCGGTTGGGCAGACCGGTGAGCGCATCGCGCCGCGCCTGATCGCGCAGTTCGTCGTTGAGGCGCGCCAGTTCGGCAGTGCGCTCAATCACCTTGTGTTCGAGGTCGCGGTTGCTCGCCTCCAGCGCCTCGCGCCGCTGTATCAGGGTTGCCGCCATGCCGCGCAACGCGTCGACCAGATGACGCAGTTCGACCGATCCGGCCCCCACTTCGAGCGTGACACCCTCGTCGCCCTTCTCGATCCGGCGCGCCAGCGTCGCCAGCCGCTCCAGCGGCTGGCTCAGTCGCGACGCCACCACCCACGACAGCAGCAGCAGGATGGCCACCGCGAGCAGCGCAAACCCCAGCACCACCTTGCGCAGCGCCACCACGTCTTCCATCACCCGATCGAGCGGCTGGCGGATGACGACCTGCCAGCCCAGCGGACTGGTCTGGATGATCTCGCGCACCGGCGCCATCGAGGTTACGTAGGCGGTGGTGCCCGACCAGTTGTCGATGAAGAAGCCCGGCTGCGTCGGGCGACCGCTCGGTTGCGGCACGACGAGTCGACTGTCCTCCGGATAGATCACGTCGCCCTGTCCGTTGACGATGAGAATGTCCATGCCCACGCGCTCGGCGTTGCTCGGCCGCAGCACCCGCAGTACGGAGCCTGCCCAGTCCCAATGCACATGGGCGGCCAGTACGCCGCGCACCTGACCATCCTCACCGGACACCGGCACCGCGATGTCGATGAAGCGCATCGGGCCGGCTCCCTTCTTCGGCAGCAGCTTGGCCAGCAACAGGGCCTCGTGCAGATCGCCGACGAAAACCCCGTCGAGCCCGCCGGCAAACCACGGCCTCTGCGCCACGTTCTGCCCGAGCAGCAGATCGTGCGTGGCCGCCTGCACCACGCCGTCGAGATCGGCAACGCCTATCCACGAATACTGCGGATAGGAGTTCTGCAGCCGCTCCAGGCTGCCGCGAAAGGCGCTGTCGTCCAGCGGTTCGCGACGGAACAGTCGGGTGTCGGACAGCAGTTCGATCTCGCGGCGGCGCTCGTTCAGGCTTTCGGCCAGCACCGCGGACATCGCGGTCGCCAGTTCGTGTATCGCGTGGCCGCGCTCGTTCAGCAACTGCTCCGCATAGACGTGGTTGATGTACAGATAGGCCGGTAGACCCACGATCAGCGCCAGGCCGCCACACAGCAGCGCAAGGCGGTTACGGAAACTGCCGGGCATCAACGTCATCGGACTCGCTGTCTCGTACGTGCGTGAACCGGAACGATACGCCAAGCGGCATGCGTACCCCAAGCGGCACGCTTAGCCAAATGCACGCGGCGACGGCCGACTCGCAATACACTCCGGGCACACGTGAACATCGCACCGGACCAGGACCCCGACGGAGCCCCCCCATGACCACCCATCTCGAATCGCTGAAACAGCATTCCATCGTCGTCGCCGACACCGGCGACGTCGAATCCATCGCCCGCCTGAAGCCGCAGGACGCCACCACCAACCCTTCGCTGTTGCTGAAGTCAGCGCAGGACGCGCGCTACCGACCGCTGCTCGATGCGGCGCTGGCACAGGCGAAGGCGGCCGGTGAAGACCTGCACGGCGCGATCGACCGGCTGTTCGTCGCCTTCGGCTGCGAAATCCTGAAGCACGTGCCCGGCCGGGTGTCGACCGAGGTCGATCCGCGCCTCAGCTTCGACACGGAAGCCAGCATCGCCAAGGCGCGCCACCTGATCGCGCTGTACGAGGCGGCCGGCATTTCGCGCAGCCGCGTGCTGATCAAGCTCGCCAGCACCTGGGAAGGCATACGCGCGGCGGAAAAGCTGGAGCGCGACGGCATCCACTGCAACCTCACGCTGCTGTTCGGCATGGCCCAGGCCATCGCCTGCGCCGACGCCGGCGTCACGCTGATCTCACCCTTCGTCGGCCGCATCTACGACTGGTACTGCGCGCAGCAGAAAGTGGCCGACATTCCGCTGGAGCAGGATCCGGGCGTCGCTTCGGTCACCCGCATATATAACTACTACAAGCAGCACGGCTACCACACAGAGGTGATGGGCGCGAGCTTCCGCAAGGTGGGTCAGGTCGAGGCGCTGGCAGGCTGCGACCTGCTCACCATCGCACCCGACCTGCTGGACCAGATGGCCGCCCTGCCCGGCGAACTGGAGCGCCGGCTCGATCCGACGCGCACGACGCCGGCCGAGCGCGTCGTGCTCGACGAGAGGGCCTACCGCTGGCTGCACAACGAGGACGCGATGGCGGTCGAGAAGCTGTCGGACGGCATCCGCCGCTTCGACGTCGACGCGCGCAAGCTCGACGCCTTCGTCGCCGGCCTGATGTGATGAGCGAACTGCCGCCGGCCGACGAGCCCGATACCCCCTGCGTCGCCATCTGCAGCACGCTGTTCGATGAAGTGTGCCGCGGCTGCGGCCGCACCGTCATGGAAGTGGCGAACTGGGTATTCATGACGGCGGAAGAGAAGCGCGCGGTATGGACGCGGATACGCGCCGAGGGCTATCCCCGGCGCGACATCCAGGGCCTGACCGACCGGCCTGAGCGGCGATAGCGACCGCTCATGTGTGCACGTTCAGGAAGGCCTCGTTCAGCTTGCGGTCGTGATAGAAGATCGCGCGCCCGAGGTCTTCCACTTTCCACGTAATGACGGGCTTGTCCGGGTAATGGATGTAGCCGCCGGCGAACACCTCGTTGCGATTGCCCGACGGGTCGAAGAAGTAGATCGTCGCGCCGCGCGTGATACCGTGCCGCGTCGGACCGATGTCCAGTGACACGTCGTTCTTCGAGATCAGGTCGGCCGCACGCAGCACGTCGTTCCACGTATCCAGGATGAAGGAGCAGTGGTGGAAGCGCCCCTTCTCCGGATTGCGGATGAAGGCGATGTCGTGCGGCTTGGTCGAGCAGGTCAGGAACACGCCCACCATCAGGTCGCCCGCCATCACCTGTTCGGCGATCCTGAAGCCCAGCACCTCGGAGAACAGCTTCACCACGCCATCCACATCGTCGCCGTACAGCAGGCAGTGGTCGAAGCGCGTCGGCTGCATGCCGATCAGGCCATCGGGCCACGGGTCCGGATTCACGTCAGGCAGGCCGTTGCCCACCTTGTCCTTGGCTGCGAACAGCTCGATCGCATGGCCGGTCGGCACCGTGAAGCGGAAGCGGCGGTCGGTGTGCAGATGCTCACCGGCGTCGATCCAGCGCATGTCCGTCGCCAGACGGCTGCCTTCCACCTCCGCCGCCAGACTGTCCAGCGTCGCTTCGCTGTCGACGCGGAAGCCCATGTAGTCCATGCCGGGCGCGTCGGCCTGCCGCAGCACCACGCTGTGGTGATCGTGTTCGTCCCAGGCCTTGAAGTACACGCGGCCCTGGACGTCGCGCCCGGTTTCGATCAGGCCCAGCACTTCTCCGTAGTGTCTTACCGCCGCATCCAGGTCGGTCACGCGTAGCGCGACATGACCCGGGCGCAGCACGCCGGTCATCGGCATATCTCCATCCTCCATCCGTTTGTCGTGGCCCGGCTCGTGACCGGGCCCCCATCCAGTGCAATCGCCGTACCAGACGGCCGATCAATCGCAAGCCACTGTTCCTTCGAAGATTCATAAAAAATCTCGACATTTTTCAGCCGTGCTTTCATGATTTGGTGAAACCGGACGGGCGGCCGATGCCGCATTTCCGGCAGCTGCCCTCCCGAACGGATTCCGTCATGCCACGCACACCACACGGCCCGCTGACCGCCATCACCGACGCCATCGACGACCGCACGCTGGCGAAGAACGTCCATTTCGCGCCGGACAGCGGCCACATCCTGCTGTTTGGCCAGCGCATGCTGCTGATGCACGGCGCATCGGTGGCCACACTGCGCCACGAACTGGTCGAGCGGCTGGGACTGGATCGCACCCGCGAACTGTTCACCCGCATCGGTTACCAGCAGGGCGTGGACGACGCGCGCTGCCTGCGCGAAGCCGAGGGCGGCGATCTGACTCGCACGCTGGCGCTGGGCCCGCGGCTGCGCGAGATCGAAGGCTTCGTCCGCAACCAGGCGGTCGAACGCATGCAGTTCAACACCGACAGCGGTGAGTTCTGGGGCGACTACTACTGGCAGGCCTCGTGGGAGGCGGAAGCGCATCTGAAGCACTTCGGCATCAGCGGCTCCCCCGCCTGCTGGATGATGACCGGCTACGCCAGCGGCTTCACGACGACGATGATGGGGCGCCCGATCCTGTGGCGCGAACTGGAGTGCGTCGCCATGGGGCACGCGCGCTGTCGGGTGATCGGCCGGCCACTGGAGGAGTGCGAGGACAGCGCCGACGACCTGAGCTTCCTGCGCATCGAGGACTTCGTGTCGGCGCCACGCGGACGCCACGCCCCGGTCGACACCGCCGCGACGGCGAGCCTGCCCGATCTGGTCGGTGCCTCGGCCGGCTTCAACGCCGTCGCTCATCTGATACGCCGCGTCGCGCCGACCGACGCCACCGTGCTGCTGCTGGGCGAAAGCGGCGTCGGCAAGGAACGCTTCTCGAAAACCCTGCACGCCATCGGCCCGCGCGCGAAAGGGCCTTTCATCGGCGTGAACTGCGCCGCCATACCGGCCGAACTGGTGGAGGCCGAACTGTTCGGCGTCGAGCGCGGCGCCTTCACTGGCGCCCACGCGTCACGGCCGGGCAAGTTCGAGCGCGCACACGGCGGCACCCTTTTCCTCGACGAAATCAGCAGCCTGCCGATGCCGGCCCAGGGCAAGCTGCTGCGCGCGCTGCAGGAAGGCGAGGTCGAGCGCGTTGGCGACACCCGCGTGCGGCCGGTGGACGTGCGCATCGTCGCCGCCGCCAACCGCGACCTGCGCGCCGAGGTCGCGGCCGGGCGCTTCCGCGAGGACCTGTTCTTCCGCCTCAACGTGTTCCCGATCGAGATTCCGCCACTGCGCGAACGGCGCGAGGACATTCCGCTGATGCTCAACGTGTTCGTCGAACGCTATGCGAAGCGCTTCGGCAAGCACATCGCCGGCCTCACGCAGCGCGCGGCCGAAGCGCTGTGGGCCTACGACTGGCCGGGCAATGTGCGCGAGCTGGAGAACATCGTCGAGCGCGCCGTCATCCTCGCAGACGACGGCGGCAACCTCGACGTACAGCATCTGTTCTCGGGCGGCGAGCGGCTGACCCAACCGATGTTCAACCTGTCGGCTGGCGGCCGGCTCACGCGCGCCGCCGAGACCACGACGCCACCGTCCGACGCGCCGTCAGACGGTGTGGATGCGCACATTGCGTCGCTGGTCGACGCCGGTCTGCGTTTCGACGAACTGGAACAGCGCCTGCTCGACCACGCGATGACGCGCACCGGCGGCAACCTGTCCGCCGCCGCGCGCCTGCTCGGGTTGAGGCGGGGGCAGTTCGAATACCGCGCGAAGAAGCGGGAGGCAGGAGCTGGCTGATGCCGCGCCGATGGTCGAGCAGGCTCGGCTCGTGTGGGAGCCACCTCTGGTCGCGATGCAGCATCAACGGGCCGCCGGCTTCGCTTCAGGCCGCCATCGCGAGCAAGCTCGCTCCCACAAAAGCCTGGCCGCGGCGGCTGATCCTGCACATTTCCGTGGGAGCGGCCTTGGCCGCGACAGGGCTGTCGCGAACCGCGGCTTCGTTTCAAGGGCTGCTGTCGCCAGCAAGCACGTTGCCGTCAGACAGTGACGACGCGCCCACCCCCTCCACTCGATACCCCGCCGCCTGCCAGCCCTCGATGCCGCCGCGCAGCGGGCGGGCGTGCCGCAGCCCCGCCGCGTGCAGCTTCAGCGCCGCACGCACCGCCGAAACGTCGTTCGGGCAGGCGCAGTAGGTCACCAGCACGCCGTCCTTCGGCAGCCGGTGCGCGTGCGCGTCGATCTGTTCCAGCGTGATGCTCAGCGCCCCCGGAATGCGCACCGGCTCGGCGTCGACGATGAGGCCCGAGCGCACGTCGACGACGGTGACCGCTTCGCCGCGGTCCAGCATGGCCAGCAGTTCCTCCGGGGCCAGCCGCTCGGACTGCAGCTGGCGCAGCGCCCGACGACGCTCCAGCCAGCGCCAGCCGATATAGAGCGCCAGCAGCACGCCGACCAGCGCCGCCGCATAGACGCCCAGTTCGGCCAGCGCGTCGAGCACCGCCTCGATCTGCGTCGCGAACAGCAGGCCGATCGTCAGCGCGGCGCCGGCCCACAGCACCGCACCCAGCGTGTTGAACAGCATGAAGGCGGACGGCCGCATCCCCAGCGCGCCAGCCAGCGGCGGCGCAATCGTCGACAGCCCGGGCACGAACTTGGCGATCACCAGCGTGGCGATGCCGTAGCGGGTGAAGGTGGATTCGCTCTGCCGCACGCAGGTATCGGGCGACAGCGAAATGCGGCATAGCAGGCGCAGCACGCGGTGCCCCTGCAGCCGGCCGGCAAGGTACCAGGCGACATCGCCGAGCGAAGACGCGGCCACCGCTACCAGCAATGCGAACACGCCGTACAGGGGCTCGTCGACCACCCGCGCGCCGGCCAGCATCACCAGCGGCATCGCCGGTATCGGCAGGCCCAGCTGTTCCGCCAGCACCACCAGAAAAATCAGCCACAGCCCATACTGGGCCAGCAATTCGGTCACGCTCTTCTCCGCAATGAATTTCGGCCGCCACGATGACACGGAATCGTGACGACCGAAAAGTCGTTCCGGGCAGATGAGGGCGAACGGCGCCAATTTCCAGCCGTGACCGCGTGATACCCCCGCTTCAGCCGACTGCGCGCAGTGCGCCGTTGCGCTCGGCGTCGATCAGCTTCTTCAGCAGCTTGCGCACGCGCACCGCGGCGATGTCGTTGCTCATCAGCACCGGGTTCAGCGAGAAGAAATCGGTGGTGCCCATTTCATCCTGCGTCGCCTGGATGACCGGGCCGTCCTCGTTCTCGAAGGCGGCGTGCATGGCGCGTATCTTCATCGCGTTGTACTCGGCATTGTCGACGTCGTGATTGCGCCGGGTGGCGAAGTAGTAATGCGTGCGGGTCGCCGATTCGGGCGTGCAGGTATGCAGGTCGTACTGACCGGTGCAGTGCTCGAGGTCGAGCGGGCCCACGCCCTGAAGGGCGCCGACCGACAGCTGGATGTTGGCCGGCGGCGTCCAGGTGATGTCGAAGAAGTGGCGGGCGGGCGCGGCCGGATCCGGCAGGAAGTTCGCGAAGATGAGCATGGCCGGCTGCTGCGACCATTCCCAGCGTGCATTCACGCTGTCCGCGCCCTCCTTCACCGCGGGCACCAGCGGTGACAGTTGGCCGCGGGTGCTGATGATTTCGCTGTGCACATGATCGATGTGGCTCAGGTCCATCACGTTGTCGATGATGAGCTCGTAGTTCACGTCCATGCGCATATAGGTATGCGCCAGCGCGTTCGGATGACCGTCATCGAGCGGCCCGAAGTCCGGTAGCCGGGCCGGGTCGGCCAGTGCGGCCTCGCCCATCCAGATCCACACGAAGCCGTACTTCTCCAGCAGCGGAAAGCTGCGCACCTTCGCCGCCTTCGGGATCAGGCCGTTGCCGTGCGGGTTGTGCGTGCAGGCGCCGCTGCAGTCGAAGCGCAGCGCGTGGTAGGCGCACACCACGTCGTCTCCGATGCGCTTGCCCAGGTGCAGCGGCGCGAAGCGGTGCGGGCAGCGGTCGTGCAGCGCGACCGGCGAGCCATCCGCCTTGCGGTAGATGAGCACCGAGGTGTCGAGTATCCGGCGGTGGAACATGCCGTCGGCCGGCACCTCGCTCGACAGCGCGGCGACGTACCAGCAGTCCGTCAGGAACTCGACCTTCTTTTCCAGTGCTTTCGTTTCCATTCCGTTGTCTCCTCCGTCTTGTCGTGATGCGCCCGGCGGACACCGGGCGCCTGGATGCGCCTGCGGCCGCCGATCAGAGATCGAGCACCAGCACGGCGGATTTCGAGCGCGAACAGCAGGGCGTGAAGCAGTCGTTCGCCGCCCGCTCGGCGTCGCTGAAATACATGTCGCGGTGATCCGGTTCGCCGGCCAGCACCCGCGTCACGCAGGTGCCGCAGATGCCCTGTTCGCAGGACAGCGGCACCTCGACGTCGTGCGCGGCCAGTGCCGCCGCCACCGTCTGCCCGACGGCCACCGGCACGACGCGACCGCTGCGCGCGAGCTGCACGGCAAAGACCTGGTCGCCGCTGCGCGCGCCGTCGGTCGCGGCGAAGGATTCGGCGTGGATGTTCGCGTCGGCCCAGCCGGCCGCACGGGCGCTGCCGATCACGTGGTCCATGAAGCCCTTCGGCCCGCACACATAGAGATGGGTGTCAGCCGAGGGCGCGGCCAGCACGGCCGCGGCATCGAGCTTCTGCCGCGCGTCGCCGTCGTCGAAATGCAGGCGCACGCGGTCGGCCCAGGGCGCGTCGCGCAGCCGGTCGAGGAAAGCGGCGCGCGCCGGCGAGCGAGCGCAGTAGTGCAAGGTGAAGTCGGAGCGGCCATGCGCCAGCTGCTGCGCCATCGCCAGCATGGGCGTGATGCCGATGCCACCTGCGAACAGCAGCGACCGGCGCGCCGGCACCAGCGCGAACAGGTTGCGCGGCGCGCCGATGCGGATGCGCAGGCCGGCGCGCAGATCGTCGTGCGCGCTGCGCGAGCCGCCGCGGCCGCTCGCCTCGCGCAGCACCCCGAGCTCGTACTGCCGTGACTGCGCCGGATCGCCGAGCAGTGAGTACTGGCGTACCAGACCGTTCGGCAGTTCGACGTCAATGTGGGCACCGGCCGCGAAGGCCGGCAGCGGCGTGCCGGCCGGCGATTCGAGCACGATGTGGACGATGTCGTCGGCGACCCGCGCGTGGCGGGTGACGACGACCGGGATGTTCGGCGCGCTCATGTGCGGACGCCTTCGGCATGGGCGCGCGACCAAAGCGCGGCGCAGGGACTGTGCTGCATTCTTCCTCCGGATGTTCTTGTCGTGCGCGGCCGTCAGGCCACGCCGACTCCGGTTTTGCAACGAGCGTGCCAAGCTCATCCAGCAGCGCAAGCCATTGATTCGATGTCGATTACAAATATCAGCGCGGCATTCACCGCGCACGCCGGACTGCACTTCCGGATTTGTGAAATCCGCATTTCCGCATATGGAGAAGTGCCGCGGCACCACGACAGACGCACCCGACAGCGGCGAAAAAAAGCCCCGCCGCGGGGGGTACCGGGGCGGGGCGCTTCCCGACGAGCGGGAACGAGGAGTACTGCTCACATCATCGTTGGCGTCACGCGGACAGGCGTGACGGGGGCGGGCTTCAGTTGCCGCCGCGCATGTTCTGCACCTGGAACAGGTTGGCCGGGCTCAGCTTGGGATCGACCTTGCCCTTGAACTGGCCGGTCGTGCAGTGCTTGGCCTGCACGTCCACCATCGAGAAGGAATCGTCAAGCGCAACACCGGTGCCCTTGTTGATCGGCAGGTGGAAGTCAGGGTGCGCCTTGCCGATGGTCCAGCTCTTCCACAGTTCGCCCTTGCGGTCATACACCAGCGTGCGCGACGCGCCATAGACCTGCGCGTCGAAATGCATGATGCGCTTGCCGACCGGGTGGTTGCTGTTGACCGGCACCGCCTCGACGACGTGTACCTTGCGCAACTGCCAGGTGATGTCCGGGAAGCACTCGCCCTGACCGGTGAAGCTCACGTACTTGTAGCCGTCCTCGTCCTTGAATTCGTCCGACAGCTTCATGTCGTTGTGCTTGTAGTAGGGCATCAGCAGGTTCTTCGTACCGACGAACTTCCACTGCATGTCGGACACGCGGCTCTCATATCCTTCGAAGTCCTCGATCATCAGGTCGGAGCCGAGGAAGGAGTCGGTCACCTGGCCTGCCGCCAGGCGGCGCACGCGACGCTGGAAGCCGAGGTAGAGGTAGGCGTCGTCGAACTTGGTGTCGTCTTCGTACTTCTGTATCAGCAGCTGGGTGTTCTTCAGATCCTGCGGTTCCAGCACCTGAGCGTAGATGGCGCGGTAGAGATTGGCCGCGTTAGGCGATACCTCGGGCGTCGGCGCGTGGTCGGTGCGGTGCTTGAAGTTCAGGAAGAAGAAGTTGAACTTCAGCGTCCGTTCGAGCTGACCGGTCGTCATGTTGCGGTACTTCCAGTAGAACGGATGGATGGCGGCGTTGTCGCCCCAGTTCGCACCGTACTTGAAGTTCCACGCCACCTTCTCGCCAGCACGCGGATCCGACGTGCTCGGCTCCTCCGGGAAGGGCCGGCCACCGGCAAAGCCTTCGATCTCGCCCGTCTTGGCCCCCAGCTTGGTCTTGTTCAGGTTCTTCCGGGTCGCCTCGACGTAGCCCTTCGGGTTCGGGAAGCTCAGCGTTTCGCCGACCTTGATCTGATACCAGCCGTTCTTGACCACCATGTACATGCCGGCGTCCAGCGCGTCCTTGAACTGGTCGACGTTGTCCTTGTTGATGGTCATGCCGGCACTGAGACCGGGGAAGGTCGGGAAGCCCTTCTTGTACGGCTCGAAGGCGGTTTCGACATCGGCTTCGCTGGCGGCGAGGGCCTGGGTGCACAGTCCGGCTGCGAGCAGGCCGGCGGCGATCAGTTTGTTCATTGCGTGCGTCTCCTGTGAAGCCGGGGCGCACGCCCCGGCACTGCGGTGAAAGGTCAGAACTTGTAGCGGAGGGTTGCGTAGATCTCGTCTTCGGCCCAGGCGGCGCCGATCGGACCGGCGCGGAAGCGGCCCAGCGGCTCCAGGCCACCCAGACCGCGCGAGAAGGCCTGCGCCGGATTGCCCGGGTAGTTCGGGCCGGCGGTGAAAGGCGGCCACGGATTGCAGCCGCGGCAGTCATCGAACTTGTAGCGGTCGTTGTCGCTGCCCAGCTTCACGTTGGCGCCGACGGCGAACTTCAGGTTGTCGGTGAGCAGCCACTCGACCTGCGGCGCAGCCACCGTCGCCTGCGCGCGGAAGTCATGCGCGAAGATGATCTGCGGGCTCAGGCGGTCGTTCTTCAGGAAGGCCTTGATCAGCAGCGTGCCGATCACGTTGTCCTCCCAGTCCGGCATGCCCACCTTGCCCAGCGCGCCGTTGCGCTCGACGTGGTCGAAAATGTGCTGGTAGAACAGCTGACCGGAAATGAGCGTGGTGCGGCGCGGATTGATGAAGGGGATGAAGGTCGGCCGGTCGATGCCGATGACGGCGCGGAACACGTCGTTCGACGAATACAGCTCCGGCTTGGCGGTGTTCGCGAACTCCTCGCCGTTGGTGTATGCCGCTTCGATGCGCACCGCCGCGTTCGCCGCTTCCCACTCGAAGTCCATCGAGCCGCCGATCAGGTTCACGCGCGGGAAGTACATGTCGAACGAGATCAGGTAGGGCCAGTACTCGCGGAACTCGGCGTTGAAGGCGTTCGTCGATCGCTTGGCACCGCGCAGGCTGGGCAGCTGCGAGCGATAGGTGAGCGCGTTCAGCGAGAAGGACAGACCGCCCTGGGTCACGCCCTCGTACTTGACGCCGAGCTGGGTGTTCTTCAGCTTCCAGCCGGGCAGATTGATCTCGTTCAGACCGATCTGGCCCGGACCGAAGTCGGTGGCGAGGAAGGTGTCGGGCGCGACGTTGGCGAAGTTGGCCACCGTACCGCCGTTGTCCCACAGGTTCTTCATGCCGCGGAAGAAGCAGCCGGCGTCGAGTATGGTGTTGGCCGTGCCGCACTGACCGAGGTTGTTCGGCCGGAACTTGTCGAAATTCCACACCACCTGCAGGTTGCGCTCCTGCATCGACTCGCTGCCGCCCATGCGGTACTCGGCCTGCACCATCCACATCGGAATGCGGATGTCTTCCAGCTCGTCGTAGATGTTGTTGCGCGAGTAATCGACCGGGTTGATCACGTCGAGCACGCGGAACAGGTCGGTGCGGCCCCACACCACCTGCTGCTTGCCCACCTTCAGGAAGATGGAGCGCTGGTCGTCGAGCGCGAAGGTCTTCTTGACGTAGGCCTCGCGCAGGAAGTCGAGCCGCGAGTTGAACTCCGGCGATTCCAGCTCCGAGCGCTTCTTGTCGCCATAGCCGCCGAAGTCGGCACACCCGCGATTGTCGTAGTCGCAGGGTCGCACCGGCACGCCGAAGGCAACGCCGCCCTCGACGTCGTGCCAGCGGTCGCCGAGCACGCGCAGACCGTCGTTCGGGTTGGCCACGGTGCTGAAACCGAACACATTCCCCGGCGGGCCCGACGCGTTATTGATCGGGCCGCCGCCGTGCGGACTGGCAATCGTGCCGCCGGGCGTGGTCGAATCGAGCGTGATGGCGCCGCCCGCCTCCTTGCCGTACTGGTCGTCGTTGATGCGATAGACGCCGTCCCAGGTGCCGCGCAGCACGCCGTGCAATTCCCAGCCGTTGCCCAGATCCTTGTCGGCCTCGACCTGCACCGTGTTGCGGAACTTCGACAGCCCCACCGTGCGGTCGGTGTTGTCCTTGCCGCGGAAGCGGGTGTCGTTCTCGTAATAGACATCCACCTTCCACTTGCTGTTGCTGCTGCCCAGGTCGGGCAGGTTGTCCTGCGCCATCGCGTTCAGTGCGGCGAGTGCGCACAGTGCCCCTCCCAGCCCGACACGGGCTGCGAGGTGGCTCCTCTTCTTGTATGTATCCACCTTGTCCTCCTCCTGTTTTTCCTGCTATCGCACTGCTGACTCTCTCTGTTGTGGCCGGGCAGACGGACACCCGCCCGGCGGATTGAAGCTGTCGGTCAGGCCGCCGCGCGGGCGACCTCGCGCGGCGCGTCATCCTCTTCCAGCACGCCGTCCTCGTCGTAGTGGGTGGCGACCACGAAGTGCGGGCGGAACACCACGCACCAGGCCGGCACGATCAGCATCGCGGCCAGCGCATTGACGACCAGCATGAAGGACAGCAGGACAGCGGCATCCGACTGGAAGCGCAGGTCGGACATGAAGATCCACATGACGACACCGGCGATCAGCGTCGCGGCGGTGAAGGACACGGCGTAGCCGGTGGTGGCGACCGCATTGACGACGGCGCGGTGGATGTTGCGGGTGACCGCCATTTCCTCGCGGATGCGGTCCATGAAGTACACCGCGTAGTCGATGCCGACGCCGACGCCGACCGCGATCACCGGCACCGTGTTCACACTGATGCCGATGTCGGCCCAGCCCATGTAGGCATAGGTCATGACGGTGGCGAACAGCATGGGCAGCACCATCAGCCAGCCGGCGTGCAGCGACTGGTAGTAGGCCATCACCAGGAAGAAGGCCAGCAGCATCACCGCAGGAATGATGATCATGTGGTCGGTGTGCAGCGCCTGGTTGGCCGCTGCAGTGACGCCGATGATGCCGCCGCCCAGTTCGATCTTCAGGCCCGGCACCTCGGCCTCGATGCGCGCCTTGCCCTCTTCGGCAAGCGCAACCACCCGGTTGATCGTCTCCGCCTGGTGGTCCTTGTAGAAGAACACCATGTTGGCTTCGTTCTCGTCCGGGTTGATGTACTCCTTCAGCGCACCGGGAATCGGACTGGACGCCATGTAGGCGAACATCAGACCGCCCACCTCGTCGGCGTTGTCCGGTATCTGCGCCCAGCGCGGATCGTCGTTGTGGGTGAGCTGGTTCACCACGCGCACCACGCCCGGCAGCGCACGCGCGCCGCCCAGCGTCGGGTCGGACAGCATGTGGGCCTGGAAGCGCTCGATCGCGTGCATCACCTCGGGCCGCTTGATGCCGCCCTTCTCTTCGGTGCGGGCGACGATGTGCAGCTCTTCCGAGCCCGGGAACAGCGTGTTGATGGCCGCCGTCGACACGTTGTAGTCGTGGTCGCGGTTCAGCAGCGGGCTGCCCGGCTCGGACTCACCGAGCTGCACCTTGGCCACGTACCAGCTGCCGACGACGACGCAGGCCAGCGACGCGAACAGGATGGCGCGCGCGCCGCCGTCGGTACCGCCGGTACGCGCCATCGCGTTGCCGAGGAAGTTGCGCACGCCCTCGTTGGCGTTCTCCATCGTCTTCGGCTGCGGCAGCACGGTCAGCGCCAGCGGCACCATGAAGTGCACCGTGAAGATGACCGAGAAGCCCCAGAAGCCGGCGGCCAGACCGAGCTTGTAGTTGAACGGCGCGGCACCCAGCACCAGCACGGCAATGCCCACCGCGTCGACGATGATGGCCAGCGAACCTGGGCGGAACAGCGCATCGAGCGCGTTGCGCGCCGCCTGCCGGCCGTTCTTCACGATGGCCAGCTCCTCGTAGTAGCGCACCACCAGCTGCACGCCGTGCGAGGTGGCGCGGGCGGCGATCAGGAAGGGGATGGGCAGCGACAGCGGTTCGAGGTTGATGCCGGCCAGCGCCATGAAACCGAGGCCCCAGATCGACGACAGCGCGATGCCCAGCAGCGGCAGCGCGATGCCGTACAGGCGGCGGAAGTAGACGATGAGCAGCGTCGCCAGCAGGGCCAGCGTCCACGCCAGGATCTGCACGATCTGGTCGAGGTAGGTATAGACCCAGCCGGTCAGCACCGGATTGCCGGTCACGTGCACCTTGTGCCCGTCGCGCGCCAGCGTGTCGCGCACCTTCTGCAGCGCGGCGAAGGTTTCGACGTAGTCGAGTTCGCTCTCGTTGAGCTGCGCCTTGATCAGCGCCGCCTTGAAGTCCGGCGACACCATCAGGCCGAACAGGTTGGGATTGGCGATCACGTCGCGCTGCATCTGCGCGAGTTCGTCGGCCGAGTAGGTCTTTGCCGGGTCGTAGTAGGGCTGCGACACGAAGCTGCCCTCGGGGCTGAGGAACACCTTGCGCGCGGTGCGGTGGGTCAGCGAGGACACCAGGTTGTGGTTCACGCTGGGCAGGTTGTCCACGCCCTGCGTCGCCTCATGCACCAGTTTCAGCGTGTCGTTGTTGAAGATCGTGCCCTGCTCGACCTCGATCGCCATCACGATCATGTTGGCGCCGCCGAAGTTCTCCTTGATGCGGTTGTAGGTCTGGATGTAGCTGTGCTCCTGCGGCAGCAGGTCGGAGAAATCGGAATAGATGCGCAACTTGGGCAGCGCGGCGGCGAAGGCCAGCGTGACCAGGAAGATCAGGCTCAGCACGATCTTCGGATTGGCGAAGATCCACTCTTCGGCCTTGTGCAGCGTGTGGGTGATGGACTTGCGGATCGGGGCGATCATTTCGCGGCTCCGGGTTTGGATGAGCCACCGTCGGCGACGGCACGCAGCAGGCCGCCAGGCCCGCCGATCAGAAGGGTGTTGTGCGCAAGGACGGACGCGCCCGCTGCGAGCGGTACCGGGCGCGCGTCCGGGTAGGCGACAGCCACCCATTCCTCGCCCTGCAGGCGCACCACGGCGCCACCGGCGCCGACCGCGTGCGGCGCGCCGGCGTGCATGAAGATGCGATACAGCGGTGCGCCGGCCCGATTCAGCTGCGGCGTCCAGGTCAGACCGCCGTCGGTGGTGTGCACGACCTGCCCGGCCAACCCGCTGACCCAGCCTTCGCTGGCCGACACGAACAGCGCGGCGTAGGGGTAGAACTCCTCGGGCAGCGCGCCGCGCTTGGCCCAGGTCGCGCCGCCGTCGGTGGTGACCACGACGGTGCCGAATTCGCCGGTGGCAAAGCCGTTCAGCTCATCGACCATCTGCACCGTGGTGATCTGCAGGTCCTCCTGCAGGTCGGTCTTGACCCAGCTCTTGCCCTGGTCGTCGCTGCGCACGATGAGCGCACCGGTACCGGCGACCCACCAGCGTCCCTGGCGGTCGCAGTGCACGGCCAGCGCGGTGTGCGGCGCCTCCAGCGGCTGCGCGCTCCAGGCGGACAGCTGGGCGTCGGCCGTCCACACCTTCCGGTAGAAGTCGATGGCGATGAAGCGGCCGTCCGGGCACACGTCCATGCCGGTGATCGACGACGGGCCGGCGATGGGCTGCCGATGCCAACTGCGGCCGCCGTCTGAAGACACCAGCACCGCACCGCTGCGGGTGCCGGCTGCGACCTTCTCGCCGTGCGCGGCGAGGGCCTGGATGGCGTCGTAACGCTGTACTGGCTTCTGCGCCTCGGCACGCGCGGCCGACAGGTCGGGTGCCTGGGTGCAGCCCGTGGCGACCGCGGCAAGCGCAGCGCAGACGGCCAGCGCCCTGAATCCGTGATGGTTCATGTATTTCTCCTCCTTGCCCGGCTCTGCGGCCGGGTCGTCGATGGGCTCAGTCGTATGGCGGTGCGCGGCTAGCGCCCGAGGTCCTTGGCGCTGACGCCGCCGATGCCCCAGTGGGACTTCGGCACCTCGATGATCATCACGCGCACCGTTTCACGCGGTGCGCCGACCGCCTCGACCAGTGCCTGCGTCACCTTCTCGATGACGGCGCGCTTCTGGTCCTCGGTCCGACCCTCGATCAGGTTGATCTGTGCGAATGGCATATTTCGTTTCTCCTGGAAGGCGAAGGGCGGTCAGACGAAGCGGACGCTGGTCGAACCGAGCGACTGGATGCGCAGGCTCACGCTGTCGCCGGCTGCCACCGCGACCGCCTCGGTAATGCCGCCGGACAGGATGAGCGTGCCGGCCGGGATCTCTTCGCCGCGCCGGCCCAGCATGTTGGCGAGCATGGCGATCGCCGCCGCCGGGTGGCCGAGCACCGCGGCACCGGCGCCGAGCGCCACCGGCTGGCCGTTCTTTTCCAGCACCACGCCCAGCGTGCGCAGGTCCAGGCCCTCGACCGGCGTCGCGGTCCCGCCGACCACGAAGCGCGACGACGAGCAGTTGTCGGCGACCACGCTCTTCAGGTCGAACTTGAAGTCGCGGTAGCGCGAATCGATGATTTCGATGGCCGGCACGACGAAGTCGGTGGCGGCGAGCACGGCCGCGATGTGGCAGCCCGGCCCCCGCAGCGGCGCCTTGGTGACGAAGGCGATTTCCGGCTCGACCTTGGGGTGGATGAGCTTCTTCGTATCGATGTCGCCGCCATCGGCGACCGCGAAGTCATCGACCAGGAAGCCGAACACGGGGTCTTCGACGCCCATCTGCTTCATCTTGGCGCGCGAGGTGAGCCCGGCCTTCAGGCCGACGATGCGCGCGCCGCGCGCCAGCTTGCGGGCGCGGATCGCGTCCTGCACCGCGTAGGCGTCCTCCCAGTCCATGTCCGGGTGGTCGTCGGTGATCTTGGTGGTGTCGCGTGCTTCCAGCTCGCAGTTTTCGAGGCGCTCGGCGAGCAGCGCGATGGTGATGCGGTCGAGGTTCATCGTTCAGCCCTCCGCCGCCGCGGTCGCCCGCTCGCGCGCCATCGTGATCGCGGTGTCCTCGATCATGTCCTCCTGCCCGCCCACCATGCCGCGGCGACCGAGCTCCATCAGGATGTCGCGCGGCGCGATGCCGTACTTGGCGCCGGCGCGCTTGGCGAACAGCAGGAAGGAGGAATAGACGCCGGCGTAGCCCAGCGTCAGCGAGTCGCGGTCGATGCGCACCAGGTGCTCCATCATCGGCAGCACCAGGTCTTCGGCCACGTCCATGATGCGGTACAGATCGACGCCGGTTTCGATGCCCATCCGGTTGGCCACCGCGACGAACACCTCCAGCGGCGTGTTGCCGGCACCGGCCCCCAGACCGTTGGTCGAGCCGTCGATGCGGCTGGCGCCCGCCTCGATCGCGGCCAGCGAATTCGACACGCCCATCGACATGTTGTGGTGGCCGTGGAAGCCGATCTCGGTTTCGGGCTTCAGTGCCTGGCGCACCGCGGTGACGCGCGCCGTCACGTCGTCCGGCAGCATGTAGCCGGCGGAGTCGGTCACATAGACGCAGTTGGCGCCGTAGCTTTCCATCAGCTTCGCCTGCGCGACGAGTCTGTCCGGCTCGATCATGTGGGCCATCATCAGGAAGCCCACGGTGTCCATCTCCAGCTTGCGCGCCAGACCGATGTGCTGTTCAGACACGTCGGCTTCGGTGCAGTGGGTGGCCACGCGTATCGTGTGCACGCCCAGTTCGTGCGCCATGCGCAGGTGGTCGACGGTGCCGATGCCCGGCAGCAGCAGCGCCGACACCTTGGTGTTCTTCATCGCCGGGATGACGGTGGAGAGGTACTCCTCGTCGCTGTGCAGCGGGAAGCCGTAATTCACCGACGCGCCACCGAGGCCGTCGCCGTGCGTCACCTCGATCAGCGGCATGCCCGCCTCGTCGAGGCCGCGCGCCACCGCCAGCATCTGGTCCAGCGTGATCTGGTGGCGCTTCGGATGCATGCCGTCGCGCAGCGTGTTGTCGTGCAGCGTGACCTTCTTGCCCTTGAGATTCATGGTCGTGTCCTTTGCGCTCAAGCGGGGACGGGCTCGAGCGAGAGCGAGCCGTTCAGGATTTCTTCGGCGAACATCTCGGCCGTGCGCGCGGCGGCGGCGGTCATGATGTCGAGATTGCCGGCGTACTTCGGCAGGTAGTCGCCGAGGCCGGCGACTTCCATGAAGATGGACACGCGGTGGGTGTCCATGTCGATCACCGGGCCATTGACCAGCCGGTAACCGGGCACGTAGGCCTGCACCTGGCGGATCATGTCGTGCACCGATTCCTCGATTTCGGCCGCACGCGGCGCCGACTCGGTGATGCAGTGGATGGTGTCGCGCATGATCAGCGGCGGCTCGGCCGGGTTGATCACGATGATGGCCTTGCCCTTGGCCGCACCGCCGACGCGCTCGATGGCGCCGGACGTGGTGCGGGTGAATTCGTCGATGTTCTTGCGCGTGCCCGGTCCGACCGAGCGGCTGGACACGGTGGCGACGATCTCGCCGTAGCTCACCTTCTGCACACGCGACACCGCCGCCACCATGGGGATCGTCGCCTGGCCACCGCAGGTGACCATGTTGACGTTCATCTCGCGCTTGCCGACGTGTTCCTTCAGATTCACCGGCGGCACGCAGAAGGGGCCGATGGCGGCAGGCGTCAAGTCGATCATCATCACGCCCAGCGCATTGAGCTTGCGCGAGTTCTCGGCATGCACGTAGGCGCTGGTGGCGTCGAAGGCGATCTGGATGCCGTCCGCCTTGACGTGCGGCAGCAGGCCGTCGACGCCGTCGCTGGTGGTCTTGATGCCCATGTCGCGGGCGCGCGCCAGGCCTTCGGACGCAGGGTCGATGCCGACCATCCAGACCGGCTCCAGCACCGGGCTGCGCTTCAGCTTGTAGAGCAGATCGGTGCCGATATTGCCCGGCCCGATCAATGCACACTTGATCTTGTTCATGCAGGGATGTCCTCGTCTCCGGCGGCGTGCTTGCCGGCCGACCAGCCGGTGTTCGCGAGCACGCTGCCAGCGGTTTGAAGGGGCTCGGACTCAAGCGTCGTTGCCAGGGAATCGTTCCAGCGATTGAAGAAGCCGAAGAGCGCGATCACGCCGAGCAGCTCGACGATCTGGCCCTCGTTCCAGTGCGCACGGAGGCCGGCGAACAGTTCGTCCGTCACGTCGTTCGGCTGGCTCGCCGCGGCCAGCGCGAAATCGAGCGCCACGCGTTCGGCGTCGGAGAAAAGCGGGCTGCTGCGGTAGTCGGCGATGGCCGCCATCTTTTCCGCGGCCACACCGTGGCGCAGCGCACTGGTGGCGGTATGCGCACGGCAGTACAGGCAGCCGGCCGCCATGCTGGCGACGTGACCGATCAGGCGCTTGAAGCCCAGATCGACCTCGCCCGCCGGGTCATACACACCGCGGCTCAACGCGATCAGGCCCTTCGCCAGCGCCGGCCTGTAGGCCATCGTGCGCAGGCTGTTCGGCACGAAGCCGAGGGTGCGCTCGAAGAAGGCGAAGTCGGCCGCCATGTCCGGCGTGGACTCGATGGAGAGGGGTGCGATGCGTGCCATGGCGTCGGTCCTAGACGAAGCGCACCGAGCAGCCGCCGAGGCCACCGATGGCGATGCGCAGGCTGTCGCCAGCCTTGACCGGAATGAGGGCGGCGAGCGAGCCGGACAGGATCACTTCACCGGCCTTGAGCGGAATGCCGAGACGGCCCAGCGTGTTGGCGAGCCACACGACAGCGTTGACCGGATGGCCGAGCGCGGCAGCGCCGGCACCGGTGCCGACGATGTCGCCGTTCAGCTCCAGCACCATGCCGCACAGGCCGAGGTCGAGATTGCGCGGCGACACCGCGCGGTCGCCGAGCACGAACACGCCGCACGACGCGTTGTCGGCCACCGTGTCCTGGATGCGGATCTTCCAGTCGTGGATGCGCGAATCGACGATTTCGAAGCAGGGCATCACGCACTCGGTGGCGCGCAGCACGTCGGCGCCGGTGACGCCGGGGCCCATGATGTCGTGCTTCAGGATGAAGGCGATCTCGCCCTCGGCGCGCGGCTGGATCAGCGAGTTCGCAGCGATCGACTCGCCCTCGTTGTAGATCATCCCGTCGAGCAGGTAGCCGAAGTCCGGCTGGTGCACGTTCAGCATGTTCTGCACGACTTTCGAGGTGACACCGATCTTCTTGCCGACGATGCGCTCGCCAGCGTCCAGCCGGCGCGAAATCATGCGCTGCTGGATGTGGTAGGCATCCTCGATCGTGATGTCCGGCTCGCGGCTGGTCAGCGGCGCCACCGTTTCGCGGGTGGTGAGCGCGGCGTACAGCTCGTCGCCGTACTGCTGGATCTTCTGGGCTTGCATCATGTCCGGGGCCTGTTCAATGGGGTTCGGTGAGGAAGTCCGCGACGAGACGCGCGAAGCGTGCGGCGTGCTCGATCTGCGTCCAGTGGCCGCACTTGCCGTACACGTGCAGCTGCGCGTTCGGTATCCACTGCGCCAGCGTGAGCGAGGTGTCGAGCGGGATGACCTTGTCTTCCCGGCCGTGGATGACCAGTGTTTCGTGTGGCAGCGCCTTGATGTCGTCGACATTGCTGGCCATCGCATCGACCCAGCGCTGGCGCGGCGCCGGGAACATGGCGGCGAAGGATTCCTGGAAGCCCGGCCGGATCGACGCCTCGTAGCGCAGCTTTGCCAGTTCGTCGTTCACCAGCGAGCGGTCGTATGCGAACAGGTCGAGCAGGCCGCGCATCGTTTCGATCGACGGCGTGTAGCCCCACACCGCGTCGAGTGCCGGCGTGATGTCGAAGCGCACGCCGACGCTGCCCATCAGCACCAGACGGCGGATGCGGTGCGGAAACCGGATGGCGACCTGCAAGGCCAGGCCGCCGCCGAAGCTGTTGCCGACCAGATCGGCGCGTTCGATGCCGAGTGCATCCAGCATGCCGACGGCCTGGGCGACCCAGGTATCCATGTCGTACCGGAGATCCGAGCGGCGCTCGGTGTAGCCGAAACCCGCCATGTCCGGCGCGATCACGCGAGCGCGTTCGGCAAGCTGCGGCATGACCAGCCGCCAGTTCGCCCAGGCGCTGACACCGGGGCCCGAGCCGTGCAGCATGAGCACCGGAAAGCCGCTGCCCAGGTCGTGATAGTTGGTGGTGATGCCGGCGGCGACGATGCTGCGGGCGATTTCCGGATTCAGCGGTGCGTTCATGTCGGCGCTCCTCACAGCTTCACGCACACGTTCTTCAGCTCGGTGTAGAACTCGAGCGAATGCACGCCGCCTTCGCGGCCGATGCCCGATTGCTTGGCGCCGCCGAAAGGCGTGCGCAGGTCGCGCAGGAACCAGGAGTTCACCCACACCAGACCGGTGTCGAGTGCGGCCGCGACGCGGTGGCCGCGCGTGATGTCGGACGTCCATACAGACGCGGCGAGGCCGTAGTTCGTGTCGTTGGCCATGCGGATCGCGTCCTCTTCGCGGTCGAAGGGCGCGATGTGGCAACACGGGCCGAAGATTTCCTCGCGCACGACGGCGGCGGTCTCCGGTAATCCGGTCCAGATCGTGGGTTGCACCCAGGCGCCGTTGGCCAGTTCGCTCGGCATGGCCGGAACGCCGCCGCCGGTGACGACGGTGGCGCCCTCTTCCACCGCGCGGCGGTAGTAGGCCAGCACCTTCTGCTTGTGCTCGGCCGAGATGAGCGGGCCCATGCCGGTGGCTTCGTCCTCCGGCCGGCCCATGACCAGCGCCTCGGCGCCCTGCTTCAGCGCGGCGACGAAGCGCTCGAACAGCGGGCGCTCGACATAGACGCGCTCGGTGCCGAGGCAAACCTGACCGCAGTTGGCGAAGGCCGAACGCAGCGTGCCGGCGATGGCGGCGTCGAAGTCGCAGTCGGCGAACACGATGGCCGGATTCTTGCCACCCATTTCCAGCGACACCGGCCGCGCGCCGCCGGCGGCCGCCTTCATGATGGCTTCGCCGGTGCGCGTCTCGCCGGTGAAGGTGATGGCATTGACGCCCGGGTGGGTGGTCAGGAATTCGCCGGCCGAATCCGGGCCGAAACCGTGCACCACGTTGTAGACGCCGGCCGGCATGCCGACCGCGTTCATCACTTCGCCGAGCAGCGCCGCGGTCTGCGGCGTCTCTTCCGACGGCTTCACCACCACGGTGTTGCCGCAGGCCAGCGCCGGGCCGACCTTCCAGGTCATCAGCAGCAGCGGCAGGTTCCACGGACACACCACGCCGACCACGCCGACCGGCTTGCGCAGCGCGTAGTTGATCGCGCCGCGGCCGTCCGGCGTCGCCATTTCGAAGAACTCGCCCGGCACGTTCTTGACCACGTCGGCGAAGATCTTGAAGTTGGCGGCACCGCGCGGAATGTCGAGGTGGCTGGCCAGACTGACCGGCTTGCCGGTGTCGGCCACCTCGGCGGCGACGAAGTCGTCGAAGCGGCGGTTGATTTCATTGGCGACCGCGTACAGCAGTTCGGTGCGCTCGGTCACCGTCATGCGGCCCCACGGTCCTTCGAGCGCGGCACGCGCTGCGGCGACCGCGGCATTCACCTCGTCGCGCCCGGCTTCGCTGACCGAGGCGATGACGCGGTTGTCCAGCGGCGAGCGCTTGTCGAAGCGGCGGCCTTCGCGGCCGGCGACGAACTCGCCGTTGATGAAGTGGCTGATCTGTTTCATCGATCTCTTTCTTGTGTGTGCGTGCTCAATTGCCTCACCGCGCGACGTGCGACGCAGAACGCGCGCCGCGCCGCCCGCCGGGCCGCCCCAAGGGCAGCGCAGCCCCCTCGGGGGGCAGCGAACGAAGTGAGCGTGGGGGCTTCATTTACAAGTCGAGCGCAGCGAGTGCGGCGCGGGCGCAGGCTTCGTCCTGCGCTTCGGAACCGCCGGAAATGCCGACGCCGCCGATGCGTTCGCCGGCCACCACCAGCGGCAGACCGCCGCCGAACATGACCATGCGCGGCCGCAGCGGCAGCCCCTGGCGGACTGCGTCGGAGTGGGACGAGAGGGCGGCCGCCCAGTCGCCGGTCGGCAGACCGAAGCTGGCGGCGGTATAGGCCTTGTCGATCGCGATATCGACCGAGTGCAGCGCTGCCCCGGGCATGCGCAGGAACGAGACGAGCTGGCCGGCGCGATCAACCACCGCCGCATTGACGCAGGCGCCAATGGACGCCGCGTGCGCGACCGCTGCGCTGACCGCTGCGGATGCCGCCTCCCAGCCCACCGTCGATTGCCGTGCTGCCACGTCCATGTCGTCTCCTCCGCGGGGCCGCTGTATCGCGACCTCTCACTCGTCGATATTCGATGGACTTAACGATATAAACCAATAATCTCGACGTCAACTATTTTTATCGAGATTTTTGACTTTTCACGGAGAAAGTTCGGAACTAGAATGGCTGCATGCCTTGGCACACCGTGAGAAGGCGCTCTGGAAAGTCCATATGGAACAATTGATTACCGGTGACTTTGCGGCCAACGGCGAAGCCTATGAACCGAAGACGCTGGTCGATGGCGCGTATCGCCAGTTGCGGCGGGACATCATCGAAGGCCGTCACGCTCCGGGTGCGAAGCTTCGGGTCGAACACCTGAAGGACGAGTACGAAGTCGGCGCCGGCACACTGCGCGAGGCGCTGGCGCTGCTGGTGAGCGACTCGCTGGTGGTCGCCCAGGGCCAGCGCGGCTTTCGTGTGGCACCGATTTCGCTCGCCGACATCGAGGACATCACACGTACCCGCGTCATGCTCGAATGCGAGGCGCTGCGACAGAGCATCACCAACGGCGACGAAACCTGGGAAGGCAATCTGGTTAGCGCCTTCCACCTGCTGACGCGGGCAGAAGAAAAGCTGGCCGGCGACGTCGATGGCAGCGTGAATGAGTGGGAAGAGCGCAATCGCGTGTTCCACGAAACGCTGATCGGCGCCTGCACCTCGCGCTGGATACGCCACTTCCTGGCCATCCTGTACCGCCAGTCGGAACGCTACCGCCGCATATCGGTGCTGAACCGGCCGGTGCCGCAGGACGTACACGAAGAACACGAACAGATCTTCAAGGCGGCCATCGCGCGCGACGCCGACGAGGCGACGCGCGTGCTGTCCGGCCACATCTGGCGCACCTTCCAGACCGTGGCCAGCGTGCCGCAGTTCGCGCAGGCGCCGACAAGGAAGGCGGCCAACGGCCGTTGAGACCGACCTTCGCAAATCCGCGATTGATGCGACGGGATTCCGGTTGTCGTATCCGTTTTCCGCTTCGCCGCCCCTACCCCCATCCTTCGCGCCTGATTAAACGCGCGATGCCTCCTCGGCAATGTGCGCGGCAAGGCGTCGAACGAAGGTCCCCAAACCGGTAAGTTCAGACATTTCTCCGAAAACGCCGGACGTTGCGGCGTTTCTGGACGACGTCATGACGCAGGCCGACGAGTACACTTTCTCCTTGACCAATCGCTGGCAAAGAATGTCGTATCGCCGTAGGTAAGATGCGCCGCGAAATTCCGAGAACACTGGAAAGTGAGGGCTCGCGTCCTTGACCGGATTTCTGGACTTGTCGCAATCCTCTACGAGCATGAGCCAGCCGATGAAGGGTGGGGGCTGGTCACCGAGCGCACCTTCTCGATAGGCAACCCACAGGTCATGGCCGGTACCGATTGCCTCTTCGGCCCGATTATTGAAATTGTTTCCGAATGACGGCCCGATCTGACTTTTCAGTTCGATCGCGGCGATCAACCGACCACCGTTCATTACGAGCACGTCCCATATCTTGGTCGGACGGAAGTAGCCAGGAAGCGTGAGGACAGTGCGCTTTAAGTACACTTCCGCCGATGGCAACCCGTTCTTCGCAACGAGCGCCTGGATAAGTGGAACGAAGCCATCCATGTTCTTGCCCGAAAGGACGCTGCCACGCTCTCCACGATCTGCCTTTCCAGATTGCCGTTGACGCTCGGCAGCGCCACCACGGCTTGTCCAGAACTCCTTTACCGCCCCGCGCGCACGGCGCTCGTAGTCGCACAATTCAAGAGCCATTCGGTCTCAGCGCCGCTGCGCACCCTCTTTTTCTATCAAAGCGATATCGTCCTCGGTCAGTCCGTAGAGCTCGGCAACAGCCCGATTGCAGGCTGTGACGTCGAGAGCGTGAGCCGCCGCGCCGAGTGTTGACCGCAAACCCGATGGAACATCCTTCCAGAACGGGAGCCTGATCCGCCGCAGATACTGCGCTTGAAACCGGAGAAAACCGCCCCGCATACGAGTGGAATACGAGGCGATGAAAAAGCGCGTCAGGTCGGACAGCAAGACTGCCTGCAACGCCCTCAGATCCCACTCACTCGCGGTCACGAAGTAAAGATTGTGGTGCGGATAGAGCCGTCCATCCTCGAACACGACCTGGGCGTGACCTTTGATGTCCGGAATCAGCAGCTTGGGCTCGACCACCAGCGACGGAGTAATCCTGTCTATGGTGCGGAACCAGCGGGATGGGTCCTTCTTCGCCACGTGGCGATTCGCAATGATGTCGCGCCGCTGTTCCAGGAAAGCACGCAACTTCGGATACGCGGCAAGATCGACCAGCCTCCCGTCGTCTTGGAAGGGATTGATCACTCCAAATCCGCGCCAACTCACTTCACCGCTGTCGATATCGCGCGTCATGGCAAGAGGCAGCTTGCGATCATCCTCAACGTCAAGTTCGTCCATGAGCCCGATGAAGGCCCTGTCGGCACCCGTAGCAACGCCGATCCCCACTTTGCAGCCCGCCTTTTCCAGGGTGGGAAAGGCCCCTTCAAGACGACGAATCAGGGAAAGAGAATCCTCTTCGGCGAGCACCCATGGCTCGCCATCTGCGGGAAGACTTCTGATCAGACGGACGTCGGAAGTTCCCTCCGAGCCACCATCCATCAGTCCGGATGTGAGCTCCGCCAATCTTTCGACCTCCCTAACGACTGCAACGCGGGTCACTCCTGGCATCAAACGTGCGATCAGGGTAATCGCCGGGTATGCGATCACTTCGGAATGAAAGGCGGATGCCTCGCTGAGATCGACATAGGCCTTGAGCCGGAAACGCGTCGTGACGAGACGTCGCAAGGGCGCTCCGTACTTGTTCTTCATCCAGCGATCGGCACAGATGAAGCACAGCTCCCCGCCATCGGCGAGCAGTTCAAGGGCCCTCTGCATGAAAGGTACGTATAGATCTGCGCGATCGTAGAGCGTCGAGTAGCGCGCGCGGTACTCATTGAGCAGCGCCTCCGGAATCAACTCCTGCCGAACATAGGGCGGATTGCCCACGACGACGTCGAAAGCGCCCCGTATCGGCGACAACAGAAAGTCATCGCAGATGAGCCAGCGCCGAGCCAGATAAAGCGAGCCCTCTTCCGTGTGACCGTAGGCCATGAGGGTCTGTACGACCTTGGCGAAAGTGGATTCATAAGTATCGCGATGCAGTTCGACCGCGCGAATGCAGTCCTCCAGCGCAAAGTCACGGCCTACCCTGCGAGCTGCTCTCAACAAGCGCTCGATTGCCGGTAGCAGGAAATCACCGGCACCAAATGACGGTTCGAGAAAACGGAGGCGCGTGAGATCCCGCTCTGCGGAGTACCCCGCAAGATCGAGCATGAAGTCGACAACCTCGCGACGCGTGTAGATCGCGCCACGCTCCTGGGTGCTCGAATCGTCCGCCAGTTGCCGGATCGCCGCTTCGACCGGGCAGTCGCCGAACAGACCGGGTTGAAATGCCAAAGGGGGCGCCATGGGAAGACCAGAGTTTCGCAAGCGCGAATACTACGGCTGAAAGCACTTCCGGTCATTCCTGCGCATGCCGGTCTGCCTCGATCCCGAGCCGAGAACCAGATCGGAGCAGGCAGAAGACCTCTGCAGTCAGTCCTTTTTCGCCGCCTCCAGCTTCAGCGCCTCGACGCTGCGCGCCATCTTGCCGACCACCTTGAGCTTCAGGTCGCTGGTCGGGTAGATGCGGCAGGCAAGCACGCACTGGCGGCGCTCGTCGTCCTCGCTGATCGCGCTGCGGCTCATGACGCCTGCAGTAAAGGTGCCGGACAGCACTTCCACCTTGCACACGCCGCAGCCGCCCTGGCGGCAGCCGACCGGTATGCCGCGGCCACCCAGCGCTTCCATGCCGCGCAGCGCGTTCTGCGTTTCCGCACACAGGTATTCGCGGCCGATGCCGTCGAGCACGATGCTGTAGGTGCGTGCCATGTCAGCTCCGCACGGCCGTTCCGAAGGACCCGACCTCCCCCTCGGGGAGGTGAGGCAGGGGTTTCGTGGCGCATTGCGCCACGCCTGCCGAACGGGTCGGCTGTGCAAAGCCGACCCTGTGCGAGCGCAGCGAGTAAGGGAGCTGTGTCATTTCAGATCTTCCTGAACAGCGGGCTGCGCACCTGCTGCGCGTCGGCGGCCGAAAAGAACTTCTCGGTGTAGATGTCGCGCTCGAACAGCCGGCCCTGCATCAGCGCGTTGATGCAGGCGTCGATCATCACTGGCGGTCCGCACAGATAGGCCTGGTGGCCACGGAAGTCCTCGCGGAAGTGGGCCAGCGCCGCCTCGTGCGCGAAGCCGCGGAAGCCCGCCCAGTCGCTGCCCGCCGGCTCATCCGACAGCGCCGGCACGTAGCTGAAGTTCGCGTGTGCCGCAGCCAGCGCGACGAAGTCGTCGTGGTAGTACAGCTCGTCGCGGTTGCGCGCGCCGTACACCAGCGTGATCGGCTGCGCGTAGCCCTTGGCCAGCAGATCGAGAATCATCGACCGCGGGCTGGACAGCCCGGAGCCGCCCGCCATGAAGATGAGCGGCTTGGCGGCCGACTCGCGCACGAAGAAGCGGCCGTAGGGGCCGGACAGCTTCACCCGGTCGCCCGCCTGCAGCGACTCGTGTATCCAGGTGGTGCCGCGACCGCCGGGCACGATGCGGATGTTCAGCTCGACCTCGTCGCCGGTAGACGGCGGATTGGCGAGCGAGAACGCACGCGACATGCCCGGCTCGGCGCCGATGTCCAGATTGATGTACTGGCCGGCCTGGAAGTCGAGCGGCCGGTCGAGCCGGATGAACAGGCCCTTGATCGTCGGCGTCAGCTGTTCGATGCGGGCCACCGTACCGTGAAAATCCTCGACCGGAATGTTGCGCGCGTCCGGTTCCTCGTCGATGTCCGCCTCGATGGTGACGTCGCTCTGCAGCCGCGCGCAGCAGGCCAGGGTCTTGCCCTCCTCCCGCTCGAAGTCCATCAGCGCGAAGTCGGACGCTTCGCCGTGGTCCACCTCGCCGTCCGTCACCTGTACCTTGCAGGTGGCGCACAGGCCGTGACAGCAGGCGTGCGGCAGCCAGATGCCTGCGCGCAGGCAGGCATCCAGCACCGTCTGGTCGTCCTCGACCTCCAGCGTCTGGCCCAGTGGTTCTATGGTCAGCGCGTAAGCCATCAGCTGCACGATCCCTTGATGCCGGTGAGGCCCGGCGTGCGGAAGCGGATGGCGTCCTTGTGGCCGATGCCGTTCTCCGCCAGCGTGCGATTGAAGTGGGGCACCCACGGCTCGCCTGACTTCATCCACTCCACCCTTGACCAGTCGATCCTCGCCCAGTCCGGGTGATAGCCGTAGGCGCCGGGCAGCACCTTCTCGACGATGTCGCCGAAGCGCATGGTGGGCGGGAAAGGAAAGGCCAGCGGCGCGCAGAACATCAGGTGATCGTCCCAGCCGACGTACACGAGCTGGTTGCCGTGGAAGTTGTCGACCACGTCGCGCGGCACGCCGACGTAATCCTTCACTGCAGCGACTTGCATGTCTTCGTCCCCCTCAGTCGTTGCGCTTGGCCATGCCGCGCCAGGCTTCGAAGTTGCGATGGTCTTCCGAACCTTCGAACTCGCCGTTGTCGTGACCGACGTTGAGCCGGTAGTACTCCAGCACCGCGGCCAGCGGATCGAAGCCGGGCGCGGTCGGGTCGGTGCCCTCCGGGAAGCAGTTGCCCTGGTAGATCTGGTGCACCGGCAGCCAGGCCTGTACGTACTTCTCCGGCTCGTTGTCGAAGATGTGTTGGCAGTGGTCGGAGCAGAAGTGGTACTTGTTGCCCTTGTAGCTGCGCTCGCGGTAGCAGATCTTCGTCGGGTCGCCGGGCTCGGTGAACAGCATCGGAATCTGGCAGGTCTGGCACAGCATGGGCAGCGTCTTGTTGTAGAAACGATTGCCCTTTTCCTGCTGTTCGCGCCAGAACTCGAAGCGCGGCCGGTAGTACTTGTCGAAGGTGTCCGGGTACTTCTGCGACAGCCACTGCATTTCGTCCTCGGTCGGCATCCAGGTGTGGAAGTCGGTGGCGCCGCCGTAGTTGTAGAAGGTGGCCCACACCTGGTGCGACAGGTGATCCTTCTCCTGGCGGATCTGCTCGGCGCAGGCCGGCATCTTGATGCCGTAACGCGCGAGGTCCTTGAACAGCGCGCCGCCGTTCTCCTCGAAATAGATTTCCCAGGCTTCCTTCCAGCTCATGACGCGCTTGGGCAGCATGTAGTCCATCATCATCGCGACGATGGACAGCAGGCGTACGCCGCGCCAGCACCACTTGTCTATCCAGCGCTGCACGATGGGCAGGTTGGCCGGGTCCTGCTCCAGGATGAACTTGATGCACTCCAGGCCCAGCGTCATGTGACGCGCTTCGTCCGACTGCGCCGAGAAACCGAAGGTCATGGTGCCCATGTCGCCGTTGTAGGCCGCACCCGACACGAAAGGCACGAACAGCAGATTGGTCAGCACGTACTCGAAGGAGAAGCCGACCGACACGATGAACTCGAACGGACCGGCGGTGATCGCGTCGTCGAAGAAGCTCTTCGGGACCGACAGGTACCAGACGCGGTCGAACATGTGCGGCGCGTCGTGGAAGCCGTTGTAGTACTTGTTGTAATTCGACAGCGAATGGATCTGCGTCTGCGCATGGCGCATTTCGTCGATCGCCTGCATCTGGCAGGCCACGCGCGCACCGGCGCCGGGGAAGGCGCGGCCGACGTGGGCGAAGCCGCGGTGGGCCATGTATTCCAGCGGCGTCACCGCGGTCAGGAAGATCTTGATCGCGTTCAGGTAGCGCGCGTCGGTCACGCCGAGGTGGCCGTTGCTCTGGCTGTAGGCGTCGATGATGGCGTAGAGCTTGCGCTCCTTCTCAGCCTGGTATTTCCAGTAGGCGTCCATGGTCAGGCGGAAGGGGTCTTCCCACTTGTCCCAGTCATGGATCTTGATGCCCTCGTAGTCGGCGTACGGATACACCTTTTCCTTCGGCTGATAGGTGGTGTCCCACGCCAGATCACGGGTCATCAGCGTGTAGCGTTCCTTCAGGCCCAGCTTCTTCTTCGGTACCTGCATGTCCATCTGTGCTTCTCCTCAATGACAGATCCGGGTGCGGCCGTTCAGGCGGCCGTCTGTGTCCCGGGTTCTCCCTCGGCGCGTGCGCCGGGATCAGTTGTCCATCAGTTGTCCCAGTGCAGCGTGAACTCGTCGTCGCTCTCGTCGATATGGCCGGACAGCGATATCAGGTGCGTGTGCAGTTCCTGCAGGTCGAAGTCGCGGCCGATCAGTTCGGAGATCGACGCGCGCTTCACGGTCAGGTGGCCTTCGGCGTCGATCTTGATCATCGCCGGCGACTCGACCGGCACCGCGTGCGGGTTGTCGGCCAGAATGGATTCGATGATCGGACGCGTGTCGTCGTTGGTCTGCAGCGCGATGAATACCTTGGACATGGCGCGACCTCAGGCCGGCACGCCGCACTTGGCGACGCGGGCAGCGAACTGCGTTGCGAGATCGTCGAGCGCCGCGCCGGCACGCTCACCGAGCGCGCGCTGCGCCAGCGGCATCACGGCCTCCAGTGCGCGCGCCTGCCAGGCGCTGACCCAGCCGCGCACCAGCGCCGCGTTGTCGGGCGACTCGGCGCAGGCGGTCTTGATCTGCGCATCGACCCACTTCGCGGTCTCGGCGTACCACTCGGTCATGAACTGCGTCAGCATGGCGACCGCGGTGCCGCCGCGCAGCGACAGTTCGTCCTCGACCAGGGTCTTGTAGAACAGTGGATACACGAGGCCGTCGAGCACCAGATTCTGGGCGACGAACAGCTCGAACCAGTCCTGCACCACCAGGCAGTCCTCGACGTAGCGGCGCAGACCCTGCCAGTCGGCGGCGTACAGCCAGTGCTCCTTCGCCGTGGCCAGCGAGGCGGTGTCGCCGAGCAGCAGACCGATGCGCGTCAGGTACTGCGCGATGGCCAGGTTGTCCATCGCGTGGAACATGCAGGGCTGGGTGATCGTCGTGCCATAGCCGTAGGCGCAGATGGACGAGTTGTTCATGTTGGCGCCCCAGGCGACGTGGCGCAGCGGCAGCAGCAGGTCGAGTGCCAGCTGGCGAACGTCATCGGGCAGCAAGGCGCCAAGGTTGCGCGACTCGACGAAGTCGAAGTTCGATTCGGCCGTGTCCTGCTGACGTGCACGCGCCAGCGTCCAGGCGCCGTAGTAGTACTGGCGCGGATCCTTGAAGGCGTACCAGTCTTTCATCTTCAATTGCGTGCGCGTGACGTCGAAGATGTCGCGGTCCGGGTCCCAGGTCGGGCGATAGTGGAAGTTGGCGGTCGGCTGCACGTCGAAGCTGCCTTCCTGGTAGCGCGACGCCGGCTTGTCGCCGAAGCGCCGCGCGATGTGGCCATAGGTCTGGCGCAAGGGCTTGATTGATACGGTACGCAGGTCGATCTGCATGCCTGTCTCCTCTGATCTGTTCTTGTGCCGTCGAACCCGCGCTCAGCGCGGGCCGCCGTTCAGTACGTCGTTGAGCCGTGCGGATACCGGCGATGCCGGTTCCGCGCCGGCCGCGTCGAGCACGACCACACCCTGCGCCGCACAGAATTCGTCGAAGGCGGCGCGCGTGAGCATCATTTCGGCGAACAGCTCCGGCTCGCCGAGTGCGAAATCAAACTCGATGAAGCCGTCGTCACGCTCGCCGGTGACACGCACGTACTTGCGGAAGGGGTCGAATGCCGACGCCATGGCGCTCGCCTCAGGTGTACACATTGAGGAAGGCGTCGTTGAGCTTGCGGTCGTGATAGAAGATCGCGCGCCCGAGATCCTCCACCGTCCAGGTGATGACCGGCTTGTCCGGGTAGTACTGGTAGCCGCCCGAGTACACCTCGTTGCGGTTGCCCGCCGGATCGAAGAAGTAGATCGTCGCGCCACGCGTGATGCCGTGCCGCGTCGGACCGATGTCCAGTGACACGTCGTTCTTCGAGATCAGATCGGCTGCCCGCAGCACGTCGTTCCACGTATCGAGGATGAAGGAGCAGTGGTGGAAGCGGCCCTTCTCCGGATTGCGGATGAAGGCGATGTCGTGCGGCTTGGTCGAGCAGGTCAGGAACACGCCCACCATCAGGTCGCCCGCCATCACCTGTTCGGCGATCCTGAAACCCAGCACCTCGGTGAACAGCTTCACCACGCCATCCACATCGTCGCCGTACAGCAGGCAGTGGTCGAAGCGCGTCGGCTGCATGCCGATCAGGCCATCGGGCCACGGGTCCGGATTCACGTCAGGCAGGCCGTTGCCCACCTTGTCCTTGGTCGCGAACAGTTCGATCGCGTGCCCGGTCGGCACCGTGAAGCGGAAGCGGCGGCCGGTATGCAGATGTTCGCCGGCAGGTATCCATTGCAGATCGGTGGCCAGACGACTGCCTTCGACCGCCGCCGCAAGACTGTCCAGCGTCGCTTCGCTGTCGACGCGGAAGCCCATGTAGTCCATGCCCGGCGCATCCGCCTTGCGCAGCACCACGCTGTGGTGATCGTGTTCATCCCAGGCCTTGAAGTACACGCGACCTTGCGCATCGCGCCCGGTCTCGATAAGGCCCAGTACCTGTCCGTAGTGTTTCACCGCCGCTTCCAGATCCGTCACCCTCAGGGCGACATGACCCGGGCGCAGCACGCCGGTCATTGCCATCGCTTTCCTCCTCCTTTGTGGTGCGTGCTGCGGCGCATCAACACCTCGGAAGAAACGGAAGCAGGAGCGCTCTCGCCGAAGTACCGGATGCAGCCGTCAGCCGCACCCTCTCCTATCCAAGAAGCGTGCCATACTCGATAATTGATAAAAATCTCGATATTTGGCGGTTTTAGGTGGCCAGGAGTACAGTCGCCGCGTCCGCCGGTTGATGAGTTGGTGAAGCGCCCGAAGACGTGTTCACCAACTGGTGAACGATTCGACCGGAAGAAGACCGGCCACGCCATGCAGTCGGGATCGCGCACGCGGTCCACTGCAGGAGACGGAGGCCGAACCGCTGTGCAGCGCAACATGAAGCACCGGTCTGGAGGAGGCACGGGCAATGAGTACGTTCAAGTACCCGCACAACAGCGATCTGCGTCGGCTGGTCAGGTTTTCGGCCGACGACGGACTGATCTGGCTGGCGGAAAACCGCATGCTGCTGATGCATTGCGCCGCGATGTCGGCGCTGCGCACGCAGCTGATCAAGTCGGTCGGGCCGGAATCGGCGCGCCGCATCCTGACTCGCATGGGTTACGAATCCGGCATGCGCGACGCCGAACTGGCACGCACGATACGGCCGGACCAGAACCCGATCGAGTCCTTCTTCGTCGGCCCGCAGCTGCACATGCTCGAAGGCAGCGTGCAGGTGACGCCGGTGCACATCCATATCGACGTGCGCAGCGGCGAATTCGACGGCGAGTTCCTGTGGGAGCACTCGTGGGAAGCCGAATTCCACCTGCGCGAATTCGGCCAGGCCGCCGATCCGGTGTGCTGGATGCAGATCGGCTACGCCTCGGGCTACACCTCGGCCTTCATGGGCCGCATGGTGCTGTTCAAGGAAACCGAGTGCGCCTGCTGCGGCGCCAACAACTGCCGCATCGTCGGCAAGCCGGTCGAGGAATGGGAGGACGGCGAGCAGTACGCCCGCTACTTCGAACCGGACAGCCGTATCGCCCATCTTCCTGCGGCCGCCTGGGCCGGCGTCGCCCAGACCGACAGCACGCAGGGGGCGCCGACGCCGACCGACCTGATCGGCAGTTCGGCCAGCTTCCGCCGCGCCTACGAACTGATGCTGCGCGCCGCCGGCACCACGGTGACCGTGCTGCTGCTCGGCGAGACCGGTGTCGGCAAGGAACGCTTCGCCCGCGTGCTGCACCAGATGAGCCCGCGCAAGGACGCCCCCTTCGTCGCAGTGAACTGTGCGGCGATCCCGCACGACCTGATCGAGTCGGAACTGTTCGGCGTCGAAAAGGGCGCCTTCACCGGTGCCCACGCCTCGCGCGCCGGCAAGTTCGAGCGTGCCGAGGGCGGCACCCTCTTTCTCGACGAGATCGGTGAAATGCCGCTGGCCGCCCAGGCCAAGCTGCTGCGCGCGCTGCAGGAAGGCGAGATCGAACGCCTCGGCGACGAGCGCACGCGCAAGGTGAACGTGCGGGTGGTCGCCGCCACCAACGTCGATCTGGCGCAGGCGGTAAAGGAAGGCCGCTTCCGCCCCGACCTGTACTACCGCGTGCACGTCTATCCCATCCACATCCCGCCGCTGCGCGAGCGGCTGGCCGACCTGCGGCAGCTGGTCGACTCGCTGGTCGCCAAGTTCAACCGTCAGCACGGCAAGCACGTGCAGGGCGTGTCGGACAAGGGCTTCCAGTCGCTGCACGCCCACCACTGGCCGGGCAATGTGCGCGAGCTGGAGAACGTGATCGAGCGCGGTGTCGTACTGGCGCCGCAGCAAGGCTGGATCGAGGCGCACCACCTCTTCCTGTCGCTGGAGGCGGTGCTGGCACGCGAATCCGGCATCTCCGCCTGCGGCAAGCTGGAAGAAGGCTGCGGCGACGCGGTGCGCGAACAGCTGGTCGAGCAGATCCTGCGCGCCGGCATTCCGCTGGAAGCGCTGGAGCAGCAGCTGATGAAGGCCTGCGTCGATCAGGAGGGCGGCAACATCGCGCGCGCCGCGCGCCGGCTCGGCATGTCGCGGCCCAAACTCAGTTACCGGCTGCAGCGCACCGAGGGCGAAGCCGAAGCGGCGGATTCCTGAGCCGGCAAGTTCAGAGCAGCTGGAAAGCCAGGATGGCGACGATGGTCGGCGGCAGCGCGGTCACGAACAGGCCGAGCGGATTGATCGCCTCGTCGTCGAAATGGCCGCGCAGGATCGCGAACCCGGCCGGATTGGGCGCGTTGGCGATCACCGTCAATCCACCGCCGGTCACGGCACCGGCCACCAGCGAGTACTTGAAGGCCTCGTCCGTGCCCTCGACCAGCGAACCCAGGTAGGTCAGCGCCGCGTTGTCGGTGATTGCGGTCAGCGCGGTGGCACCGAAGTAGAGCGCCGTGCTGTCCATGCCGGTGAGCGCGGCCTGTAGCCATCCCTGCTGCAGCGCCCCCAGGGTGACGAGGCCGGCGAGGAAGAAGCCCACCATCAGGCCCTCGCGCAGCATCAGCCGGTCGTGGTAGTGCCGGTAGGCCTCGGCCACACCGAGGAAGAGCAGGAACAGTCCGACGAACACCACCGGATGGTGCGCGAAGTACACGATGCCGGCGAGAAAGAACACGTGCAGAAGCATCAGTGCGCGCGGCACGGTGCGGTCGCTGCTGCGCGTATCCACGTGCAGCGACTTCAGCTCGCGCGCGAACAGCAGCGTTGCCACGCCAGCGTTGACGAACACGGCGATCGCCGACTTCCAGCCGAAGTGGCCGAGCATGTACCACATGTCCCAGTTCCACTTGCTGGCCACCATCAGCACCGGCGGTGCGGCGAAATGGGTGAGCGTGCCGCCGATCGACACGTTCACGAACAGCGCGCCCAGGGTGACGTACTTCAGGCGGTGCGAAATCTTCCTGCTGTAGACGTTGTCGCGCAGCATCAGCGCCGCCAGCGTCATCGCAGCCGGCTCGGTGATGAAGGAACCGAGCAGCGGAAGCACGGACAGGCAGACGAAATGGAAGGCGACGCTGTCGGGCGCCGGGATGTAGCGCGCCAGCGTGCGAGCGCCCGCCTTGCACAGTTCGAGCACCGGCCGGCTGGCCGCCACCACCATGATGACGAACACGAAGGCCGGCTCGGTGTAGTCCAGCGCTTCCAGATAGCCAGCCGCACTGCCGGCGCCACCGGTGAGCGCCATGAAGGCCAGCAGCACGAAGGCCCAGAAGCCGAACACCACTTCGACCTCGCCGAGCAGATGCCAGATGCCCGCGTGACCGGGCTGCAGATGTGCGAGGTGCTCGAAATACCGGGTCAGGAAAGTGTGTGCGACGGCCACCGCGAACAGCGCAGTGCCGACCGCTTGGAGCGTGCCCGGAGTCATCGGGAATCCTTGCTTTGGCGGGGTTGGAATGAAGGCGGGCGTACGCGTCGTGCAGTGACGCCGGCAGGTGCCCTCGTCGGGGTGCTCATGCGACGGTGTGCCGCAGCAGCTGCAGGCACTCGACGGTCGATGCCAGATCGGCGGCGAGATAGTCGTCGTCGGTACGCAGCAGCGGGTCCGCCCCCAGATCGAGCAGCAGCGCAAGCAGTGCGTGCCTGCCGCTCGACGCGCAGTACATGAGCGTGGTGGCGCCGGTGTCGTTTCGGTTGTCCAGATCGATGCCGGCGCCCGCCAGCGCGCGCACGACATCGACGTTGCCGCCGACGCAGGCCAGCCACAGCGCGTTGTTGCCGTCGGCATTGCGGCAACCCACGTCGGCGCCGGCCGCCAGCAGTTCGTCTACCAGTGCCGCCTCGCCGTCGAGCGCGGCCCGCATCAGCGGCGTCAGCCCGTGCGCGATCGCGCCATCGAGATTGCGCGGATCGAAGCCATTCGACTCGATCAGTGCGCGCAGCGCCGGCGATGCGTCAGGCGGCAGCGCACACCCGTCGCGGCCGACGGCCAGCCGGTCGAGCGCGTTCGCCAGCGGTGCGTGGCCACCATCGACGCTGTACACCTCGGGGTAGCGGAAGTCGCTGAAGCGCTCGGCCCAGCTCTGGCTTGCGTTGCCGTGATAGCAGTAGATGAGCACCGGCGTCGGCCGCGCCACGGTCTGCAGCACCTCGCCGAACACGGCGTCGCTCAGATGGCGTGCGCCCTCGATGTGGCTGCGCTCGAAACTGGCGCGATCGCGCGTGTCGAACAGCGCCAGTGCCGGCAGACGGCCGCTGCGGTGGCGGGCGATCAGATCGGCCGCCTGGGCGGCGGAGATGCGGCGGTAGGTCGTGCTCACTGTTCAGCCCTCCAGCCGATGCGCCGACGTCCTGACGGACTTCATGCGGCCATCGGCACCTGTTCGGCGCCCGCGTAGGCAGGCGTGGTTTCGATGCGCGCGTCGTCGACGGCGCGGCCCATCGTGAAGTGATAGATCGTGCGGAAGCGCTCGTCTTCGAGGCCGAGCAGTTCATGCACCGCGTCGTCGAAGAAGCAGCCGATGCCGGTGCCGCGCAGACCCAGTGCTTCGGCTTCGGTGTAGAGCTGCTGCCCGATCAGACCGGCCTGACGGTGCAGCGCGCGGTAGGCAGCCGGCGATGCTTCGAGTGCGGCATCGAATTCGCACAGCATGCCCAGCGCGAAACACGAGGTCGATGCGATGTCCTGATGGCAGTGCAGGCTGCGCGCCAGCCGGGCCAGCGCAGCCGGCGCCATGGTGGCGAGCAGACGCAGTCCGCTGCGCAGTCCGTCGACCGGTGTCAGCGGGTACAGCGAAGCGAGCAGCGGCAGCACGCCGCCCTCCGCCGGACCGCGCGGCAGCAGGTAGACGCCGGGCGCGACCCCCGCGACCCGGTGCACGAACAGCAGCAGATCGATCCGGCGCTCGTCGGGCAATGCGTCCCACGGTGCGGCGCGGCAGGGCTGAAGACGCTCCAGCACGCCGTCGAATTCGTCGCACGTCATCATGTGGCGGCCGTCGAAACGCTGCGCACTGCGCCGGCCGAGCAGCACGTGGCCGATCGAGCGGCCGCACGGCGGCGCCACCTCGCGTCGCCGCGCCGGCAGTTCGCCGCGCGGCAGTGCGTCGCGCGTGGCTTCGGCCATTTCATCGATCGCCGGCCAGCGGTACATGGGATGCGCGTCTATCGTGCTCGCCCGCCCGTGCCAGCGCTCGACCGTGCGCACCGGCAGCGGCCCGGGCACGTGACCGATGCCGACCCCGAACAGCAGTTCGGCCTCTTCCACTTCGGTGGCCTGGTCGCGCCGCGCCGGAAAATCGGGCAGACGATCAAGCCCCAATGCAGCCGCCAGCAGGTCGACGCGCACCGGCTGCACGGCGAGCGACCAGCCGAGCACGGCGGCCGCATTGCGCAGTGTGGCCGTCGCATGGCCGACATCGAGCTGGCAATAGCGGAAGGCACGCTCGCCGTACTTCCACGCCTCGCGCCACATGACCGAACTGAGCGCGAGGTGCAGGCCGGGCGCGCCGCCCGGCTCGAAGGCGGCGCGCAATTCCAGCGCGTGCACTTCGGGCAGGTAGTGCCAGAGGCCGTCGTCCAGCCCCGGCACGCCGACCGCGAACAGCCATCCCTCGACCGGGTGCAGATTGCCGCTCGACGGATTGGCGCGCACCGCCCAGCGGTCGGGGCCGGTGGACTTCCAGGCGGTCAGGCCCAGTGCCAGATGCAGCAGCGCACCCAGCGCGGACAGCGTGCAGGGCAAGGGCGGCAGACCGGTGTCGAGCATGCGCCAGTCCAGACGCAAGCGCGCGGCGACCGGGCCGTCATCGTCGGTGGCCAGCGGCAGCGCCACCCGCGGCGCACCTTCGTAGTGGCGGAAGGGCGACGGCTGCGCGTCCCAGTCCAGCGTTTCCGGGCCGGCGGCGTAGGCCGCGTAGCGGTGTATGGTGCGACGGTGGTAGTCACGCACGCGGCTGCGCGCGCTCACGTCCTCATTCGTCATCGTCGTCGTCGGCGCCGTTGCGCCGCGGCACCGTTTCCGGGTCGCAGATGATGGGACGATAGATTTCTACGCGGTCGCCCGGGCGCAGCGCGGCGTCCTTCTTCACCACCTTGCCGAACACACCCACCTTGGCCTTGTCGATGTCGATGTCGGGGCAGCGCTCCAGAATTCCGGAACGCGCGATGCCATCGGCCACCGTGCAGCCGTCCGGCACCTCAACCTGCATCCACACGCGGTCGGTCGGCCCGACCCACGCCACGCCTATCTTCATCGCGTCGTCCTCATCGAGTCCTCACTGCGCGGCCGGTGCCGGCAGGGCGGCCGGCTGCCGCGATTCCGACCAGTGCTGCAGGCGGCGCCGCGCCGCGATCAGCAGCCCCAGCACGAGGAAGCCGCCGGGCGGCAGGATCATGAACAGCGCCCCGGCGTCCGCCACCTTCGTTTCGAGAAAGGCGAACTGCGGACCGAGCAGCAGCGATGCACCGGCGAACAGCGTGCCGGCACCGGTCACCTCGCGCACGGCGCCCATCAGCGTCAGCGCCAGCGTGAAGCCCAGCCCGGTGGCCAGACCATCGACCGCCGACAGCGCGACCGCGTGGCGCGACGCAAAGGCCTCGGCTCGCCCAAGCACGGCGCAGTTCACGACGATGAGCGCGATGAAGATGCCGAGCACCTTGTACAGGTCGTGGAACCAGGCGTTCAGGCACAGATCGACCAGCGTCACCATGCCGGCGATGAGCACGATGAATACCGGAATGCGCACTTCGGCCGGCACCCAGTGACGCAGCGCCGAAATGAGCACATTGGACATGAGCAGCACCACCAGCGTCGCCAGTCCCATGCCGAGCCCGTTGGTGGCGCTGCTGGTCACCGCCATCGTCGGACACAGCCCCAGCATCTGCGCGACCACGACGTTGTTGTCCCACAGTCCGTCGCGCATCACCGCGCGCGCTGCCGGCTGATCGCTCATTTCCGCTCTCCTTCCACCGCCGCTCCGTCGCCGGACAACGCCGCCTTGTGCGCGGCAAAGAACTCAAGACCCTGTCGCACCGCGGCGACCACCGCGCGCGGCGTGATGGTGGCGCCGGCGAACTGTTCGAAGTCGCCGCCGTCCTTCTTCACCGCCCAGCGGGCTGGCGGCGGATCGCCCAGCGCTCGGCCGTCGAAGCTGCGTATCCACGGGTTGCGCGCCGCCTCGACCTTGTCGCCCAGACCGGGCGTTTCGTTGTGTCGCGTGACGCGGACGCCGACCACACGGCCGCTCATATCGACCGCCATCAGCAGCACGATGCGGCCGCCGTAGCCATTGCCCGACATTTCGTACAGCACCGCCTTCAGCGTGCCGCCATGGCGCGCGCGATAGACGGTCAGCGGCGCGCCGGACGGCCCGTTCAGCTGCAGCGTGTCGGACAGCAGATTGTTGTCGGCGTAGCCGGGCGGCAGGATCTGTGTCAGCAGCTGGCGCGTGTCGTCGGCCTGCGCCTGTTCGATCGCGTCGCGTGTCGCGCCTTGGGCGAAGGCCAGCACGGCGGTCGTGACCAGCATCACCACCCCGAGGGTCACGCCGGGAAACCACGGTGCATCGGGTAGCGGTCGACTCATCGCAGCGGCTCCTGTACGCGGCGCGCCGCCAGCGGCTTGCCGCCGACGCGACGGCCGAAGATGCGCGGCCGGGCCCACAGGTCGAGCAGCGGCGTGGCGGCGTTCATCAGCAGGATGGCGAACGCCACCCCCTCGGGGTAGCCGCCCCAGGTACGGATGAGCCAGGTGAGCAGACCGGCGCCGACGGCGTAGATCCACTGCCCGAAAGGCGCGCTCGGCGAGGTGACGTAGTCGGTCGCGATGAAGAAGGCGCACAGCAGCGCACCGCCGGACAGCAGGTGTGCCCCCGCCGGCATGAAGGCATCCGGTGCCGCCGCATGAGCGATGGCGGCCGGCAGGCAGAGGCCGGCGATGTAACCGATCGGTATGCGCAGGCCGATCACCCGCTTGAACACGAGGAACAGGCCGCCGGCGACGATGGCCAGCGCCGACGTTTCGCCCAGGCTGCCGGGTCGCGCGCCCGTGTAGGCCTGATCCGGCGCGAACGCGACCATCGCACCGGCGAGGTCGATGCCGCGGCCCAGTTCGGTCTTCACATGGCCGAGCAGCGACGCACTGGTCATCGCGTCGGTGGCGACACCGTGCAGGCCGATGCTCACCGCCTGCGCCAGATCCGTACCTTGTGCGATCAGCGCCGGGCTGACCCACTGCGTCATCTGCACCGGGAAGGACACCAGCAGCACGGTGCGTCCGACCATGGCCGGGTTGAACACATTGCAGCCCATGCCACCGAACACCTGCTTGGCCAGCACGATGGAGAACGCGCCACCGAGCACGCCCAGCCACCACGGTGCCCACGGCGGCAGTGACATGGCGAGCAGCCAGCCGGTCAGCGCGGCCGAGCCGTCGGCCAGCACCGGCGCCACCGGCTTGCCGGCCCACTGCAGGCACAGCGCTTCGGCCAGTACGCAGCTCGCCACGGTCACCAGCCACAGGCAGAAGGCCGGCCAGCCGAACTGCCAGAAGCCGGCCAGCGTGGCCGGCAGCAGCGCCACCATGACCAGCGCCATGATGCGACCGCTGGTGCGCTGGGTCAGCGCGTGCGGCGAAGCCTGGACCGGACTGTTCATGCCGAAATCTCCTCGTCCCTGGCCTTGGCGGCGGCTTCCTTCGCCTGCGCCGCGGCGCGCTCGGCCTTGCGTTTCGCATGAGCCTCGGCCTTCTCGCGCGCCTCGCGCTCGACCCGCTCGGCGCGCGCCTCGGTCAGTTCGCGCACGTGATCGAGACGATGGCGTTCGCGTTCGCGCGAAGCCAGTTCGCCGCGGGCGTGGGCGAAGTACTGGACCAGCGGAATGCGCGACGGACAGACATAGCCACAGGCGCCGCAGGTCAGGCAGTCGCGCAGGCCGATGTCCTCGGCCTGTCCCAGTTCGCCGGCGTGGATGCGGTTGGCCATTTCCAGCGGCATCAGGCCGACCGGACAGGCCGTGACGCAGCTGCCGCAGCGTATGCAGGCGCTCGGTTCGCGCTCGCCCACCTCCGCCGAGGTGAGCGCCAGCACGCCGCTCGCGCCCTTGCCGATCGGCGTATCGAGGTCGCTCACCGCCACCCCCATCATCGGGCCGCCCACCACCATGCGCGCCGGCTCGCGCGTCAGCCCGCCGGCGCGTTCGATCAGCCAGTACAGCGGCGTGCCGATGCGTGCACGTACATTGCGCGGTGCCGCCAGCGCACCGCCCGCCACCGTCACCACGCGCTCGATCAGCGGTTCGCCGTAGCGCAGCGCGCGCCACACCGCCGCTGCCGTACCGACGTTGTGCACCACCACGCCGACGTCGGCCGCACGACCACCGGCCGGCGGCTCGACCCCGAGCAGCGTGTAGATGAGCTGGCGCTCGGCCCCCATCGGATAGCGGCTGGGAATGCGCACCACCGCCACCTCGGGATACGGATGCGCGGCCACCTTCATCGCGTCGATCGCTTCCGGCTTGTTGTCCTCGATGCCGGCCAGTACGCGACGCGCGCCAGTGGCGCGCATGATGAGGCGCGCGCCCTCGATGATGTCGGCCGCGTTCTCGCGCATCAGCCTGTCGTCGCAGGACAGGTAGGGCTCGCACTCGCTGCCGTTGAGGATGACGGTGTCGATCGCGCTGCGCTGACCGAGCGCCAGCTTGACCGCTGCCGGAAAGGCGGCGCCACCCATGCCGACGACGCCCGCTTCGGCGACCCGGCGGGCGATCTCATCCGGCGCCAGCCGGATCGGATAGGGCTCGCCGGCGCGCTCAATCCAGCGGTCCTCGCCGTCCGGACGCACGGTGATCGCCAGCCCGGGCAGACCGGACGCATGCGGCATCGGCGCCTCGCCGATCGCGATCACGGTGCCCGAGGTGGAGGCATGCACTGGCGCCGAGATCGGTCCGGCCGCCTCGGCCACGCACTGGCCACGCAGCACGTGGTCACCGATGCGCACGATGGGGCGCGCCGGTGCGCCGGCCTGCTGCGCCAGCGGCAGCACCAGCAGCGGCGGCAGGCCGGCGTCGACGATGTCCAGGCCGGCGGCCGGGTGCTTGTGCGCATCCGGATGGATGCCCCAGCGGGTGAGCAGCCGGCGTATCGGCGGAATGACGAGATGTGCCATGGCTCAGGCCGCCAGCGCCGGTTTCGGCATGATCCAGGTGCCGGCCGTCAGCGGCAGCGGCTGCATCGTGATGGCGCCGGTCGGGCACTTCTCCGCGCACTGGTTGCAGCCGGTGCAGGCGTCCTCGAACACGCCGTGCAACTGCTTCATCGCGCCGATGATGGCGTCCGACGGACACAGCCGGTAGCACTTGGTACAGCCGATGCACAGCGCGTCCTCGATCACCGCGATCAAGGGCACGTCGTCGACCTCGTCGGCGTCGAGCGCGATGCCCAGATGCTCGGCAATCGCCAGCGCCACCACCTTGCCGCCGGGCGGGCAGCAGGTGGGCGACGCGGTGCCGGCGACGATGGCCTCGGCCGCACCGGCACAGCCGGGAAAGCCGCACTGACCGCAGTTGGCGGCGGGCAGCATGTCCTCGACTTCCTTCACCCGGCTGTCGCCTTCGACGGCAAAGCGCCGGGCCGCCACGCCGAGCACGATCCCGAGCCCGGAGCCGATCGCGGTCAGACTCATGACCGCGGTAATCATCTGTTCCATCGAGCAACCTCCCATTCCGTGCAACGCGTGCTTGAAGCCGCAACAAACAGGGGTGTGCCACCGGCCGAGGTGGCCGCGCACGAGCGGCCGTGCGCGAACCCATGGAGCGTGCGGACCATCAGTGCCCTCCCGCCGGCACCAGGCCGGTGAATCCCATGAAGGCCAGCGCCAGCAGGCTGGCCGTGATGAAGGCGACCGGCGGGCCGGCGAACGTTTCCGGCACGCGCATCAGCGCCAGTCGTTCGCGCAGGCCGGCGAACAGGATCATCACCAGCGTGAAGCCGGCACCCGAGCCGAAGCCGCCGAGCACGCTCATGCCGAGGCCATGTCCGGCCTGGGCGTTCAGCAACGGAATGCCGAGCACCGCACAGTTGGTGGTGATCAACGGCAGGTAGATGCCGAGCACGCGGTGCAGGTCGGGCAAGGTCTTGTGCATGGCCATTTCGACGAACTGCACGACGGCAGCGATGACCACGATGTAGGCAAGGATGCGCAGATAGCCCAGGCCGAAGGGCAGCAGCAGTGCGTGTTCGAGCGCCCAGGCGGCCATCGCCGACAGCGTCATCACGAAGGTGGTGGCCAGACCCATGCCGAAGGCGCTGTCGATCTTCTTCGACACGCCCATGAAGGGGCAGAGCCCGAGAAAGCGGACCAGCACCACGTTGTTGACCAGCACCAGGCCGATCAGGGTCATCAGTACATCGCGCATAGCGACCTCCTGACCGGCCTCAATGCATGCGCTGTGCCAGATGACGCCATCACGGCCGCGTCCGGCCCCTCGTGGCGAGTGTGTGCTGTTGTGATCGCACGCGACCCGCCCCCGCGCGTACACGTGCGCATGCATGCGTGCGCGGCGACCGCGTCGGCAACGCGACAAACTCGACAGGTGCTGTCGCGACAGCCGGACATGCGCGTGTCGAAAATCCACAAGTGGTTGATCCAGATCAATTTTCAAAACCGGCCCGCAACTTGCTGAGAGAGATGCAACCCCCTCATGCAGGAGACGCCGACATGAATCGCCCGATCTATCTGGACTACGCCGCCACCACGCCGGTCGACCCGCGCGTGGTGGGCAAGATGCTGCCCTGGCTGTTCGACAACTTCGGTAACCCGGCCAGCCGATCGCACGCCTACGGCTGGGCCGCCGAAGAGGCGGTCGAACTGGCCCGCGAACAGGTGGCCGCGCTGATCGGCGCCGACCCGCGTGAAATCGTCTGGACCTCGGGTGCGACCGAATCGAACAACCTGGCGATCAAGGGTGCGATGCAGTTCCACGCCGGGCGCGGCAAGCATGTCGTGACCGTCAAGACCGAGCACAAGTCGGTGCTCGACACGGTGCGTGAGCTGGAACGCAGCGGCTGCGAAGTGACGCTGCTCGACGTGCAGGAGAACGGCCTGATCGACATCGAGGCCTTCCGCGCCGCGCTGCGGCCCGACACCGTGCTGGCCTCGGTCATGTTCGTGAACAACGAAACCGGCGTCATCCAGGACATCGCCGCGCTGGGTGCGATCTGCCGCGACAAGGGTGTGCTGTTTCACGTCGATGGCGCGCAGGCGACCGGCAAGGTGGCCTTCGATCTGGATGAGCTGCCGGTCGACATGATGTCGCTGTCGGCACACAAGACCTACGGCCCGAAGGGCATCGGCGCGCTCTACGTGTGCCGCAAGCCGCGCGTGCGCATCGAGGCGCTGATCCACGGCGGCGGCCACGAGCGCGGCATGCGCTCGGGCACGCTGCCGACGCACCAGATCGTCGGCATGGGCGAAGCCTACTGGCTCACGCGCGAGAACATGGGCGCCGAGAACGAGCGCATCCGCATGCTGCGCGACCGCCTGCTGAACGGGCTGAGCGCGCTCGACCAGGTGTTCGTCAATGGCGACATGGAACGTCGCGTACCGCACAACCTGAACATCAGCTTCAACTTCGTCGAAGGCGAATCGCTGCTGATGGGCATGAAGGACATCGCGGTGTCGTCCGGCTCGGCCTGTACCTCGGCCAGCCTGGAACCGTCCTACGTGCTGCGCGCGATGGGCCGCAGCGACGAACTTGCGCACAGCTCGATCCGCTTCTCGATCGGCCGCTTCACCACGCAGCAGGAGGTGGATGCGGCGATCGAGCAGGTGTCGGCCGCCGTGCGCAAGCTGCGCGAACTGTCGCCGCTGTGGGACATGCACAGCGCGGGCATCGACCTGTCGACCGTGCAGTGGGCCTCGCACTGAGGGCATCCCGCTGAGGGCCTCGCACTGAACACCTTCCTCCACAACGACTGAACGGAGAACAACCATGGCATACAGCGACAAGGTGCTGGATCACTACGACAACCCGCGCAACGTCGGTTCCTACTCGGCCGACGAGGAAGGCATCGGCACCGGCATGGTCGGCGCGCCGGCCTGCGGCGACGTGATGCGGCTGCAGATCAAGGTCGGCGCCGACGGCGTCATCGAGGACGCCAAGTTCAAGACCTACGGCTGCGGCTCGGCGATCGCGTCGAGCTCGCTGGTGACCGAATGGGTCAAGGGCAAGACGCTGGACGAAGCACTGGCGATCAAGAACACCGAGATCGCCGAAGAGCTGGCGCTGCCGCCGGTGAAGATCCACTGCTCCATCCTCGCCGAGGACGCGATCAAGGCCGCCGTGGCCGACTACCGCACCCGGCAGACCGCTCCCGACACCGTCGAAGCCGCCTGAAAGGACACGCCATGAGTTCGCTTGCCGAAAGTACCGTCGCCCCGACCACCACCCTGCCGCTGCCGTCGCCGATCAAGTTCTGCGAAGCCGCGGCCGCCAAGGTCGCCGACCTGATCGCCGAAGAGGGCAACCCGGCGCTGAAGCTGCGCGTCTATGTCACCGGCGGTGGCTGTTCCGGCTTCCAGTACGGTTTTGCCTTCGAGGAAGGCGTCAACGAGGACGACACGCCCATCGTCACCGACGGCGTCACGCTGCTGGTCGACCCGATGAGCATGCAGTACCTGATGGGCGCCGAGATCGACTTCGAGGACGGTCTGGAAGGTTCGCGCTTCGTCATCCGCAACCCGAACGCGACCTCGTCCTGTGGCTGCGGCAGCTCCTTCTCGATGTGAGGTGACGGACATGACCATCACGCTCAGTGAAGCGGCCGCGCGCCACGTGCAGAAAAGTCTGGTCAAGCGCGGCCAAGGTGTGGGCCTGCGGCTCGCGGTGAAGACCAGCGGCTGTTCCGGCCTCGCCTACGCGATCGAGTTCGCCGACGCGCTGCAGCCCGAGGACATCCAGTTCGCCAGCCACGGCGTGACGCTGCTGGTCGACCCGAAAAGTCTGCCCTTCCTCGACGGCACCGAACTCGATTTCGTCCGCGAAGGCCTGAACGAAGGCTTCAAGTTCAACAATCCCAACGTGAAATCGGCCTGCGGCTGCGGCGAAAGCTTCGGCGTCTGAGTTCGCACCACGTACACCGGAGCACGCCAACATGGCCCTGCTGCAGATCGCCGAACCGGGCATGAGTGCCGCGCCCCACCAGCACAGGCTGGCCGTGGGCATAGACCTGGGCACCACGAATTCGCTGGTCGCGACCGTCGCCAGCGGCCTCACTCGCGTACTGCCGGACGACGACGGTCGCATGCTGCTGCCTTCGGTGGTGCGCTACACCGACGCAGGCATCGTGGTCGGCCACGCGGCGCAGTCGGCGCAGACCGAGGACCCGTGCAACACCATCGTGTCGGTCAAGCGCTTCATGGGTCGATCGCTGGCCGACGTCGACGCGTCCGCCACGCCCTACGCACTGGTCGACACGCCGGGCATGGTCAGCCTCGACACCCGCGCTGGCGTGCGCTCCCCGGTCGAGGTGTCGGCCGAAATCCTGCGCACCCTGCGCGACCGGGCTGAGGCCTCGCTCGGCGGCGATCTGGTCGGCGCCGTCATCACCGTACCGGCCTATTTCGACGACGCGCAGCGCCAGGCCACCAAGGACGCGGCGCGTCTGGCCGGCCTCAACGTGCTGCGCCTGCTCAACGAACCTACTGCAGCCGCCATCGCCTACGGTCTCGATCGTGCCGCACACGGCACTTTCGCGATTTACGACCTCGGCGGCGGCACGTTCGACATATCGGTCCTGAAGCTGTCCCAGGGCATGTTCGAAGTGCTGGCGACCGCGGGTGATGCCGCGCTCGGCGGCGACGACTTCGACCACCGGATCGCCGACTGGCTGCGGCAGCAACTGGCACTCGCAGCGCCTTCCGCCGGCGAAACGCGCATGATGCTGGCGCGGGCGCGTAGCGCCAAGGAAGCGCTGTCGAGTGCCCCGGTAACAAAGATTTCACTGACGCTCGACGACGGTCGCTGCTTCTCCTTCGACCTGTCGCGCGAGCAGTTCGAACTGCTCACCGGCGATCTGGTATCGCGCAGCATGGCGCCGGTGCGCCGCGCACTGCGCGATGCCGGCGTCGCCGCCGACGAGGTCGACGGCGTGGTGATGGTGGGCGGTTCGACGCGGATGCCGCAGGTGCGCGCCGCGGTGCGCAAGCTGTTCGGCCAGGAGCCGCTGACTGATCTCGACCCCGATCAGGTGGTGGCCATCGGTGCCGCCATTCAGGCCGACGTGCTGGCCGGCAACAAACCGGCCGGCGAGGAAAGCTGGCTGCTGCTCGACGTATGCCCGCTGTCGCTCGGTCTGGAAACGATGGGCGGTCTCGTCGAGAAGGTGATTCCGCGCAACTCGACGATACCGGCGGCACGCGCGCAGGAATTCACCACCTACAAGGACGGCCAGACCGCGATGGCCATCCACGTCGTACAGGGCGAACGTGAACTGGTGAGCGACTGCCGCTCGCTGGCGCGCTTCGAACTGCGCGGCATCCCGCCCATGGTGGCCGGTGCGGCACGCATCCGCATCACCTTCCAGATCGACGCCGACGGCCTGCTGTCGGTGTCGGCGCGCGAACAGACCAGCGGTGTGGAATCCCATATCGAGGTCAAGCCCTCTTACGGGCTGAGCGACGCGCAGATCGCCGACATGCTGATCGACGCCTACGGCAAGGCCGACAGCGACATGGCCGCACGCATGCTGCGCGAGGCGCAGGTCGAGGCGCGCCGTCTGGTCGACGCCACCGAGGCGGCACTGGCCGAGGACGGTCACGCACTGCTGACGCACGACGAGTTCGTCGCCATACAGGCCGCGATGTACGCACTGGCGGAGGCGCTCGAAGCCGGCGACGACAGCACGAAGCTCAAGCTGCTGAGCGAAGCGCTGAATGCCGCCACCACCGAGTTCGCCGGCCTGCGCATGAACGCCGGCATACGGCGCGCACTGTCGGGCACCCGCGTGTCGGAGCTGCAGTCGTGAGCACGCTGACCGTACTGCCACATCCGCAGCTGTGTCCGGACGGCGCCCGGATCGAGGTCGCCGCCGGCACCTCGATCTGCGACGCGCTGCTGGCGCACGACATCGCGATCGAACACGCCTGCGAGAAGGTCGCCGCCTGCTCGACCTGCCACGTCTACGTGCGCGCCGGCGCCGCCTCGCTCAACGAAGCGGACGACGACGAGGAAGATCAGCTCGACGACGCATGGGGCGTGCAGCCCGCCTCGCGCCTCGCCTGCTGCGCCCGCCTGGGCAACGCCGACGTGACGGTCGAACTGCCACTGCACACGCGCAATCTCGCGCGCGAATAGTTCCGCCCGGCCAGGATTCCTGTGGGAGCGAGTTTGCTCGCGATCGCTGCCTGAATCGAAGCCGGCGGCCGGCGAATGCCCTGTCGCGGTCAAGGCCGCTCCCACGGGAGGTGCGCCGATACACGGCCCAAGCCCGGGCCGAGGTTCTGTGGGAGGGGTCTTCTGACCCCGACGGCGACCTGTATCGAAGCCGGCAATCTGCAACGGCCGCTCCCACAAAGACATGTCATGTCGGCGGCACAGGCAAGCCTCCTGTGACAGCGAGCTTGCTCGCGATAGCGGCCCGTATCGAAATCCAGGGCACGACGCCTGTTGCAAACGGGACATTCACGACAGCCTCGCCACGCCGAACGGACATGTCGCATGGGCAACATCGCGACGCGCTCCAAACCCTCATTCACATCAATCACTTGCGCCTTCCAGGCGCCGTGGCACAGCGCTTGCTGAATGCTCCGCAGGAGGTCTGACACATGGCAGCCGCATTCATCATCAACGACACCACGCTGCGCGACGGCGAGCAGACGGCCGGCGTGGCCTTCACCGCCGACGAGAAGTGCGCGATCGCGGACGCACTCGATCAGGCCGGTGTGCCCGAGATGGAAATCGGCATCCCGGCCATGGGCGCTGCCGAGATCGACGTGATCGAACGCATCGCGACACTCGGCCTGAACGCGCGGCTGATGGTGTGGGCACGCATGACCGACGGTGACCTCAAGGCGGCCCTGCGCTGCCCGGTGGACATCGTGCACATGTCGTTGCCGGTGTCCGACCTGCAGATCGCCGGCAAGCTGCGGCGCAACCGCGACTGGGTGATCGAGCAGATCCGTCCGCACGTCGAGCGCGCACTCGATGCCGGTATCGAGGTGAGCGTCGGCATGGAAGACGCATCGCGCGGCGACATCGACTTCCTCTGTCGCGTCGCGGAAGAGGCGCAGGCTGCCGGTGCACGCCGCGTCCGCATCGCCGACACGCTGGGCATACTCGATCCCTTCGGCACCTATGTGCTGGTGTCGCAGCTGCGCCGCGCGGTCGACCTCGAAATCGAAATGCACGCGCACAACGACCTCGGCCTGGCCACTGCGAACACGCTGGCCGCCTTCCGCGCCGGCGCGACGCACGCCAACACGACGGTGAATGGCCTCGGCGAGCGCGCCGGCAACGCACCGCTGGAAGAGGTGGTGATGGCGCTGCGCCACATCCACGGCATCGACAGCGGTGTCTCGTCGCAGTCGCTGCTGCCGATCTCGCGCCTGGTCGAACGCGCCTCCGGGCGCGCCATCGCCGCCAACAAGAGCATCGTCGGCGACGCCGTGTTCACGCACGAATCCGGCATCCACGTCGATGGGCTGATCAAGAACCCGCGCAACTACCAGAGCTTCGACCCGGCCGAACTGGGCCGCGCCCACCGGCTGGTGCTGGGCAAGCATTCGGGCTCGCACGCGGTGCTCGAAGCCTGTGCGCGGCTGGGGCTGTATCCGTCCGACGTGGAGGTCGCGCACATCATCGAGCGCATCCGCGCCTACGCGACCGCCAACAAGCAGTCGCCGGACGCCACCCAGCTGAAGGCCTTCTACCTTGAGGCGGCGCAGCCGCTGCCGGAGGTGTCATGAACGGCGAACAGAGCACGGCGGGTAGCCTGTCGTCCGCAGCACCGGCCACGCCGGGCCTGTTCTCGATGCTGCGTGAAGACGTGAACTGCGTGTTCGACCGCGATCCGGCGGCGCGCAACAAGCTGGAACTGCTCACCATCTATCCCGGCATACAGGCACTGGTGGCGCACCGCTTCGCGCACGCGATGTGGCAGCGCGGACTGCGCTACCTGCCGCGACTGCTGTCCTTCGTGTCGCGACTGTTCACCAATGTCGACATCCACCCGGGTGCGCGCATCGGACGGCGCTTCTTCATCGACCACGGCGCCTGCGTGGTGATCGGCGAGACGGCCGAGATCGGCGACGACGTGACGCTTTATCACGGCGTGACACTCGGCGGCACGACCTGGAATCCGGGCAAGCGCCATCCCACGCTGGACGACGGCGTCGTGGTTGGTGCCGGCGCCAAGATACTGGGGCCGATCACCGTCGGCGAGAACGCCCGTGTGGCGGCCAATTCGGTGGTGATCGAGGACGTGACGCCCGGCATGACCGTGGTCGGCATTCCCGGCCGCATGGTGCTGCCAAAGAGCCAGCGCCGCATCACCGCCGGCGGCATCGACCTCGACCACCACCAGATGCCCGACCCGGTGGGCAAGGCCATCGCCTGTCTGCTCGAACGCATCGCCGACCTCGAGCACGACGTCGTGCGCCTGGCCGGTGAACGCAGCACCGCGCAGGGCATCTGCAGCGACTGCGACGACACCTGTTCCCAACCCGCTTTCGACGGCAGCACCCACGCGGCCGCCGCACACATAGGAGTCACCCGTCATGGATGATCTGACCCAGCGCCTGGCCAAGCTGTCGTCGGCCGAGGACTTCCTGGAATTCTTCGCGCTGCCCTTCGACCAGGGCGTCGTGAACGTGAACCGCCTGCACATCCTGAAGCGCTTCTACCAGTACCTGCGCAGCGAGAAGGGCCTGGCCGACGGTGACGAAGGCGTGGTCTATGCGCGCTACCGCACTCTGCTGTCGCGCGCCTACGACGACTTCGTCACCTCGACGCCGGCGCAGGAGAAGGTGTTCAAGGTATTCCAGGAAGCGGACGGTCAGCAGCGCGTGTCGCTCGACAGCCTGCGCGCCACGCTGCCCTCGGTGGCCTGAGCGGGAGGACACACCATGCACGACAGCGACATGTTCCTTGCCAGCGTCAACGCGCTCGAAAGCGAAGCGGCGCTGCATTACGAAAAGGCTGCTCGGCACGCTCTTGATGCCGGCGACACCGAGCTCGAAGCCTTCTTCCAGAATCTGGCCGAACTGGCGCGCATGGAAGCGCACGAGGCGCTGTCCGGCAAGCCGCTGCCGGTGGCCGCCAACCTGCCGCGCATCCGGCCGATCGAGATCGAGAAGCCGCGCACCGCAGTGAAGGTGATCAGCGACGAAATGCTCGACCTGCACATGGCACTCGAACGTGCGCTGGACCTGAAGCGGCGCAGCCACAGCTACTACGCAATGATGGCCATCCTCGCGCCCGACCCCGGCCTGCGCAAGATGGCGCGCGCCTTCGAACACGACGACGCGGCCCATCTCGGCGAAATCGAACGCTGGATCGCCCGCCTCACCGCCTGACCCCCATCCGGAGAATCGCACCATGCCGAAGCCGCAGAAACACGTTTTTGTCTGTTCGCAGCAACGCCCGCCGGGCCACCCACGCGGCTCCTGTGCGCACAAGGGCGGCGCCGAGGTACTGCAGACCTTTTGGGCGGAACTGCAGAAGCGCAACTGCTTCGACCGCGTCGCCATCACCTACTCCGGCTGCCTCGGCCCCTGCGACCAGGGCATCAATGTCGTGGTCTATCCGGACGCGGTGATGTATTCGAACGTGAGCAAGGACGACGTCGGCGAAATCTTCGACAGCCACCTGATGGGCGATGCGCCGGTCGAGCGCCTCTTGGCACCGGAGATGGTCTGGTGAACTTGTTTACCGGCGAAACGTCGGACGAGTACTTCGGCGGCACGGTGCCGCAATCGGTGCGCCGCCTGTTCGACGAGGCGGCCGGCGCGCCGCCGCAGCGTATCGAGGCCTTGCTGTGGACGGCGCACGCCAGCGCACCGGACTGTCTGCCCGTGTACTACCTGCTATACAAGTTCCACGCCGGCCGTCGCCAGTTCGACCTGGCGGAAAAGGCGGCCACGCGGGGCATCGAAGTGGCCGGCCGGCAGGCCGGACTGGACGCGGACTGGCGCCGCGTGCAGCCAGGCGACGCCGATTTCGCGGCCACCGGGCCGGCGCGCTTCTGGCTGTTCAGCCTGAAGGCGCTGGCCTTCATCTGCCTGCGCAGCGGTCGCAGCGACGACGCGCGCACGCTGGTCGAGCATATCGGCCGGCTGGACCCGACGCACGGTCTCGGCGGCGAAGTGATCGCCTCGCTGCTCGACGGCAGCACCGGCGCACGCTGAGCGCCGGCGTGCGGATCAGCGCGCGAACACCAGACAGCGGTTGTTGGCCGGCATCTCCTCGTCGGCGAGCAACGACAGCCCGGCCAGCCGCGCCAGCGCCTCCACCGTTTCGAAGTCGCGTATGCCGCGATGCGGCGCGCCCTCGCGCAGCGAACGGTCGAAGGCTGCGTTGCTGTCGCTGGTGAACCGGCCGCCGTAGTTGAACGGGCCGTAGATGACCAGCGTGGCCGACGGCGCAAGCACCGCCGGCAGCGCAGCGAACATCTTCTCGACTTCGTGCCAGGCCATGATGTGCAACGTGTTAGCGGTGAATACCGCATCGAAATGCGCGACCGGCCAGCGGCCACAGACGTCGAGTTCGAGCGGCGGCGGCGCGTTCGGCAGCGCCGCCTCGTCCAGCCACATGCGCAGACCGGGCAGCGCCTCGGCGCGCTCGCTGCACTGCCACTGCAGGTGCGGCAGCGCGGCGGCGAAATGCACCGCGTGCTGCCCGGTGCCGCTGCCGATCTCCAGTACCTGACGACGCCCGGCGAAATGCACGCGCAGGCGTTCGAGAATGACATCGCGGTTGCGCTCGCACGACGGTGCGAACGGCTTTTCGGTCAGTGAAGGATTCATCCGCGCACTTTCGCATGAAGCAGCACGTCGCGCGGCTCGGGCGACAGATTGGGGTGCAGGATGTAGCGACCGAGCCGCGCCTCCAGCGGCAAACCGGCGCGTGCCAGCGTGCGCGACGAGCGCGCATTGTCGGCGTCGCAGACGGCATCCACGCGGCACACCGCCGCATGGCTGAAGGCGTCCTCCACCACTGCCTGCAGCGCCTCGCACGCCAACCCCTGTCCCCACAACCGGCGCGCCAGCGCGAAACCGAGGCGCAGCGCGTGGCCCTGCCCGATCAGCTGGAACAGCCCGCCGGCCTCGCCGTCATCGGCCAGCAGCACCCAGGTGCGGGCGACGTCGCGCTGCCAGCGCGCGAGCTCGTGCGAAATCTGTCGCCGTGTCTGCGCCAGTTCGGTATGCGTGGTCCAGCCGAGATAGCGCGTCACCTCGGCATCACCGCTGATGCCAGCGAACAGCGCCGGTGCGTCGCCCGGCTGCGGCTTGCGCAGCACGCAGCGGGCGGTGCGCAGTTCTTCCGGCCATGTGCTCATCATCGGCTCACCATCGACTCATGATCGGCTCAAGGCGCGCGCAGCGCGCGCTGCAGCACGCAGGCGATGTGCTCGCCCTCGCGCTGCGCGCCGTCGCGTATCTGATGGCGGCAGCTGCTGCCGTTGGCGATCAGCAGCGCGTCGGCATCGAGCGCCCGCACCGCCGGCAGCAGCGCCAGTTCGGCCATGCGCATCGACATGTCGTGGTGCTCCGCCTCGAAGCCGAAACTGCCGGCCATGCCGCAACAGCCGGATTCGATGACACTGCTGTCCAGCCCGCGCACCAGGCCAAGCACCTTGCGCATCGCCTTCATCGCGCCGAAAGCCTTCTGGTGGCAGTGGCCGTGCACCGCAGCGCGCGTACCGGGGGGCAGTTGCAGATCGAGCGCCAGCCGCTTCGCGTCGTGTTCGCGGGCGATGAATTCCTCGAACAACAGCGCCGCCTTCGCCACCGGCGCCACGCGCTCCCCCAGGCCCAGCGCGTGATACTCGTCGCGCAGCATCAGCAGACAGGACGGCTCCAGCCCGATCACCGGCATGCCGCGTTCGACCAGCGGCGTCAGTGCGTCGAGCAGACGGCCGGCTTCGCGTCGTGCGTCGGCGACCAAGCCCTGCGACAGCCAGGTACGGCCGCAGCACAGCGGCGCTTCGCCAGCCGCCGGGCGCACCACATGCACGCGACAGCCGGTGGCCACCAGCACATCGACCGCGGCTTCGGCGATCGCCGGATCGATGCGATTGGAGAAGGTGTCGACCAGCAGCGCCACCTCACGCCCGCCCTCCGCACCGTAAGCCTGCAGCGTATGCGGCGCGAGAAAGGGACGCGCCGCGATCCGCGGCAGCGAACGCCGGTGGGCGATACCACTCACGCGTTCGATCAGCGCCCCCATCCCGGGCACTGCAGTGGCGAGCTGCCACGGCCGCTGCAGCCAGCGCATCAGCCCGAGCCAGCGCGGCAGCGTGGCGAACAGGCGCTCGCGCAGCGGCACACGCCCCTGCACCCGCCAGCGCTGGGCGCGCGCCTCCGTGCGCAGCAACGCCATGTCGGTGCCGTTCGGGCACTCCCGCTTGCAGCCCTTGCAGCCGACGCACAGATCCATCGCCGCCGCCAGTTCGGCGCCGACGAAGGGATGCGCGCCCAGCTCGCCGTTCAGTGCCGCCTTCAGCGTCTGTGCGCGGTGGAAGGTCGAATGCACCGGATCGCCGGTGACACGGAAGCTCGGGCACATGACGCCGTTGCCGTCGCGCTGGCACTGGCGGTTGCCGATGCACACCGACGCCGCCTTGCCGAAGCCACCGCCCTGCGCCGGCAGTTGCGCATAGGCGTCGCCGGCGCCATAGCTGTCGTAGGCCGACCAATCGAGTTCTGTCTGCACTGTCGCTTCTCCGTCTGACGACGACCCTGTGCAAGACCGGTGCCATGCGGTGCGCCCCGGACCTGTTCTTGCTTTTGGGAGATATCGATACCAAAACGGAGTCCCGCCATGCCTCTGCACGACTTTCACTGTCGCAAATGCGACAAGACCTTCGAACGCCTGGTACGAAGCGACACGCAGATCGTCTGCCCGGCCTGCGGCAGCGATCAGGTGGACAAGCTGCTGTCGGCACCCCAACCGCCGGGTCGCAGCAAAGCCATCATCGCGGCCGGCCGCGCGGCGGCAGCGCGCGAGGGGCATTTCAGCAACTACTCGGCAGCGGAACGGGCGAAGGTGAAGTAGAGGCGGTGCCGGCAGTCCTGGGCGGCCTCAGCCGGCCGCTATCGCGAGCTCGCTCGCGATGCAGCGTGTGCAGCGAGACGGCCTCGCTTCCAACAACCACAGTGGTCAGGTACTCAGTCCTCCGGACCGAAGCACACCGCGTAGTCGGTGCACACGCCGCAGCTGGGCGCCTTGCAGACGCGGATCTGCTCGCGCTCGCACAGCTGTTTGTAGAGAAATTTCTTCCACTTCATGTCCTGCGTATTGCGTTCGGCCAGCGAAGTGAAGCGGCCGTGCATCAGTTCGGACAGCATCGCGCGCGAGGTCAGGTCCATGTCCTGCCACAGGTGGTCGGCGCCCAGGCAGCCGGTGGCCACTGCGTGCGCGAGCCACAGGTGATCCTGATCGACGATGGACAGATGCTCGCGCAACAGCGCCACCACGTCGTCCATCTCGATCGCTTCGGCGAACTCGGCGGGCGTCGTCGCGTGCAGTGCCGGCAGCCACTCGGCGCCGGGGAAATGGCGCGCCAGCAGGCGGCGTGTTTCCGACACGTCGATGCCGTACAGCGGCAGGCACTGCAGCCCGCGCTGCGTCCAGCTGCGGCCGATCACGCCGGCGAGCACGCGCGGCACCAGCTCGTCGGGCCGGCGCGCCAGCTTCAGCAGCAACCCGCGGAAGCCACCGGGCGCGGCCGGCAGTGGCCAGACGGGCTGCAACGGTGCGGTCGGAAAGAGCGTAGGCATCGCCGTCGTCCCGCGCTCACACCTCGACCGGCGCGTGCGTGTAGCACTTCTTCGGACAGACCTTGGAACAGGCCTGACAGCCCACGCAGTTCACCTGGCGCGAAATGGTCATCACCTTGCGCTCGTACTCCTCGTCGTCGTCCTCGTTGTCCGGATCGACCACGACGATGTCGCCATCCTCGGTGACACCGGCGAGCTGCAGCACGTCGTTGGCACAGACCTTCACGCAGCGCGCGCAGCCAATACAGGTGTCCTGGTTCAGGCTGGACACGAACTTCGGTGTCCAGATTTCGCCGCTGGGCAGCGTGACGGAAAATGCAGCCATGATGCGTCCTTCCTCAGGCGGTCGCGGCCGCCAGTTCCTTGCGCGCAGCCATCAGCGACTGGTGCGCGTCGTAGGCGACCTGCGCGACGTCGAGGATCTTCTCCCAGTTGGTCGGCAGTTCTTCCGACAGGTCGTGCAGGTCCATCTTGGCCTGCGTTGCCTGCGCGTTGAGCTTCTTCACCCGTGTCTTCAGTGCGTCGACGTCTTCCATCGTTTCGTCCTCAGCCCCAGTTGGCGACTTCGTTGTACTTGTTCACCATGCCGACGCCCTCGTCGACGAACTTCTGCCCCGCCTCGGCCAGCTTGGCGTAGGTCGGAAAGCCGAAGCGGTGGGCGTCGCGCAGCTGCTTGTTCACCGCGATCAGGCGACCGGCGATGAGCACCATGCGGCCGAAGCCCTCGTGCGACATCTTCATCATCGGCGTCACCATCACCTTGGTCGCGCGCTCGATCGACAGGCCGACCGCGTTGTAGAACAGCTCGATGCGCCACAGCGTTTCCGGGTCCGGGTCGCCCATGATGGGCAGCGCGCGACGCGCTTCGGCGCTCAGGATGTAGGGCTCGAGCAGCTGCGCGTCGCTCTTGCCCTCCCAGGCGCCGTGCATGTCCTGCGCGCGGTACTGCTTGATCAGCTCGCTCAGGAAGGGCGATGCCAGCGCTTCGGTGTCCTCGGCGCTCAGTTCCAGTGTTTCAGCCATGTTCTTCCACCTCGTCTTCGAAATCGAAACTGCGTGCTTCGTCTTTCTGCAGGGCCTTGCGCAGCCAGGGCGGCGGCGTGCCGCGCAGCACTTCCTGCAGCTTGTCCAGGATGTCCATGATCGGTTCCGGCTGATTCACCTTGATCGGGTGGATCTTGCTGGCGACCACGCGCGCCGCAGCCGAGCCGCCGATGGCGGCGACATAGACGATGGCGACGTCCTTGATCGCTTCGAGCTTGGGCGCGAGCTTGTCCTCGTCGCCGTCCTCGTCCAGCTTGCCGCCGAAGTCGAAGTCCTCGACATGGTGGTAACCGGCCTTGTCGATCTCGTACACCGCCAGGTGTTTGGCCCAGCCGAAGTGCGCGTCGACGCGCTGCTTGTCCTGGGTGGCGAAGGCGATCTTCATGCGCTGCTCCTCGGTGGATGGGCGACCGGCTCAGGTGCCGGACGCAACGGTTTCAGGAATTTCGGCGGACGATGCACAGCCACAGCCGCCGCTGCCGCAACCGGATGCCTGACTGCCCTCGCTCGCCGCGAGGATGCTCTCCTGCGGCAGTGGCCAGTCTTCAGGCGTGTTCACGTGCTCGTCGGCGAGGAAGGAGTTGGCCCAGCCGAGGATCAGTTCGCGCGTGCCGCGATAGCCGACGCGCAGCACGTGCGCCGCGCCCAGCCGGTCGAACATCGGCAGGCCCTCGCGCAGCAGCGGAATGCCCAGTCTCGCCGCCGACTGCCGGCCATGCGCATGGGTGATGAACAGTTCGGCACCGGCCGCCTTGGCGCGCATTTCCAGATCTTCGAGATCGCCGAGCAGCACTTCGGCACACGGCACGGCTTCGAGTACGCGCGACGGCGTGGTGCTGACGGCCGCCACCACTTCGGCGCCCATTTCGGCGGCGGTGGTCGCCAGTGCGTAGAGCAGGTCCGGTTCGGCGCCGATGGCCATCTTCCTGCCGCCGACCCAGAAGTGGGCGTCCAGCATCACGTCCAGCAGCTGGGTCCGCGCACGGCGGTATTTCGGCGGTACCGGACGACCGGACAGCTCGGACAGGTACTGCAGGAAGTCGTCCACCGCGGCCAGTCCGGTCAGCCGGTCGAATACGCGGAAGGGCACGCCGCAGCGTTCATCGATTGCCGCCGCGGCGGCGTCCATGCGCGCGCCGACGGCGAGGGTGGCGGCGGCTGCACCGACCCGGCGCAACGTGTCGACGCGGGTGCCGCCCAGTGTGGTCGGCGTGAAGTTGTCCGGAATGTGACCGTCGAGCGAACCGGAAATGTCCGGCAGCACCTGTACGCGCAGGTCGAAGGCTTCGATGGTTTCGCGCAGTTCCTCGATGTCGGCCGGCGTCAGGTGTGCGCCTGGCAGCAGGTTCACCAGGCCGGCGTCGCGATCACAGGGCTGGGCGAAAGCGTCGATCACGGCCAGCACCGCCTTGCCCCAACCGTCCTCGAAGGCGCCGACGTAGTCCGGCGTCGACACGTAGACGATTTCGGTACCGGTCAGCGCCTCGCCGTGCCTGCGGCGGATCAGGTTCAGATAGCCGTCGACGTCGTCGCCCTTGGTTTCGGTCAGGCCGGTCGAGGCGATGGCAATCAGTGAGGGATTGGCGCGCTTCTTGATGTTCAGCACGGCCTGTTCGATGTTCTCCAGCCCGCCGAGTATGGTGCTCACCTCGTTCATCGCCGTGGTCTGCATCGGGATCGCCTCCTTGAAGTGGCGAACCAGCAGTACCAGGCCGAACGAGGTGCAGCCCTGCGAGCCATGCATCATGGGCATGCAGTTGTCCAGGCCCATGAAGGCGTAGCACGCGCCCAGCGGCTGGCTCATCTTGAGCGGATTGACCGTGCAGGCCTTCTTCGATTCGATGACGGTGGCCATGGCGTGATCCTCAGGCGACCGCCACGTCCCAGGGCGCCGGACGGCGCACCTGTTCCCAGATCGGGTTGTACAGCGCCTTGTCGATCTCGCGCACCAGATCGACCATGCCTTCGTAGCCGGCGTAGGCGTGGTGGCGTTCCTGGTTGATGTCCAGCCAGGGCATCTTGGCCTTCAGCGCGATGAACTGGCTGCGCCCGCCGGACAGCATGATGTCGGCCTTGGCGTCCTTCAGCATTGCGTACATTTCGCGCGGCGTCATGTCGTCGATCATGTGCGCGTCCTGGCCCATCAGCTCCTTGATCTTTTCCTTGTCTTCCTTGGTCGACTTCTTGACGCTGGTGCCGACGATCTCCAGACCGGCCTCCTGCAGCGCGGCCACCACCGACCAGCTCTTCACGCCGCCGGTGATCAGCAGCACCTTCTTGCCTTCGAGCCGCGGGCGATAGGCAGCGATACGGTCGAAGGCGCGCTTCTCCTCGACGGCGATCAGCGCTTCGGTGCGCGCCTTCAGCTCTTCCGGTGCGCCCTTCTCGACCAGCAGGCGGGCGATTTCGCGCAGCGTTTCCGACATGTCGCCGATGCCGTAGAAGGAACCTTCGAAGAAGGGGATGTCGTAGCGCTCATCCATCTTGCGCGCGATGTTGATCATCGACTTCGAGCACACCATCATCGCCGCCTTGGCGCGGTGACTGTAGGCGACTTCCTTGTAGCGACCGTCGCCGGAAATACAGGACAGGATGCGCACGCCGAGCGCGTCGAGCAGCGGTTTCACCTGCCACAGCTCGCCGGCCAGGTTGTACTCGCCGATGATGTTGATGTCGTAGGGCGTGACGAAGTCCGGCTCTTCGGTGCCGATCACGTAATCGAGCAGCGCCTCGGCGCCCAGCTTGTTGCCGAGGTTCTTCGGCCCGACGAAGCCCGGTGAATTGACCGGGATCACGGGCTTGCCGAACTTCTCCGAGGCCTTCTTGCACACCGCCTCGATGTCGTCGCCGATCAGTGCCATGACACAGGTCTGGTAGACGAACACCGCCGGCGGGTCGTACTTCTCGATGATTTCCTTGACCGACTTGAACAGCCGCTTCTCGCCGCCGTAGATGACATCCAGTTCGTTGATGTCGGTGGTGAAGCCGGTGCGGTAGAGCTGCGACGTGCTGGACGACGAATTGCGGTTGTCCCAGGAGTTGCCCTCACAGGCGATCGGGCCGTGCACCAGGTGAGCGACATCGACGATGGGCTGCAGCGCGACCTTGGCGCCGTCGAACGCACAACCGCCAGCGGCCGCACCGGGCGAAAGCTGCTTGGTACAGCCCTTCTTCTTTTCCTTGGCCGACTTGTTCTGGTTGTGCTCGCAGGCGGGTTCTTCGAACACGTCCTGGATCTTTGCCGATACGCGTGCATCCATGGCCCACCTTCCTTCCTGTCAGGGTCGGCGCGCAAGGCGCTGTCTGGGCACACTCAGCAGGATTGATGCCAGAGCCGGCGCAAACCGGCGGAGCCCCGGGAAATCAGTCATCTGCGGTCCGCCGGGTCGCCGGAGGGCAACCCGGCCCGACAAAGGCTGGTCGTTTTGCGACATGCAATGTCGGGTTTGGCGGACCGCCGCGACGCCGGCACTACTCGATGCCCTCCATGCGCGCCTTGTTGTGGATGGCCGACTGCAACCGCTTGGCAATGCCCATCGGGCTGGCGTCGAAACTGCGATGCGCCTCGGTCAGCGCGTCCTGCGCGACCTGCGCTTCCTCCAGCGTCAGCGGAATGCGCCCGGCCACATGGGTGGCGCCCGGCACCGCTTTCGCGATGGCCTGGCGGTTCGGATGTTCGGACAGCGGAACCAGCCCGCCCGCTTCCGGCTTGCCCTCCAGACAGACCACGCCCTCGATCACCTCGACCCGCCGTCCGTCCAACGTCGTCTTGATCAGTACGCCCATTGCGACCTCCCTCGAATGAATGACGAAGGCAGAGAAGCGAAAGCCATGCCGCGTTTGGAACGAAGCTTGCTCGGACCGAGAAGACGACAGACAGGGAGAGTCCTCATGCAGATCGGCGTAGACAGTCAGCGCGCAGTCGAGAACAAGCGCGTGTTCGTGGTCGATGACGACGACGTGGTCGGTACGGCCTTGCAGTTCATGCTGGCCGACGAGATGGAAACCCATGTGTTCGCGGACCTCGGCTCGGCGCTTGCCGCGGCCGCGGCAACACCACCCGACCTGATACTGCTCGGCGCCGGACTGCTGGCGTGTGACGCGGTGATGCGCCTGCGGGCGGTGCTGCCGGAGGTGCGCATCCTGATCGTCTGCAGCGATGCCGACGACGACGCTGTCCGCCAGGCCCTGGCCGCCGGCGCGCAGAGCACGCTGCTGCGCCCGCTCAAGGTCGAGAACGTGCGGCGCAAGGTGGACGCTCAGCTCGGCCGGCGCGCGGCGCTGGAAATACCGGTCGTCACCCGCTGAGGGCGCAGCGATGAAGGTGACCATAGAGGCACCGCAGATCGAATCGATGGCGGACGCCTTCCCCGATCTGGCCAGCCTGCGCGACCAGCTGCAGTACTGCGACAAGGTCGAGGTGCCGGTGTCGCGGCTGTCGATCGACGCGCTGCGCTTCCTCGGCCGGCTCTACGCCGACGCCGGGCCGGCCATGCTGGAGCGCGCGACGGCGCTGACCACGCTGGCCGACGCACTGGAAGGCGACGGCCGTCGCTTCGACGGCAACGATCTCGAACAGCTGGTGCCCGCCCTCGCCCGCCATCTGGCCGAAGGCGCCATCCGCGGCTGGCTGTTCACCGCCAATCAGCTCACCCGGCCGCTGCCCTGGGTGGTGAGCCGGCTCGACTACACGCCGGCCAACAACGAAGAGACCGGCAAGGTCTTCATCGAGCTGAAGGCCAATGTGAAGGCGACGCTGGCCACCTCGGTCATCCGCATCTACGGTGCCGACATCACCGGCAAGACGGTGGGCGAAGTGCTTGCAGCCAAAGGCTTCCTGAAGGAAACGCCGGCGCTGATCGCCGCCTGCGACACGGTGACCGCACGCTACATCGAATGGCGCGCGCGCTACGGCGAACAGTTCTCGGCCAGCGGCACCGGCTTTCACGCCGAAGACCCGAGCGCCACCCACCGCGACACCGACTGGTCGCGCAAGGACCAGGTGGTGCTGTCGGCCAGTGGCGGCATGGCCCGCCTGGTCAATGACGAAGCCATCCTGCCGGCGCGCACGCTGCTGCTCGAAGCGCCCGGCGACATCCTCGGCCCCTATCTGCGCAAGGCGGCAAAGAGCAATCGCTACGAGGCGGAGGACGAGGTCGAAGCCTCGCGCGACGCCATGCCCGACGGCCTGTTCTCGCAGCTGCCGGTGCATCCCTATGTGCTCATGTTTCACCTCGACCTGCACCAGCATCTGTGGGTGCATGTGGACGACATGGCGCCCTATGCCTACCAGCCCGCACTGAAGCAGAAGCTGGTGCTGCCGCCGGAACAGACCGACCTGATCGACATCCTGACCGCCGAGATGGACGTGCTGATGGACGACATCGTGGCCGGCAAGTCGGGCGGCACCACCGTGCTGTGCGCGGGCCCTCCGGGCGTGGGCAAGACGCTGACTGCCGAGGTGTACTCGGAAATCATCCGCCGCCCGCTCTACCGCGTGCACTCGGGCCAGCTCGGGCTGAACGTCGCGCAGATGGAAGGCGCGCTCAAGCAGGCGCTGACGCGCGCCCAGCGCTGGGGCGCGGTGATGCTGATCGACGAGGCCGACGTCTACATCAAGCGGCGCGAGGACGACATGACGATGAACGCCGTGGTCGGCGTGTTCCTGCGCGTGCTCGAGTACTTCAACGGGCTGCTCTTCCTGACCACCAACCGGGTGGACGACATCGACGAAGCCATCGTGTCGCGCTGCATCGCGCTCATCCGCTACCACGCGCCTGACGAAGCGGCGCGGCGTCGCATCTGGCAGGTGATGGCAATGCAGTTCGGGCTCGCGCTGGACGAAGGCATGGTCGAGGCACTGGCCGTGCTGTTTCCCCAAGCCTCCGGCCGCGACATCAAGGGTCTAGCCAAGCTGGCGGCGAAGTACTGCCAGCACAAGGCCTGCGCGCCAACGCTGGAAGTATTCCAGCGCTGCGCCATCTTCCGCGGCATGGACGCCGCATACACCTCCCCCGCAACACTCAACTGAATGGATCTGTCATGGCACGCATCGGACTTTTCTTCGGCACCAACAGCGGCAGCACGCGCAAGATCGCGAAGCAGATCAAGAAGCGCTTCGACGACACGATGGCCGAGCCGGTCAACATCAACAAGGCAACGGTGGACGACCTGCTCGCCTACGACTACCTGATCCTCGGCACGCCGACGCTGGGCGACGGTCTGCTGCCCGGCATCGAGGCCGAATGCGACGACGAGAGCTGGGCCGAAGCGCTGGTCAAGTTCAAGGGCACCAGCTTCGCCGGCAAGACAGTGGCGCTGTTCGGCCTGGGCGACCAGGACACCTACGGGCACGAATTCGTCGACGGTCTGATCCTGCTGTACGACTTCTTCAAGGATGCCGGCGCGAAGATCGTGGGCGCCTGGCCGACCGACGGCTACGACTTCACCGAGTCGCAGTCGGTGATCGACGACAAGTTCGTCGGCCTGGCCATCGACCAGGACATCCAGCCCGAACTGACGGCCGAACGCGTCGACGGCTGGCTCAAGCTCATCGCCCCCGAGTTCGGTCTGAGCATCTGAGCGCAGCGGGGCGTCGCTCGGCGACTGCGCCGACCGACGCCCCCAATCGCGGCCAAGGCCACTCCCACAGGGGGCGCGCCCGACCTGCTGCCCGAGCCTGGGCAGGGGTTCTGTGGGAGGGCTCTTCTGACCCCGACGGCACCCTGCATTTAAGCCCGCGGACCGCGACGCCCCAGTCGCGGCCAAGGCCGCTCCCACAAGGAACGCGCCCGACCTGCTGCCCGAGCTGGACCGGGGTTCTGTGGGAGGGGTCTTGACCCCGACGGCACCCTGCATTTAAGCCTGCGGACCGCGACGGCCCTGTCGCGGCCAAGGCCGCTCCCAAAGGGGTAATTCGCCACACCTGCTGCCAGAGCCCGGGCTGGCACATTCACACCCTGCCCCAAAAAAAACGCCGCGCCGGCACGATGCGTGCCGGCGCGGCGCGAGAGGACGCTGTATCAGCGGATGATGTCGTACGAGTAGTCGGTCTTGCCCGGAACGATGGTGTTCACGTCGATCGACTCGAAGAACTCATCGAGCAGCATCACCAGCACGCGCATGCCGCCTTCGTAACCCCAGATCGGGTAGCGATGGTAGTGGTGGCGATCGAAGATCGGGAACACCATGCGGATCAGCGGGGTGCCGGTGTCACGTTCCAGATACTTGCCATACGTGTTGCCGATCAGGAAGTCGACCGGCTCCGTGTAGAGCAGCGAACGCATGTGCCACAGGTCGCGCTTCGGATACACCTTGCAGCCGGCGCCGTAGGGCGAGGCGTCCAGCACCTTCTGCACCCGTGCCTCCCACTCCTTCTCACCGTTGGTGGCCAGGATGTGTGCCGGCTCGGCACCGAGTTCCAGCAGGAACTCGGTCAGACCCAGCATCATGTCCGGGTCGCCGTACATCGCGTAACGCTTGCCGTGCAGATGGGCCTGCGAATCAGCCATCGCGTCGACCAGGTAACCGCGCTCCTTCTCCAGCACTTCGGGGATGGGCTTGCCGGTGAGGCGCGACAGTTCCATCAGGAACTTGTCGGTGCCGGCGACGCCGATCGGGCTGTTCAGCAGCACGACTTCCTGACCGTGCTCGGCGATGAACTTGGCGGTCTTTTCGCAGCAGAACTCCTGGAAGATGACCGTGGCCTTGGCGTTGATCGCGCGCTCGACCGTTTCCTTGGTGGTGCCGCCCTCGTACATGCGGAATTCGCCGTCGGTCGGCGTATTCCAGACTTCGGACGGGTCGCACAGGATGTTGTAGTCGATCTCGAACAGGTCGAGGATGCGCTTCATTTCCTTCATGTTGCCGACGACGAAGCCGTCGAAGCCGAAGATGAAGTTGATCGACTCGTCCGCCTTGCGCTCGAGCTTGGCGGCGGTGTCGGCCTTGCCGTCCCAGAAGTGACGCAGGATGCCGAGCAGCGCGTTGTCGTAGCCGGTGATGTGGCTGCCGACGAAGGCCGGGGTGTGCGCGAAGGGCACGTCGAACTCGGCCGGTACGCTGCCCTTCTCCTTCGAAGTCTTGATGAAGGCGTTCAGGTCATCGCCGATCACTTCCGCCATGCAGGTGGTCGACACCGCGATCATGTCCGGCTTGTACAGGTTGTACGAGTTGGCCAGGCCGTCGATCATGTTGTTCAGGCCGCCGAACACGGCTGCGTCCTCGGTCATCGACGACGACACGCAGGAGGTCGGCTCCTTGAAGTGACGCGAGAAGTGCGAACGGTAGTAGGCGACACAGCCTTGCGAGCCATGCACGAAGGACAGGGTCTTGTGGAAGCCGTTGGCGACATAGACGGCACCCAGCGGCTGGCAGGCCTTGGCCGGATTGACCGTAAGCGCTTCACGGGCGAAGTTCTTCTGCTTGTAGTCCTCGGTCTTGGTCCACTCGACGATCTCCTGGATCTTGGCGTCGGCGTGGTTGAACTCGAACTGGGACTTCTTGTCCGCCAGCATCTGCTGGTATTCCGGTTCGCGGAACAGCAGTTCGTGGTCGAGGATCTTGTCGGCTGATTGAGGCATGTTGAACACTCCTGAGTGTAGGGTGGGCAGGGGCTGCGCCCCGCCCTGCGACACGGATGTCGGGAACGGTGGGTTTCGGTGCCCTCAACCCACCCTACGTTGCACTGCGCTTACTTCTTCCACGGAGCCTTGGTCAGGCCCCAGATCGGCGAGCTGATCGCCATGTCCATGTCGCGGGCAAAGATGGCGAAGCCGTCGTAGCCGTGGTACGGACCGGAGTAGTCCCAGCTGTGCATCTGGCGGAAGGGCACGCCCATCTTCTGGAACACGTACTTTTCCTTGATGCCGGAACCGACCAGATCGGGCTTCACCTTCTCGACGAACTTCTCGAATTCGTAGCCGGTGACGTCGTCATAGATCAGCGTGCCGTCCTTGACGTAGTGCGTGGTGCGCTGATAGTCGTCGTTGTGGCCGAATTCGTAACCGGTGCCGACCACTTCCATGCCCAGATCCTCGTAGGCGCCGATGACGTGACGCGGGCGCAGGCCGCCGACGAACAGCATCACCTTCTTGCCTTCCAGGCGCGGGCGGTACTTGTCGATCACCGCCTGCATCAGCGGCTTGTACTTGGCGATCACCTTCTCGGTGTTCTCCTTGATCTTGTCGTCGAAGTGCGAGGCGATCTCGCGCAGCGATTCCTCGATCTTGGACGGGCCGAAGAAGTTGTATTCCACCCAGGGAATGCCGTACTTCTCTTCCATGTGCCGCGAGATGTAGTTCATCGAGCGGTAGCAGTGCAGCACGTTGAGCTTCGCCTTCGGGGTGTTCTCCAGTTCGGCGATCGTGCCGTCGCCCGACCACTGGGCGATCACGCGCAGACCCATCTCTTCCAGCAGGATGCGGCTGGACCAGGCGTCACCGCCGATGTTGTAGTCACCGATGATGGCCACGTCGTACGGGGTCGACACGAAGTCGGGGCGCTTGTCTTCGGTCTTGTCGAACACCCAGTCGCGGATCGCGTCGTTGGCGATGTGGTGACCCAGCGACTGGCTCACGCCGCGGAAACCTTCGCAGCGCACCGGCACGATGGTGTGGCCGTTGTATTCCTTGGACTTCTTCTTCGACACCGCTTCGATGTCGTCGCCGATCAGGCCGATCGGGCACTCGGACTGCACCGAGATGCCCTTGTTCAGCGGGAACAGCTGCTGGATTTCATCCATGATGACTTCCAGCTTCTTGTCGCCACCGAACACGATGTCCTTCTCCTGGAAATCGGAGGTGAACTGCATCGTGACGAAGGTATCCACACCGGTGACGCCGATGTAGTAGTTGCGGCGTGCCGCCCACGAGTACTGGCCGCAGCCGACCGGGCCGTGGGAAATGTGGATCATGTCCTTGATCGGACCCCACACCACGCCCTTGGAACCTGCGTAGGCACAGCCGCGGATGGTCATCACGCCGGGCAGCGACTTGATGTTCGACTTGACGCCGCAGTCGGGCTTGCCTTCCTCGTGCACGTTGAGGTGCTTGGCGCGCTTCTTCGCGGTCTTCTCGGGATAGGCCTTCAGCACTTCTTCGATCAGCGCTGCGTTCTGGGCCTTCTTTTCGTCTATGGTCATGCTCATTTGATCACTCCTTGTCGAGAGCTGAGGGTAGAGAACCACGGTTGTCGCCGGCGGAGGCCGGGAGCCTGCAAGCGACGCCCGCGGCTCCCGACCCTCGACTCTCGGGTGCTCAGGCGGCAGCGGCGGCCTTGCCGACTTCCGATTCGTCGACCTGCTTCATGATCCCGTGCTCCATCAGCAGATCTTCGAGCTGGTCCATCGTGATCGGCGTCGGGATGGTGCCGTTGCCCGCGTTGGCATGAACCTTCTGCGCCAGATCGCGGTACTCGTTGGCCTGCTTCGAGTCCGGTGCGTACTCGAGCACGGTCATGCGACGCAGTTCGGCGTGCTGAACGATGTTGTCGCGCGGCACGAAGTGGATCAGACGCGAGCCGAGCATCTTGGCCAGCGATTCGGCCAGTTCCAGTTCCTTGTCGGTCTGGCGCTCGTTGCACACCAGGCCGCCCAGGCGCACACCACCCGAATTGGCGTACTTCAGAATGCCCTTCGAGATGTTGTTGGCGGCGTACATGGCCATCATTTCGCCGGACATGACGATGTAGATTTCCTGCGCCTTGTTCTCGCGGATCGGCATCGCGAAGCCACCGCACACCACGTCGCCGAGAACGTCGTAGGAGACGTAATCGACGCCGTCATAGGCGCCGTTCTCTTCGAGGAAGTTGATCGAGGTGATGACACCACGACCGGCGCAGCCGACGCCGGGTTCCGGGCCACCGGATTCGACACAGCGGATATCGCGGTAGCCGATCTTCATGACGTCCTCGAGCTCCAGGTCCTCGACCGAACCGGCTTCCGCGGCCAGCGACAGGATGGTGTCCTGTGCCTTTGCGTGCAGGATCAGGCGGGTCGAGTCGGCCTTCGGGTCGCAGCCGACGATGAGGATCTTCTGACCCATTTCGGCCAGAGCGGCCAGGGTGTTCTGGGAGGTGGTCGACTTGCCGATGCCGCCCTTGCCGTAGAAGGCGATTTGTCTGAGAGATGCCATGTTTGATTCTCCTGAGTCGATGAACAGTTGATTGCCGCTGACCAAGCGATCATTGGCCACGTACCGCGCCACCGGATGCAGCCCCTTGTGCCCATTGTTGGTCTTCGTGGTCAGCCATTGGCGGCAAGTCATGGTCGGTGCATGGCCTGTTCAGCAACTGCCGTGCCATTCACCGTGCATTCTCGATAAACGGCTTACAGACGTCGTTCCAGCGCTTTCGAACGACATTCACGCGGGCCGGCGTGAGGAACGACAAACGCGACAATCAGCCCAGCGCTGTGAGGATTGACCGGGCTGCGACAGAGCCGACACAGGCTTCCCTCTCCTCTGTGGTCCACGCGTCATCGGGCGCGCCGGCGGGCGTTCCCGCACGCATTCCGGTGTGATGCGGGGCAAGGCGGACGCAGCGGGTACGGCACTTGCTGTAGCTCCGCATCCGCCCAGCAAAGACACGTCCATGTCCACGCAAGAGCCCGTCGTTCCAGCCGCCGCGCCTTCGGTCAGTTCGACCGCAGGTACGCAGAACCCGCACTTCGCCCGCATCGGTGGCGAAGCGGCGATCGTTCATCTGGTCGACCGCTTCTATGCACACATGAGCGAACGCCCGGAGGCACAGGGCATACGCGCCATGCACGGCGTCGATCTGACCGACGTCAAGCGCGTGCTGGTGAACTACCTCGTCGAATGGATGGGCGGCCCGCAGCGCTACTCGGTCGAACGTGGCCACCCGCGTCTGCGGCGCAAGCACCTCGCGTTCGCGATCGGCCCGGCCGAACGCGACGCGTGGATGAACTGCATGCGCGCCGCCCTGCAGGAAGTCGTCAGCGACGGCGAACTGCGCATGCAGCTGGAGCAGGCCTTTTTCAAGACCGCGGATTTCATCCGCAACGATCAGGGGAATCACCATGAGCATCACCATCGCTAGCTCCGCCTTCGCCGCACTGGAAAACGAAAAGCGGCTGCTCAACGCCGTCTTCAAGGGGCCGACGCACAAGGCTGGGCGCGTCGGTTTCCGGGGCGACATCGCACTGAAGTTCGCGCAGCAGTTCGCCGACGAGGCCCGTCCGCCCGAAATCAGCAGTGACCAGGTGATGGCCGCCGCGCACGAGGGCGAAACGCATATCGCCTTCCTGACCTGCTTCCTGCTGTCCTTCGAGTACCTGAAGATGCTGGCCGAGGTGCTGGGCGACGCGCTGTCGCCGCAGGGCAAGTACATCGTGTTCTGCGACAACATCGACCTGTCGAAGAAGTACCAGGTGCAGTACGGCGGTGCCACCTTCCACGTGCTGCCGATCGACGAAGCCACCGTCTACAACGAGACGCTGGAACTGCTCTATCTGGAGAAGAACGACCTGAAGAAGCTGGACACCGCGGGCAAGCTGGACGCGGTCGTCGACGCCGCGATGAAGTTCACCGGCAAGTTCCCGGAGATCAGCTACGAAGAAGGTCTGAAGCTGATGGGCCCGGTGCGCAATCTGTACGAAAACCGCCCGGTTTGAGTGTGAGCCCCCACGCTCGCTTCGCTCACTGCCCCCCGAGGGGGCTGCGCTCGCCCTTGGGGCGGCCCTACGGGCGGCGCCAAAGCCCCCACGCTCGCCTCGCTCGCACAGGGCCGGCTTTGCATGGCCGGCCTGTTCGGCATGCGCTGCGAAACCCCTGCCTCACCCCCGCCGAGGGGGGTGCGCTCTCCACGGTCGGCTTTGCACAGCCGACCGGTTACGCGGGCGGCGAGCAGTGCTCGCCGAAACCCCCGCTACACCCCTTGGGGCGGCCGTGCGGGCCGCGCGTCGCACTGATGGACCGGTGAAATGGCTCACATTGTCTTTTTCGAAAAGCCCGGCTGTACCGGCAACGCGCGGCAGAAGCAGTGGCTGCGCGATGCCGGCCACCAGCTTTCGGTGCGCAGTCTGCTGACCGAGCCATGGACAGCGGCGTCATTGCTCGACTTCCTCGACCCCTTGCCGGTGGCCGACTGGTTCAACCGCGCTGCGCCACGGGTGAAGAGCGGCGAGGTGCAGCCGGAGTCGCTCGGCCGGGCGGAGGCACTGGCGCTGCTGCTGGCCGAGCCGCTGCTGATACGGCGGCCGCTGCTGCAGGTTGGCGCTGAGCGGCGGGTCGGCTTCGATCCGCCCGCGATAGACCGCTGGATAGGCCTGACGCCCGACGCCGCGGCGCGGCTGCGTGAAACTTCGGAAGGCTGTGCCGCCGGCGGCATGGCGTCGTGCCGCCCCACGGAATGAGGAATCGTCGCTCGGGCGGTGACGCCGCTCAGTCCGGCGTCATGTCCGGCTGCAGCACCACCTCGTCGGGCAGCACGCCACCGTTGCCCAGCAGTTCCAGCGAGCCGAGCGGGGAATAGCCGTCGTCGCCCTCCAGCAGCACGGTGGCGTCGGCCGGCAGCCCCTGCAAGGCCACGATCAACTGTTTCACTGTCATCGACATCCGCTCACCCATGTCCTCGCCATCGCGCTCCCCTTCGCCCTCGACGACCACCCGCTACTTCCTCACCTACCGCGGTGTGAAACTGCCGCTGCAGTTCGCCGAGGAACTGCAGCCCGACGCGCTGCGCAACCGCAACACCTGGTTCCAGGTTGACTACGACGCGGCCGGTCGCATCGTGCGCGCCGAGAAGAAGGTCTACGGTGAAACCGAAATGCGTCACGAATACAGCTGGAGCGCCGACGGCCGCCTGCTGCGTGCCTGCATCGTCATCGGTGACGAAGACCCGCAGGTGGTCGACTTCGCCGCCTGAACGGCGCCCGCCTCAGCCGGCGAACGCGAACAGCTCGGGCTCGCGCTGGCGGTAGAGCCGCAGCCACATCAGCGTGGCCGGCACCAGCGAGGTGAGGGCGAACCACAGCGTGTCGTCGCTGGCCGGCCCACGGTCGGGCAAGGTGCGCGCCAGCAGCGACCAGCCGGCCCAGTCGATCTCCGGCAGACGACGGCTGGCGTCCACTGGCAGGCCATCCATCAGACGGGCGATGATCAGCAGCAGGCGGCCCACCTCGGCGCGGGTCAGCCGCGACGACAGGAACTCGTCGCGCTCCAGCCCTTCGCCGAGGATGAGCACGCCGCTGCAGGCCTCGTCCAGCATGGCCAGCGACGCTGCACTGAACAGCGCATCGGTCATCGCGGTCGAGCCTCGGCCTCAGGCGCCGATGCGGTATTCGTAGTTCAGCCGCGTCATCTTGCCGACCGCGCCGCACTTGACACAGCGCCAGCCGGCCGAGAAGGCCTGGTTGGTGCAGCTGTCGTCGTAGGTCTGGCGGCAGCCGACATGGCCGCACTCGCACTGGAAGGTCTGGCCGTTGCACTTGCCGGCGGCGCCAAGGCGGTTGCCGGTACAGAGGCCGCGATCGGCCTTGATTGCGTCGTAACTCATGATGGTGTTCTTCCCGTTGTCCGGTTCTTGTCGGGGTGGCGTGGACGCGATCAGACGAAGCTGAGCAGCTCGACCGTCACGTTCTCTTCGCCCATCTGCGCCTGACAGGCCAGGCGCGATTTCGAGCTGACGCCGACCAGCGCGTCGAGCTTCTCGTTCTCGGCGCGCGTCGTCTTCGACAGGCTCTTGCGCCCCTCGTTGACCGCGATGTGACAGGCGCCGCACTGGGCCTGACCGCCGCACTTGCTGATCAGCTTCTCGCCGGCGGACAGGATGGCAGCGAGCAGGGTGGTTCCCGGTGCGACTTCGAGTGCCGTTCCGGACGGCATGATGGTGAGCTGTGGCATGGCGCTTCTCCTTGTCGGTGTGTGTGAAATCGGTTGGCGATGCGCTGCGCTCAGGCGGCCTGCGCCGACACGGCGGCGAGGCTGTCCAGCGGCAGCGCGATGCGGGTGATGTTCTGTTCGGCCAGGAACTTCGCTTCCATCCGCGTCGGCTCGTCCGGCAGCAGCGCCCAGTGACGGTCGCTGGAACGCTTCATGATCTGGCGCGCGAACGATCGGGTGAGTTGGTCGTTGAAGCGGCAGCCGAGGAAGAGGAAGCTGCGGCCGCTGCGCAGCGCCTGCACTTCCTGCGGGATCGGCGTCTGGATGTCGATTTCGGTCAGCACCTCGACATAGTCGGAATCCGACACCAGGTAGTTGCCGGCCGGGCTGGTCGAGCCGATCGGCTTGTACAGCAGCGTCGCCCAGTCCGGCGCGCGATCGGGCAGCGGATTGCCGTCGCGGTCGTACCAGCCGGTCCAGTTGCCGAAGTGTTCGGACTGCGACAAACCCTGCACCTCGCCCCACTTGACGCCCGCTTCGTGCAGCGCGGTCGACATCGCCTCGTCGTACCAGGTGTCGACAATGAGCGGCAGATTCAGGCTGGCCAGCCAGGCATGCAGCGGCGAGGCCGACGGGGCGGCCGCGAAGGCGTTGTTCATCAGGTCGACCACCGTCTTGCGGTGCTTGAAGTTCTCGATGAACTGCGCCGCCTGGGTGAGCCGGCTGCGTATCTTGTGCGGCACCGAAACCTTGGCGGTGAGCAGCGCGACCAGCGCCTCGGGCGTACCGGGCACCGCGTACTGCGGCACCAGCGACAGCATGCCGGGGCCCAGATAGGGCACGACGCGGCCGGCGCGCAGCCCTGCTTCGATCTCGGCCGGCAATTGGGTCAGGGGGGATGTCATGACTCGTCCTCGTAACGCGGTTCAGTAGATGGCGGCGCCTGCGCCGACGTTGGTGGCCGCGTCCTTCAGCGTCTTCACCACGAAGCGCACTTCGTCCTGCTCGATGAAGCCGTGGAAGGGCAAGGCCAGCGAACGATCGGCGATGCGGTCGGTGTTGGCGAGCTGGCCGCGCTTGTAGCCGTAGCTCTGGTAATGGAACTGCTGGTGCAGCGGCCGGCTGTAGGCGGCCGCCTCGATCGCTTCGGTGTCGAGATCCTCGATCAGCTGCGCGCGCGCGCTGGCGGTGAAGCGCTTGCCCAGATGCACGACGTAGAGCATCCAGTGCACCTCATCGACGTCCTGCGCCAGATAGGGCGGCTTGATGCCCTCGAAGGTCTGCATCTGTTCGTGGTACCAGACCTCGACCTGCTTGCGCCGCGCATGGATTTCGTCGATGCGTTCGGCCTGGGCGATGCCGATGGCCGCGGTGACGTCGCTCATGTTGGCCGAGAAGGGCACGCGGCTGCCGACCGACACCGAGTTGCGGTCGCTCAGCCCGTGCGCACGCAGGTAGCGCAGTTCGCTGGCCAGGCGCGCGTCATCGGTCAGCACCATGCCGCCCTCGCCGCAGTTCAGCGCCAGCGGTTGCGAGAAGTCGAAGATGGACAGGTCGCCGAAGGTGCCGACCAGCTCGCCGAGGTAGCGCGAACCGATCGCTTCGGTCGAATCCTCGATCAGCGCCAGCCCGTGCGCGTCGGCAATGTCACGCAACGGCTTCCAGGCGGCCGGATGGCCGTTGCAGTTGTTGCCGATGATGGCGCGCGTGTTCGGCGTAATGCGCGTCAGTACCGACTCTGGCGCCACCGCACCGGACCAGTAGTCGATGTCGGCCAGCACCGGCGTGGCCCCCGCGTGCACGATGGCGTGCGCGATGTGATGCCAGCTGTAGGCACTGGCGATCACTTCATCGCCCGGGCCGATGCCGAGCGCGCGCAGCGCCATCCAGGCGCCCGCCATGCCGCTCGATACGGCCACCGCATAGCGGCGCCCGTGCAGGTCGGCGAACACCGACTCGAAGGCTTCCACCATCGGGCCGCCCGACAGCCGGCCGGAACGCATCACCTGCTCCACCAGCTGTGCTTCGCGTTCGCCGACGTCGGCGAGCGAAAGCGGTATCCAGTCGCTGTCCATGTTCATCTCCCGTGTCAGGTGTGCTGGGTCAGCACGATGCCGTGCGCTGCCAGCGGGTCGGGCGTGACCGACCAGCAATGTCCGTCGCTGTGCATCAGGAACAGATCGCGGTCGCCGATGCGCAGCGCCGGCGTCTCCCCGCGCATGTCGAAGGCATCGACCGCCGAGGCGCGCACGCCGGGCAGCGCTTGGCGCACGCCGGCAATGGCCTCGCTCAGCGTCGGTGCCGCCAGCGCGATGCGGGCGATCTCACCCAACTGATCTGCGCTCAGCGCCACGTCACTCTCGTCCGCCGGTCAGGCGGGCCTCCACCGTGATCGGCAGCCGGGTGTCGGCGGCCATCTCGGGCAGGTCCAGCGTCCACCCGTTGGCGAGCGTGATCTGTCCGCCCCACATGTCCGGGCGCTCCATCTGCACGATGGGTTCTTCCAGGTCCTTCTTCGGCACGTAGAGCGAAAGTTCGCCCTTGCTGCTCTTGCGGATCATGACTTTCATGGCGGACTTCCTCGTGGTGACGTGTCGACTTCAGGCCGCGGCGGCGGCCGTTTCGGATTGCAGGCTGCGCAGTACATGGACGACGCGGGCAAGGTGTTCGCCGTCGGTGTCGCGACCCAGCGACAGGCGGATCGCCTCGCGTGCGAGCGCCGGCGGCACCCCCATCGCGGCCAGCACGTGCGACGGCTCGCTGCCGCCGGACGAACAGGCCGCCCCCGACGCGGCGAGGATGCCCTCGCGCTCCAGCCTGCCCAGCAGACGGTCGGCCGACTGGCCGGCGACGGCGATGAAAAGCGTGTTGGGCAGGCGCGGCGCACCTTCGCCGAACACCGTCAGCCCGGTCAGTGCTTCACGCAGCGCGTCTTCGAGCGCGTCGCGCAGCGCGCCCTGGCGCAGCGTCTCGGCCTGCATCGTCGCGCGCGCCTGAGACGCCGCGACGGCAAAGCCGGCGATGCCCGGCATGTTCTCGGTACCGCCGCGGCGCCCGCGCTCCTGCTGGCCCGGCAGCAGCGCCGGCCAGATCAGGCCCTTGCGTGCGATCAGCGCGCCGCAGCCCTTCGGCCCACCGAACTTGTGGGCGGACATCGACATCAGGTCGACGCCCCAGCCTGCGAAATCCAGCGGCAGGCGACCGGCCTGCTGGGTGGCGTCGACATGCAGCGGCACGCCGGCCGCGCGCGCTGCTGCGGCGACCTCGACCACCGGCTGCAGCACGCCGGTCTCGTTGTTGGCCGCCATCACCGACAGCAGCGCGGCCGGGCGCTCGAGCGCGGTGTGCAGCGCGTCGAGGCGCAGCACGCCGCGCCCATCCACCGGCAGCAGCTCGACCTCGACACCGAAGTCGCGCATGCGTTGTGCCGCCTTCAGGAAGCCGGCGTGCTCGACCGCCGACAGCAGCACCCGCGGCGGCACGCCGGGACGCGACAGCGCGCCGGCCAGCACCTGGTTGTTCGCCTCGGTGGCGCCGCTGGTGAACACCACCTCGGCCGGCTGCGCGCCGGCCAGCGCCGCCACCTCGGCGCGCGCGGCCGCCAGCGCCGACTTCGCGCGCTGACCGAAGCCGTGCTTGGACGAAGGATTGCCCCAGCCATCGCGCAGGCAGTCGGTCACCGCCTCGATCACCTCGGGCAGCGGCGGTGTGGTCGCGTTGTGGTCGAGGTAGATCATGGCCAGAACACCCGGTGCGGGTCGTGCACGATCAGGTCGAGCAGGCGATCGAGGCTGTTCGAGCGCGTGTGCTGCACCCAGCCGCCGAGCAGATGGTCGCAGGCGTACAGCACCCAGCTCGCGTCCTCGTGGCGGATGCGCGCGATATCTATCGTTCCGCCCTCCGGATCGACATTGCGCGAGCAGCAGGGGCTGGTGATGATCCAGCCGTCGTCGGTGTCGTGCAGGGCCGGATGCACGTAGCGATAGCGCTCGCGTGCCGCCAGTGCGCGCAGCACGCGCCGGCGCAGCAATTCGGTCTCGGCGACGACGACGCTGCCGACGGGCGCCGGCGCGTTGCGGAGCGGGCTCAAGGCATGGACGTTCATCGCGCGCGCACCGGTCAGACCGGCGCGATCTCCTCTTCCAGCACGCCGATCACGCAGGGGCGCGGCGCGCCATCGACGCCGCTCGGACCGTCGGCGAACTCGACCATGTAGATCGGAATGTTCGCCTCTTCGTGATGGCCGATCTGCACCACCTCGCCGGCCGCGCCCTCCGCCACCAGCAGGGCGTCGAGCGCTACCTCGGGGTGGGAGCCGTCGTTGTACAGGTCTATCGTCGCGGCGACGCGCTGACCCCAGCGGAACTTCGGTTCGCGCAGTTCAAACACTGTCGCCTCCCACCTTGATGGCTGCCAGTTGATGGATGCGCTCGCCCAGCACCTCGACCACGTGCGGCGGCAGGTTGTCGAGCGACACCAGTTCGCGCCCGCGCATGCCGACCCGGTGGCCGGTACCGAGGAATTCGACGGCGTAGATGTAGTACTGCTGCAGGAAGGTGCCGATCGAGGTGACGAAGCCGACGTCGCCCTTCTTGGCCAGTACCTCGCCGATGTCCTTGCCGCAGTAGGTACCGTCGTTGCGTATCGTGTAGCGGCTCACCACACGCTCGCCGTACTTGAATACCGGCGGCGCGGTCAGTTCGACGGTATCGCTGTCGCGACTGATGTCACCCATGTCGATCTCCTTCTTCCCGATCCAGTTCGTTCAGGCGCGCGCACGCTTCGGCACGCACATCCGCTTCCTCGTCGCTCGCCGACATCTGCAACGCAAGCGCCCGGCCGGCACGGCCGGCCACGATCCAGCGCACCTCCCACGCGGGGTCGTGCGCCATGCGGTAGAGCTGGGCCGTCGGCAGCCGCTGCGCGACGTCCTTGCGTATCGATATCTCCGGGTCGTCGCACATCCGCAGCAGCGCCGGCATGTCCAGGCGCCGCACCGCCTCCAGCCTGACTTCGGGATCGCTGTCGTCGAGCATGCGCGGCAGCAGTGCTGCGGGCAGGCGCTGCGCCACCAGCTTGCGCACGTAGTAGTCCTCGTCGCCGGCCATGGCGAGCAGTTCGCGCCCTTCGAGCCGCATCGCGACGCGGATGCGCACCTCGCGGTGCGGGTCGTCGCGCAACTTCACCACCTGAGCGAGCGGCAGGCGCACCGCCACCGACAGGCGCACCGTCTCGTCCTCGTCGTCGATCAGCGACTGCAGATGGAACACGTCGGCGCGGCGGCAGGCGATGGCGCGCACCTCGAAATAGGGGTGATGCAGGAAGGCGTTGCTGAGGTCGGGATTCCAGCGGAAGAAGCGGTCGATGCGCTTGGCGTAGCGGTCCTGCACGCAGGCGTGTCCGCGTTCGCAGCGCGCCCCCTGCGACAGCGCGTCGCATTGAGAACAGTCCAGCTCCTCGCCGCTCCAGGCCAGCGGCGGGATGTCGTCCGACGGGTCGTAGGAGGCCTGCGGCAAGATGCTCATCATGGCGTGACTCCGACCGGCTCCGCGATGTCCGGACAGTCCTCGTAGCCGAGGTCATCGCGTCCCATGCGCATCAGCACCGCGTCGATCACGCGATGGCCCACCTTGTCGTCCGGATCCATCTCGGCCAGCTTGGTCAGCGCCGCACGACCGACGTCGAGTTCGCCCAGGCGCGCGCTCAGGTACGCGTAGCCCTTGAGCGAGAACAGCCAGAAGCGCGGCATCGGCTCCAGCGCGCGAAAGCGTGCGTCGGCCTCGACGCGCCGCCAGTCCGCCGGCAGACCGAGCGCCGCCGCCGCACAGGCGATGGCGCGCTCGCCGACGTCGCGCGCCGCGCGCAGCCGGTTACCGTAGAAATGAAAGCGGTAGAGCGCGATCAGCGTCGCCGGGTGCGACGGTGCAAGCGCGTGCGCCTCGTCGAGCAGGGCCTGCGCTTCGGCCACCCGGTTGCGGATCAGGCCGGCGCGCGCGATCAGCGCCTCGGCCTCGGGCGGCAGCCCGCGACCGAGCACGGCGAGGCCGGGATCGGCCAGATCGTCGTGGGCATCGATCGCCTGCATGGCCGCCTCCTCAACCGCGACGGATGGCGTCCAGACCGACCGTCGCGACGCCGGGCATCGCGTGGCCATGGCCGTGTCCGTGCGCGTGCTGCTGCACGCCCGGCGCGCCGGCCGGTGCGCTGCTGCTGCATGCGCACGGTGCCTGGTTCGGGTTGATGAAGGTGAGCCCGCTCTTGGTCGGCGTGTCGGCGAAATCGACGGTCACGCCTTCGAGCAGCAGCCGCGATTCGGCCGGCAGGAACAGCCGAACGCCGGAGGCCTCGACCACCGAGTCACCGCTCTGTGGTGCCGCCACGACCGTGAACTCGGAGTTCAGGCCGGAGCAGCCGCCGGCGCTGACCAGCAGGCGAAAGCCGGCACCTTCCGGTTCGCCGGAAAAGCGCACCATGCGCTGGATGAATTTCGCCGCAGCCGGCGTCAGGGTCAGTTGGGTCATGTTGTCCTCAGGCAGCCTGGGTCTGGAGTGGGAGGATGCAATCGTCGATCGGACACACCGCGACGCATTGCGGGGTGTCGTAATCGCCTTCGCATTCGGTGCATTTGTCGGGATCGATGACAAACAGGTTCTTGAGCTCGCTGATCGCCTCGTTCGGGCATTCCGGCTCACAGGCCGAACAGCCCGTACAGAGGTTGGCAATGATCTTCAAAGACATGGTTCTCTCCTTTCGCTCGGACCGCGGCGCTCGCCGCGGTCCATCCGGAAACGTCAGGCGGCGGCGGTGAAAGCGCCCTGGCGGATCGACGCGTCGCCGCGCTCGGCGTGCGCGATCTCGCCGCGCGCGACCCGGCCGGTGTAGTCGGCGAACCACGACAGCGCGGCCTTCTCGATGAACTCGTCGGCATAGGCATCGACCGGCTCGATGCCCGCACCCTTCAGCTCGTCGCGCGGGCAGGCGCCGATCTTCGACACCAGTACGGCGTGGCAGTCGTTGATCGCATTGACGATGGAGGGCAGCTGCTCGTCCTCGCCGTAGCCGCCCTGGCAATACAGGTCGACCCGACGGTGACCGACGAACAGCGCTTCGCCCGCCGACACCTCGAAGATCTGGAACTCGTCGGCATGGCCGAAGTGCTGGTTCACCCGGCCGCCACCCGTCGTGGCAACGGCGACCAGCACCTTGATGTCCTTCGCCGCCTCGTTGCCTTCGGTCGCGGCCAGTGCCTCGACCTTGGCCGCGTGCTGGGCCTGACGCTCGGCTTCGACGCGCTCCTGGTAGGTGCGGCGGCGGTCGAGGTCATAGACCACTTCCATCTCTTCGATCTTGTCGAGCGTGAATTCCTCGCTGCGGTCCTCGCCCAGCAGGCCGACCGCGTCGGCGCGGCACTGGCGGCAGTGGCGCATCAGGTTGGCGCCACCCATGCAGGCGTCCTGGACCGCCTTCAGCTCCTGCGCCGTGGGGCCGCGCTGGCCGGTCAGGCCAAACACCGTGCCGTGCTCGGCTTCGGAGATCAGCGGCATGATGTTGTGCAGGAAGGCGCCGCGCGCCTTGACCGCCTTGTTCACCTCGATCATGTGCGCGTCGTTGATGCCGGGGATGAGCACCGAGTTGATCTTGGTGAGCACACCCCGGGCGGTCAGCATCTCCAACCCCTTCATCTGCTGCTCGTGCAGGATGCGCGAGGCCTCGACGCCAGTGATGCGCTTGTGGTCCCAGAAGATCCACGGGTAGATCTTGGCGCCGATCTCCGGGTCGACCATGTTGATCGTGATGGTCACGTGGTCGATGTTGTACTTGCAGATCTCGTCGACCAGATCGGGCAGCGCCAGACCGTTGGTGGACAGACAGAGCTTGATGTCAGGTGCCTGCTCCTGGAGCATGCGGAAGGTGTCGAAGGTCTTCTTCGGGTTGGCCAGCGAGTCGCCGGGACCGGCCACGCCGAGCACCGTCATCTGCGGAATTTCGCTGGCGACCGCGACCACCTTCTTGACCGCCTGCTCCGGCGTCAGCTTCTGCGACACGACGCCGGGGCGCGACTCGTTCGAACAGTCGTACTTGCGGTTGCAGTAGTTGCACTGGATGTTGCAGGCCGGCGCCACCGCCACGTGCATGCGGGCGTAGTGGTGATGGGCCTCTTCCGAATAACAGGGGTGATTCTTCACCTTCTCCCACACGTGGGCCGGCATGTCGTCGGGCCCGGCGGACGTTCCGCAACTGGCCTTGCCCTCGCCGCCGGAGGTGCCACAGCCGACGTGAGCCGGCGCTTCCGCCGGGGTGGCCAGCACGTTGTGGCTGGACTTCAGGTCAGCCAGGCTGACATAGCTCGCTGCTGCACTTTCCATGACCTACTCCTTGTTCTGCTGACGCGCGATGTGGGCTGGCAAACGAGGGATAGCCATTTCCGTGCCAAAGTGATTTCGTCATTCGATTCATTGACTTGGCGCGATCCGGACAGGATTCGTCCGGTGGTCGGAAACCTACGCTTGCGACAAAGCACACAAAGCGGCGTCAGCCACGCACCGGCATGCGGTCGACCAGCATCTGGTTCAGCGACTGGGCGAATGCGCGCCAGGCGAGCGCGAGGTCGTGGCGGATGCGCGCGACGTAGTCGGGCGACGGCGCGTGTTCGTCCGGAAAGTTGGAAAGTGCACAGGACGTGCGGTTATGCTGCAGCGCCTCGCCGACCAGCCAGTCGCTGAAGCCGGAAAAGGGCGCCAGCAGCGATGGCGTCAGCGCGCAGCGGCCGCGCTCGATGGCGACACCGCTCAGGTCGAAGTCCAGCGCATCGATGCGGCGCAGCGCCTCGGCATACACATGGTCGATCACCGCGCACAGCACGGCGTGCGTCATGTCGATGCTGCGCTGTGCGCTCAGTGCACGCACCACGCTCTGCCGGTACAGCTCGCCGGCCTGATCGCGCAGCGCGCCCACCCAGTCGGCGAACTCGGCGACGCTGCCATCGTTGGCCGGCGACGGGGGCAGCGCGAGCGGCACCGCGACGAGGCGGGCGGCGACGCGCGCCGCGGCGTCCAGCGCACCTTCAAGATAGCCGGCGCCGCGCGTGGCCGTCTCGCTGCCGGCCAGGTGCAGGCGGCCGGACCAGTACGGCGCGGCCAGCAGCGACACGTCATCCTCCGGATGGCCTCCGGGCTCGGTCAGGTCGAGCGCGCTGCATGTCATCGGCTCGCGGGCCCAGTCGCGCAGATGCAGTTCGCCCTGTTCCACCGCCGGGCCGAACAGCTGCGCGAACTGGCTGCGCACCATCAGTTCGAGCGCCGGTGCACTGGCTGCACGCAGCGCCGGCGACAACGCGACAAAGCCGCCCAGCGCGGCCGCTTCACCGGTGGCGTCGCAGGCGTCGAACACCTCGCCGAGCACGGCCTGCGGATGGGATACGAAGGCGTTGCCGGACAAGCCGCCGCGACGCCAGTGCGCGCTGTCGGAGCGAACAAAGGCCTTGGCCTGCGCCGCCATCCAGGTCGGCTGGTCCTGCATCGCCTGACGCAGCGGCGCATCGAGCGCCGGCTCGAACACGATCTGTTCCGCCGCCAGCCGCGGCGGCAGCGCGAGCACGACGCTGCGCGCAGCGATGACGAAGGACTCGCCTCCTCCGATGCACTGCACCTCGACGCGGTCGCTTCGCGCGACCAGACGACGGACCGTGCAGCCGGTACGCACGCGGTCGTGCGACAGCCGGCGCAATAACGCACCGGTCAGCGCCGCCATGCCGCCGACCAGTCGCCGCGCGCCATTGTGTATTGCCTCGCTGCCCAGCGTTTCCGGATTGCCGTCCGGCTGCCGCAGATGCAGCACGACGCCCTCGTCATGCTGTGGAAAGGTTTCCAGCCCCAGATCCGCGATCAGCCTGACCATGCGCGGCTGCGACTGCGGCCAGTACCAGCCGGGGCCGAGATCGAGGGCGGCCGCGCCCGCTGCTGCGGGCACCGTATCCACACGACCGCCGGCGCGCGGCCGGGCCTCGACCAGCAGCACGCTGCGTCCGGCCGCCTCCAGGCGGCGGGCGAGCTCCAGGCCGCACAGGCCGGCGCCTACGATGAGGGTATCGAGCATGGGGCGCTCCTTTCAGCTTCAGATCGGTTCATCGGATGGGTAGCGATGTTCAGCAAACATCGAGCCACCGGCGATCTCGCGCACGCCGCCCCGGCCTCGCCTTCGCTGGCACGACATCCGCGTCGCGTTTGTCGCAGATGCAACAGCGTGTCGGTCGTCGAACGGCGCGCTGCGAGGCATCCGGCGGATGCGCACCCGCCCCGCTGGCGGCCGGCCGACGACGGCTGACTGCGTCGCTGGCCGACGCTTGCCCGATTCTTGCTGCGCACTTCCGCAACCGCGGAACGCCACCATGAATGCACCTTTGCCCACGCCACCGCTGTCAGCGCTCGAATCGCTGCACCTGAGCAACAGCTACGCCCGGCTGCCGGCCGCCTTCCACACGCGACTGCCTCCCGCGCCGCTGCCAGCCCCGCATCTGATCGCAGCCAGCGAAGACGCCGCGTCGCTGATCGGGCTCGCTCCGCAGGAGGCCGCGCGCGCAGAGTTCGTCGAGCTGTTTGCGGGCAACCGTCTGCTGCCGGGCGCGGAGCCGCTGGCGGCGGTCTATTCCGGCCACCAGTTCGGCAGCTGGTCAGGCCAGCTGGGCGACGGTCGGGCTCATCTGCTGGGCGAGGTCGATACGCCACACGGCCCGCTTGAACTGCAGCTGAAGGGTGCCGGGCCGACGCCCTACTCACGCTTTTCCGATGGCCGCGCCGTGCTGCGCTCGTCGATCCGCGAATTCCTCTGTTCCGAAGCGATGGCTGCGCTCGGTGTGCCGACCACGCGCGCGCTGTGCGTGATCGGCTCGCCGCTGCCGGTGCAGCGCGAAAGTACGGAGAGCGCCGCCGTCGTCACGCGCATCGCACCAAGCTTCGTGCGCTTCGGCACCTTCGAGCACTTCAGCGCCGACGACGACGTTCAACACCTGCGCCTGCTGGCGGACTACGTGATCGACCGTTTCCGGCCTCATTTGCGCGACAGCGCGCGACCGTACGACGCACTGCTGGCCGACATCGCGCAGCGCACCGGCGACCTGGTCGCGCACTGGCAGGCGATCGGCTTCATGCACGGCGTAATGAACACCGACAACATGTCGGCGCTGGGATTGACGCTGGACTACGGCCCGTTCGCCTTCATGGACAGCTTCGATGCCGGCCGCATCTGCAACCACTCGGACACCTGGGGCCGCTATGCCTTCCGTGCCCAGCCGCGCATCGCACAGTGGAACCTCTACGTGCTGGCCGATGCGCTCGGTCCGCTGATCGGCCACCCGGACCAAACGCGCGCTCTGGTCGATGACCACTTCCAGCCCGCTTTCGACACCCGCTTCGCCGCACTGATGCGACAGCGCCTCGGCTTCGCCACAGCGCAGCGAGGTGACGACGACTTCATCGGCGCGACGCTTGGACTGCTGCAACTGCAGCGCGTCGATTACACGCGCTTCTTCCGCACGCTGAGTGCACTGCCGGGGCGCGTCGCGCGCGAGCAGCGCGGCAGCACTGATGCGCCACTGCGCGACCTGTTCGTCGACCGCGAAGCCTGCGACGCCTGGCTGCTCGGCTGGCGCGCACGGCTGGCCGGCGAAGGCAGCGTCGATGCGCTGCGCCAGCCGGCCATGCTCGCCACCAACCCGTGCTACGTGCTGCGCAACTGGATGGCCGAGTCGGCGATCCGGCGCGCCCGCGACGGCGACTTCGACGAGGTGCGGGCGCTGCTCGACTGCCTGCGCCGCCCCTTCGACGAACGTCCGCAGTACGCGCACTACGCCGCGCCGCCGCCCGACTGGGCGGACGGACTGACCGTCAGCTGTTCGAGCTGACGATACCGACCATCCACACCGGGAGCTGTCATGGACCTCATCTACAAAACCCGCGTCTTCAGCCAGGGTGGCCGCAATGGCCGCGTTCAGAGCGAAGACGGCCTGCTGAAGCTGGACCTCGCCGCGCCGGCGGAAATGGGGGGCAAGAAGCCGGGCGTCAATCCGGAGCAGCTGTTCGCCGCGGCCTACGCTGCCTGTTTCGAGAACTCGGTGCGCCACATCGTGCGCGCCGACCGGCTGCCGGTGAAAGGCTGCATGGTCGAGGCCGAGGTGTCGCTGTTCAAGAACTTCGAGGAGGCCTACCGCATGGCCATCCGCTTCACCGCCGTGCTGCACGGCATCGACCAGCCGACCGCCGATTCGCTGGTGGAGCGCGCGCTCAAGGTGTGCCCCTACACCGACGCGACGAAGAACAACGTGACCGTCAGCGCCGCCGCGGTGCTCGAAGATCCGGCGCTGGCCTGAGGGGACGCTGATGAGCTCGGAAACCGGATACTTCATCGACTGGAACGGCAACGCGCGCAGCGTGCAGGACGCGGGCGGCAACTTCACGGTCGAGGTCGACATGCCGTCGAAGTACGTGGCGCTCTATTCGAAGGGCGGCACGCTGATGCACGAGGCGACCTTCTACCGGACGCTGGAGGACATCGCGAAGAAGGGCATCACCGCCGAACTGGTGCCCGGCGCCCACCCCTGGGGCATGCGCAACGAGTGGTGATCGGGCTGTGGGGCATTTGCCCCGCAGCGCCGTCAGAAGCGCCGCACCTCGATGTCGTACTTCTTCAGCGCATAGCCCATCTGCCGCGGCGTGATGTTGAGCAGGCGGGCGGCCTTGGCCTGCACCCAGCCGCACTGTTCCATTGCCCACACGAGACGGTCGCGTTCGCCGTCCGGCTTGTCATCGGTCGGCGCCGGGCGCGACACCGGCGCGGGCTCGCCCGGCGGGCTACAGGACTCCGCCTCGGCCGCGGCGGACTCCACCACCGGCGACACCGCGTCGTCCTTTTTCACGAAGTGCAGTACCTGCGTCAGGCAACGATTGGCCGAACAGGGGAAGTCGGACGCCTCGATCGCGTCGTGATGCGCCATCGTTGCGGTGCGCTCGATGCAGTTCTCCAGCTCGCGCACATTGCCCGGCCAGTAACAATGCATCATCACCGCCTGCCCGCCCTGGGTGAGCTTCATGTTGCGGTCGTTCTCGCGGTTGAAGCGCTCCAGGAAGTGCTGCGTCAGCGCCGGAATGTCTTCGCGCCGCTCGCGCAGCGCCGGCAGGAAGATGCTCACCACATTGATGCGGAAGTACAGGTCGGCGCGGAAGGTGCCCGCCGCCACCATCTTTTCGAGGTTGCGGTTGGTCGCGCAGATCAGCCGCACATCGACCTTGATCGGCTTGCTGCCGCCGACGCGCTCAAACTCGCGCTCCTGCAGCACGCGCAGCAGCTTGGTCTGGAAGGCCGGCGAGATGTCGCCGATCTCGTCGAGGAAGAGCGTGCCGCCGTCGGCCAGTTCGAAACGGCCCTTGCGTTCGCCGGTGGCGCCGGTGAAGGAGCCCTTCTCGTGGCCGAACAATTCCGATTCGAGCAGCGATTCGGACAGCGCCGCACAGTTGAGCTTGATGAAGGCGCCGGACTTGCGCGTGGACAGTTCGTGGATGGCACGCGCGATCACTTCCTTGCCGGTGCCGCTTTCGCCACGCAGCAGCACGGTCGAACGCGACGGCGCGACCTGGTGCGCCTCGGCGAACACCTGCTGCATGCGCGGCGAGGTGCCGACCACGTTGTCCAGCTTGAAGCGGCCGCGCGGCGCATCACGCCGCGCCTGCTTGGCCTGGTGCAGCAGGCGTTCGTGCTCGTCGGTCACCACGCGCTGCAGCGCCACCGACTGCCCCATCAGATTGGCCGCCATCGACAGCACGCGCACATCGCTGCCGAAGCCGCCGCGACGCGACACCACGCGGTCGGCGCACAGCACGCCCAGCATGTCGGCACCGGCGCGTATCGGCACGCCGATGAAGGCGATGGTTTCGTCGCCGGCATCGTCGAGCGCGCCGGTGCGGTTCAGGAACAGCGGTTCGACCGAAATGTCCGGCACCACGACCGGCGAGCCGGAGGCGAACACGCGGCCGATGATGCCCTCGCCCGACCGGTAGCGCCCGCTCGACCACTCCTTGACCGACAGGCCGACCGCCGCGGCCAGGCTGAGCGCCTCGCCGTCGTCCTCGACCAGCGCGATCATCATGCGTCTGAAGTCGAGGTAGTGCGACAGCACGTTCAGTGCTTCGCGCAGGGTCTTCGTTACGTCCAGAGACGAGCTGAGTATCTTGCTCAGCTCGTACACGGTCACCAGTTCAACATTCGCGCGCGCATTCGTCTCGATGCCGTTCGCAGTCATGACAGCCCCCGATTGCTTCCCGAGGCGATGCCGGTCGAGCCGGTACGCCCTTCCATTCAGTGGCCCCTGCGTCTTTTCTTATTGTCGGGGAACGGTCGGCAGTACAGCCGGCCACGGCGGAAATCCGCATGCGCTTCTCCACGCCTAGCAGCATCAAGCAAGGCGCGTACCCAGTGTCACAAAGCGGTCAGTCGTAAGACGCCCGCGTAACAGCGCGCAGGAAAGCCGTTTGCGGGCAGGTACTTGGAAACGGGACGGGCGATCGGCCGGCGGGTGCGTCCGCTTTGGTGCAAGGCGTCACAAAACGGTGCCGAGACAGCGCTTGTCGGACTTGTCGCAAACAGCACAGGAGGGCAGCCGCGCCCCGGCAGCGACGAAACGCGCCGAAAGCGCGCTGGACCAGCGTCGTCGGCGGCACGCGGATCACTGCACGGCGGCTGGCACGAGGATTGCGAGATACCCGGCGGGAGGGAAGAGACATGACGGTCAGGGATACCCGGGTGGTGCAGGTCGACGGCACCCGCGTCACCGTCGGCGTCGACAGCGCGCCGGCCTGCAGCGGCTGCCGCTCGCAAACCGTCTGTGGCAGCGCGCCGAACACCCTGCACCAGCTCGAACTGCCCGCTGCGCAGGCCGCTTCACTGCAGCCTGGCGACCTTGTTGCACTCGGCATCGACGACGACGCGCCGCTGCGCGCCGTGATGCTGGCCTATCTACCGCCGCTGGCCGGCCTGCTCGGCGGCATCGGCGCCGGCAGTGTGGCCGGCCTGCCGGATGTCGCCGTGCTCGCCTGCGGCGGCAGCGGCCTCTGCTTCGGCGCGGTCATCGCCCGCCTGCTCGCCGGCCACTGGCGGGACAGCTGGCGGCCCAGAATCTGCGGCAGCGGTGACTGAGACCTGCGCTCAGGCCAGCGCCGGCGGTCTGGTCGAAGCGAGGAAATCGCGGCGCGCCGCCCGATCGAGCTTGGCGCAGGCGCGGTTGAGCCCGCTCAGGATGGCCAGCACCGACGCCGTCACGATATTCCGGTGCATGCCGGCACCGAAAGTGCTGCCGGGCAGCCCGTCGATGACGAATTCGGCGAAGGCCACCGCCGCCGCGTCGGCGCCGTGGCCGATTGCGCGCTCCTCGTAGTCGTGCAGGCGGACGGGCACCTTGAGTGCCTCGATCACGGCAGCGATCGGGCCGTTGCCGCGGCCCGACAGCGTGCGTTCGACGCCCTCGACCTTCACCACCAGTTCGATGCCCTGCTCGTCGCCGATCTCGCTCAAATGATGGGTGACGTACTCGAACGGAACTGCCGGTTCGAAGTACTGCTGCGCGAACAGCTTCCAGATGTCAGCAGCGCGCACTTCCTGCCCGCTGGTGTCGGTGAGCTGCTGCACTGCCGTACTGAACTCGACCTGAAGGCGACGCGGCAAGGTGACGCCATATTCGCTTTCGAGCAGGAAGGCCACACCGCCCTTGCCCGACTGGCTGTTCACGCGAATGATCGAATCATAGGTGCGGCCGACGTCGGCCGGATCGACCGGCAGATAGGGCACTTCCCAGAGCGCGTCCGGCTGCTGCGCGGCAAGGCCCTTGCGGATCGCGTCCTGATGCGAGCCGGAGAAGGCGGTGAACACGAGGTCACCGGCGTACGGATGGCGGGCGTGCACCGGAATCTGCGTGCACTGTTCGACCGTGCGCGCGATGTCGTTGATGCGCGAGAAGTCGAGCCCCGGATCCACACCCTGCGTGTAGAGGTTGAGCGCAAGCGTTACCAGATCGACGTTGCCGGTGCGCTCGCCGTGGCCGAACAGGCAGCCTTCGACCCGGTCCGCACCGGCCATCACCGCCAGTTCGGCCGCCGCCACCGCGGTGCCGCGGTCGTTGTGCGGATGCACGCTGAGGATGACCGACTTGCGGTTGGCAAGATTGCGATGCATCCACTCGATCTGGTCGGCGTAGTGGTTGGGCGTAGCCACCTCGACCGTGGCCGGCAGGTTGAGGATGACCGGTCGCTCCGGCGTGCCGCCCCAGGCCTCGACCACCGCGTCGCACACCTCTTTCGCGAAGTCGAGCTCGGTGGCGGTGAAGGTTTCCGGGCTGTACTGGAACACCCATTCGGTTTCCGGGCGGGCATCAGTGAGGCGCTTGATGAGCAGCGTGCTGTCGACCGCGAGCTGCTTCACTTCGTCGCGGCTCATGTCGAACACGACGCGGCGGAAGGTGGGCGAAGTCGCGTTGTAGACATGCACGATGGCGCGCTTCGCGCCACGCAAGGATTCGATGGTGCGTTCGATCAGGTGCGGGCGCGCCTGCGTCAGCACCTCTATGGTCACGTCGTCCGGGATGTGGCCGCCTTCGATCAGCGTGCGCACGAAGCTGAAATCGGTGTCGGACGCCGACGGAAAGGCGACCTCGATCTGCTTGAAGCCGATGTCCACCAGCATCTTGAACATGCGCATCTTGCGTTCGCCGTTCATCGGTTCGAACAGGGCCTGGTTGCCGTCGCGCAGGTCGGTCGACATCCAGATCGGTGCGCGCGTGAGGGTTTTCGACGGCCACTGGCGATCGGCGAGCGCGATCGGGGTAACGGGACGGTACTTCGTATTCGGCTGCTTCAACATGATGTGCTCCGGCAAATGGGAAGGATGCGTGGCCGGAATGCGGGGCTGTCAGGCGGCCACGGGTTTCCTGGCCTGACAACCGCTGCGCAGTCGCAGCATCGGGACGGTTTGAAACAGCTCGAACATGACGGGAACGCTCCGGGAAAACGGAATTCACCTCCCGGTCCATCGACCGGAGGCAGGTACTGCACGACAGGAGGGGGAGTTTTATGTGCGCGCGGGGCGCAGCAGCAGACCCGACGCGAGCAGCGTCGAGGAGAGGGACAGCAGTTGGGTCTGGTGCGTGAGCATGGACTCGACCATAGGCAAGCCGTGAAAAGCTGTCAACCCTGAATTTCGCCGGCAAGCGGCTAGAATTGTGTTCTTCTGCCGGGCCGCGGTCTGGCCCTTGCATCGAGCGGACATCCTGCGGGCTGCCGCTCATGCCCTGGCAACGACACTCATCCTCAGGTTTCTCTGCTGCCCACCATGTCCGAACGCAACGCTCCCGCACCGGCTTCAAATTTCCTGCGCGCCGTCATCGAAAAGGATCTGGCCAATGGCACCTACGCCAGCCGCCGCTGGGCGCGCAGCCCCGGTGACGCCGCCCATCACGCCGCCGGCGAGCCGGACCCGGCAAAGATCCGCACCCGCTTCCCGCCGGAGCCGAACGGCTACCTGCACGTCGGCCACGCCAAGTCCATCTGCCTGAACTTCGGCCTGGCGCGCGATTACGGTGGCGTCTGCCACATGCGCTTCGACGACACCAATCCGGAGAAGGAAAGCGTCGAGTACGTCGAATCGATCAAGGACGCGGTGCAGTGGCTGGGCTTTGGCTGGGACGCCTTCGGCGCGTCGCAGCTCTACTTCGCCAGCGACTACTTCGATTTCATGTACCGCGCGGCGGAATACCTGATCACCGCCGGCCACGCCTACATCGACCAGCAGACGCCGGACGAGATGCGCGCCAACCGCGGCACGCTGACCGAGCCGGGCAAGGATTCACCGTGGCGCAATCGTCCGGCCGACGAATCGCTGGCGCTGTTCCGCGAAATGCGCGACGGCAAGCACCCGGACGGCGCCATGGTGCTGCGCGCGAAGATCGACATGGCCAGCCCCAACATCAACATGCGCGACCCGGCCATCTACCGGATCAAGCACGCGCACCACCACAACACCGGCGACAAGTGGTGCATCTACCCGATGTACACCTATGCCCACCCGCTGGAAGACGCGGTCGAGGGCATCACCCATTCGATCTGCACGCTGGAATTCGAGGATCAGCGGCCGTTCTATGACTGGGTGCTGGAGCGTCTGGCCGAAGGCGGCCTGCTGGCCCACCCGCTGCCCAAGCAGTACGAGTTCGCGCGGCTCAATCTGACCTATGTCGTCACCAGCAAGCGCAAGCTGATGCAGCTGGTGACCGAGAAGCACGTCAGCGGCTGGGACGACCCGCGCATGCCCACCATCGTCGGCCTGCGCCGCCGCGGCTACACGCCGGAGGCGCTGCAGCTGTTCGCCGAGCGCATCGGCGTGTCCAAAGCCGATTCGTGGATCGACTATTCGACGCTGGAAGGCGCGCTGCGCGACGACCTCGACGGCCGCGCCGCCCGCGCGATGGCGGTGCTTGATCCGCTCAAGCTCAAGCTCACCAACTGGGACGCACTGTTCGCCGGCAAGCAAGCCGAGCCCTGCTCCGCGCCGGTGCATCCGCACCACCCTGAACGCGGCACGCGCAGCTTCAACCTGACGCGCGAAGTGTGGATAGAGCGCGAAGACTTCATGGAAGAGGCGCCCAAGGGCTACCACCGCCTGTTCCCGGGTAACAAGGCGCGGCTCAAGTACGGCTACGTGATCGAATGCACCGGTTGCGAGAAGGACGCCGACGGCCGCATCACCGCGGTGCTGGCGACCATCGTGCCGGATACGAAGAGCGGCACGCCGGGCGCCGACAGCGTCAAGGTGAAGGGCGTCATCACCTGGGTCAGCGTGGCCGAAGGACTGGCGACAGAAGTAAGGCTGTACGACCGGCTGTTCACCGAAGCGCACCCGGACGCCGGCGGCCGCGACTTCCTGACCGTGATGAATCCGTACTCGGTGAAATCGGTACAAGCCTTTGTCGAACCCGGCCTGGCCACCGCCGCGGCCGACGACAAGTTCCAGTTCGAACGTCACGGCTACTTCGTCGCCGACCGGGTCGATTCGGTCGAAGGCCACCCCGTGTTCAACCGGGCCGTCACATTGAAGGACAGCTGGAGCCGTTGAGGTCGGGGCAAGCCGGCGGCGGCCCCCGACGCAGCGTCGGTTTTTTTTACACCCGGCTCGACCCGCCCAAGGACCGGATCGCCTGCAAGGCAGGCTGCGCCCCGATGCGTGCCGATGCAGCAATGCAGGCACACCGCTTGCTAACAGTTTTTGACATTTTTGAATCCGTCGGCCGGTCCGGCTTGCGACGGGTGACGACAACCTTCCAGCAGGGAGTGTCCCGATGAAATCGATACGCAGCCTCTTCGCCGCAACTCTGTTTGCCACCGCGCTGCCGGCGCTCGCCGTGATCCCCAATGTGACCGACCAGGAATCGTCAGAGCGCAACAACCTGATAGCAACCTTCGGCCAGAGCGGACTGGCGCAGTCCTTCAAGCAGATGGCAGACAACGTGTCCGGCGCCGGGATCTACCTCCTCCTCGCCAGCCCGGAGGAGTCGGCGAACGTGACCATCGAACTGTGGAGCAAGCTGCCCAACCAGGGCGGCAGCCTGCTGGCCGGCGGCTCGGCACTCGGTCTTGGCCCGGGCTGGGTGGACGTGTTCTGGACGCCTGTAACAGTTACGCCGGGGGACACCTACTTCCTGGTCTTCTCCGGCCCGTCCGCATTGGGTCTGGCGGGCAGCACGCTGAACCCCTATCCGAACGGACAGACGTTCGCGACCTCGGGCTATGCAGGCTTCCCCAACTTCGACTACACCTTCCGCACTTTCGCGGCGGCCGTACCCGAGCCATCGACCTGGGCGTCGATGATGGGCGGCCTCGGCCTGCTCGCGCTGCTTGCTGCGGCCCGCCGTCGCACCTGATCCTTCCGGGGAGCGCGGCAGCGCTCCCCTGCTCCATGCCCATCCAGGACGTCCCCCTTACGCAGGCTTACCGGCTGCTCAACCACGGCCCCACCGTGCTGGTGAGCAGCGCAGCCGGCGCGCGCCGCAACGTGATGGCGGCGGCGTGGTGCATGCCGCTCGATTTCGACCCGCCCAAGATCGTCGTCGTGATCGACAAATCGACCTTCACGCGTGAGCTGATCAGCGCGTCGGGCGAGTTCGCGATCAACGTGCCGCCACGTGCGCTGCTCGACGCCACGGTCGCGGCCGGAAACGACAGCGGCCGCGATACGGACAAGTTCGCCGCGCTGGACCTGCCCAGCTTCCCGGCGACGCAGATCGCCGCGCCACTGGTCGGCGGCTGCGTCGCCTGGCTCGAATGCAAGGTCGTGCCGGAAGCCCGCAACCAGGACCGCTACGACCTGTTCATCGGCGAGGTGGTGGCAGCGCGCGCGGACAGCCGCGTGTTCCGCAACGGGCGCTGGCACTTCGATGACGACGCGCTGCGCACGCTGCATCACGTCGCCGGCGGCGCCTTCTTCATGACCGGTGAAGCGGTCGGCGGCAGCTGAACTTTCGCGCCTGTAGCGCGCTCCCAAGACGGCTGTTCACACAACCCCGTCGATGGAGCCCGCCATGCGCCGCCTGCTCGCCTCCTCCTGCTGTCTGCTGGCCCTGAACGCCCACGCCGGCGGTTCGGCCAGCGAATTCGGATCCGCCTTCTATACCGGCCTGTCGATCAGCGTGGTGCAAGTGCGCGTTGCCAATGAGGCAGGCAAGGGTTTCTTCGGTTCGGGGGTCGTGGTGGCGGAGAACGAGGTCGTCACCAACTGTCACGTCACGCGTCAGGGCGTGCGCGTCGAGGTTGCCAAGGGCGCACTGGTGTTTCCGGTGTTCGGCCAGAAGGTGGACATGGCGAACGATCTCTGTCTGTTGCGCACCTCGCCGATGCCGCTGCGCACCGTCGCGCTGCGCGACGCAGCGTCCGTCAGACCCGGCGAGAAGTCGTTCTACTACGGCTACTCGGGAGGGATAGAAGCCTTCTTTGCACCGGGGCGGGTGGCGACGCTGCATCCGCACGACGGCAGTGCGGTGTTCGAAACGTCCAGCGGTTTCGCGCTCGGTGGCAGTGGCGGCGGGCTGTTCGACGCCGAAGGTCGCCTGATCGGCATCACCACCTTCCTCGCCTCCGGCCACTCGGGTGGCTACTTCGCGATGCCGGCCGACCTGATCCACCGGCTGCGCAAGCAGCCCGAATCCGACATCGCGCCGATATCGGGGCTGGCATTATGGGAGCGGCCGGACGCGGAACAGCCCTGGTTCCTGCGGGTGGCGCGACTCGGCGCGCTGTCGCGCTGGCAGTCCGCCGCCGATCTGGCGCTAGCGTGGACGCGTGCCGAGCCGGACAACGCCGATGCCTGGCATCAGGCCGGCGTCGCGCTGCTGCGTGATCAGCGGCCGGTCGAGGCGAACGAGGCGCTGCAGCGCGCCCGCATGCTGTCGCCCGACCACCCGGACGTGCTCTTCCATCAGGCGCTGGCGCTGGCGCGCAGTGGCTCGGCCGAAGCCGCCCGCGAAGCGCGGGACCGGCTGGCCCTTACGGACGCCGAACTGCTGGGCAAACTGGATCAGGCCTTAGACTGTTCGGCCTACTGCTAAAGACATACAAACACACTAAACTCCGTCGAATACAAGAACTTGAAGATCGACGGGGTCCTCGGTGTCGCCCAGACTTTCCCTGCTGCTGTGCATCTGTGCAGTCCAGTTGTCGTTCGCCGACGCGCGCGCCGAGGAGAGTGCCGACGGCCCCCGCTTCGAGGTGCGCGCCTACTCGCTGGCCGGCGGAACAGTTTTCCGGCCGGGGGAAATCGACGCCATGCTGTCGCCCTATACCGGCGCCGAAGTCGGCTTCGGACAGCTCGAAGCGGCGCGCGCCGCACTGCAGGCCGCCTACCACCAGCGCGGCTTCGGCGCAGCCCAGGTCAGCATTCCGGAACAGGAACTGAGTGGCGGCACCGTCGTGCTGGAAGTTCTGGAACCCAAGCTGACCGAAATCACGCTGCAGGGCGCCAAACACCACGACGATCAGAACATCCGCGCCAGCCTGCCCGCTCTGGCCGACGGCCGCATGCCGAACACGACCGACGTGGCGCGCCAGTTGTCGCTGGCCAACGACAATTCGTCGAAGCAGACCGATGTGACCTTCAAGTCCGGCCGCAAGCCTGGCGAGATCGCGGCGACGATTTCAGTGGCGGACGACAAGCCGCTGCGCCGCTTCGTCACCGTGGACAACAGTGGCACACCATCGACCGGCACCCACCGCGTCGCCATCGGACTGCAGCACGCCAACCTGTTCAACCGCGACCATGTGGCGACCTTCCAGTACACGACTTCAATAGAGAAGCCGTCCGAAGTCACCATCTTCGGCCTCGGCTATCGCATTCCGCTGTACAGCAGCGGCAATTCGATCGACCTGGTCGCCGGCTACTCGAGCGTGAATTCGGGTCAGGTACAGGTGCTGAACTCAACGGCGAGCGTGTCCGGCGCCGGCCGCATCTTTTCCGCGCGCTACAACTGGCACCTGCCACGCGATGGGGAACTGACGCAGCGCGTCAGCCTCGCGGCCGACTGGCGCGATTTCGACAGCAGTTTTGTCCTGGAGAACGTGCCCGGCAGTCTGGTCCCGCGGGTAATCACCCATCCGGTCAGCCTGTCGTGGAGCGGCAACTGGCGCAACGACCTGCGCGAAGCGGGCCTGAACGTCAGCTATGCGCGCAACCTGCCCGGTGGCGAACACGGCCGCGACAGCGATTTCGCCGCCTCGCGCGGCGGCGCCAACGCGCGCTTCGCGGTGATCCGGGCCGGCGCCTCATGGCTGCAGCTGCTGTCCAGGGACTGGCGCGTGCGCCTGCAGGCACAGGCGCAGTACACCAACGACGAACTGGTTTCGGGCGAACAATTCGGTATCGGCGGCGCCGATTCGGTGCGCGGCCTGCGCGAGCGCGTGCTCGCCGACGACCGCGGCTGGCGTGTCAGTGCGGATCTCGATACGCCCGCCTGGGTGCACGACACCTGGGTGATGCGCGGCGTGCTGTTCGCCGACACCGCCCACCTCTATCGCGTGCGGCCGCTGGCCGGCGAAGACGCAAGTCAGGCAGTTTTTTCGGCAGGCGTGGGTCTGCGCGTCAACTTTTCCACGTGGCTATCTGGGCGGATCGACTACGCTCAACTTATTGACGGAGCAGGAAGATACGACTCCGGAAGTCACCGCGTGCACGCAACGTTCAGCCTGAACTTCTGACCGCCTGAAGGCCACCTCCCGGTGGCGCGCGGCCGGTTCCGGCGAAACACCCCGAATCGCGAAAAATTCGCGCATACAACGTCTGTCTGCGCGACACGAAGCAGCTGCATCACGGGCACCGGACTTTGCGTTGCGAACATACCCGCATCCTGTTTACGGCCCGTTTAAGAAGAACTTGAGGCCGAAATGAACAAGGGTCGCTACAGACTGGTTTACTCCGACGAACACCGCAGCTACGTGCCGGTGCCGGAAGAAACCTGTGCGCGCGGCAAGAACAGCGGCGGTCGCGCTCTGCGCCGCCTGGTCGCGGCCATGGCGGCAGCGCTGCCCGGTCTGGTCATCGCCAATCCGACCGGGCACCAGATCGTGCAGGGCCAGGTCGGCATCCAGACCCAGGGCAGCACGCTGAACATCACGGCCAGCGACCGCGCCATCATCAACTGGAAGCAGTTCTCGATCCAGCCGGGTGAAACCACGCGCTTCATCCAGCCGCATTCGACCGCCACCGTACTCAACCGCGTGGTCGGGCAGGATCCGTCGCAGATACTGGGCAATCTGATCGCCAACGGCCGCGTGTTCCTGATCAACCCGAACGGCGTGCTGTTCGGCGCGGGCGCCAAGGTCGACACCGCGGGGCTCGTGGCCTCGACACTGAACATCAGCAACGAGGACTTCACCGCCGGGCGGTTGAAGTTCAACGCCGAAGTCGCGACGGGCAAGCTGCGCAACGAGGGCACGCTGAAAACCACCGGCGGCCCTTTGCTGCTGATCGCCACCGACATCGAGAACACCGGCCTGATTACCGCCGAGAACGGCGACATCGTGCTCGCCGCCGGCAAGAGCGTGGAAATCGCCGACCCGCATCAGCCCGCACTGCGCGTGCGGGTCGAAGCGGGCGGCGAGGCGATCAACCTCGGTCAGCTGATCGCCCGTGGTGGCAACGTCGGCATGTTCGGTGCGGCGCTGACGCAGGCCGGCAAGATCAGCGCCACCGGTGCGCACCGCACCGCCGACGGCCGCATCGTGCTGCGCGGATCGAAGTCGGTCACGCTGACCGCTCAATCGGAGACGACGGCGAAGACCGCCGACGGCGCCGGCGGCAACATCGACATCGCCGCACCCGAGGTGAAGGTCGAGGCCGGCGCGCTGGTCGAGGCCAGCGGCACCCAGGGCGGCCGCATCGATATCGCGGCCACGCAGAAGGCGAGCGTCGACGGCACGCTGCGCGCCACGGGCACGCTGCCCGCCGCTCCCGCTCCTGCACCTGCCCCGACAAGCACGGCCGAGGACATCGAACTGCCCGCAACCGGGTCCGGCCCGGCACCGGTCGCGACGACAAGCGAAGCCGCCGGCAAGGGCGGCCACATCGAAATCACCGCCGACACCGTGCTGGTCGGCGGCAACGCCACGCTGGACGCGTCCGGCGACACCGGCGGCGGCTCGGTGCTGGTCGGCGGCGACTGGCAGGGCGCCAATCCGCAGGTGCGCAACGCCCAAGTGAGCTGGATCGGCAGCGGCGCCCGCCTGCTGGCCGATGCGCTGTTCGAGGGCGATGGCGGCAAGGTGGTGGTGTGGGCCGATCAAGCCACCGCCTTCCACGGCAACATCTGGGCACGCGGCGGCGAGCGCGGCGGAAATGGCGGCCAGGTCGAGGTGTCGGGCAAGATTGCCCTGCTCTACCGCGGGCGCACCGACACCTCGGCGGCACGCGGCCGCAATGGCGTGCTGCTGCTCGACCCACTGGCGATGGTAATCCAGGGTGGCAGCGGCGACGGATCGAACGACGGCAGCCTGACCTTCAACGGCGGCGCCCCCGGCACCCTCACCGCCGAGGCGCTGGGCCCGACGGTTATCTACGAGAGCGAAATCGAGGAACAGAGCAAGACCACCGACATCATCCTGCGTGCGCAACGTTCGGTCACGGTGGGCACCTCGCAGTTCAGCTACACCGCCAGCGGCAACGTCGCCGGCGAAACGGCGGGCCAGCTCACGCTGGCCGAAGGCAGCAGCCTGCTGATCGAAACGCGCAACCTGGGCGCGGGAGAAGGCGGCGCCAGCGCCGGCATCGACCTGGTCACCGGCGGCTGGCACGGCGCAGGCCTGCGCATCGTCACCCAGGGCGACGGCAGCATCACGATGCAGACCGGCTACAGCAATGGCAGCGCCGTCGGCGACCAGCGCGCCGACATCATCCTGCCGGTGCTGCAGGCGGCAGGCGGCGGCATCCTGATCCGCGCCGGCAGCAGTTCGACCGTGGACCTGCGCGGCAGCAGCTACAGTTCGGGCGCCGGCATCGACATCGAGGCGGGCACCGTCACGGGCGGCGTCACCTTCAACGCCGCCGATGGCACGCATATCGACGGCGACTACAGCGCGACATCGGGCACGCTCACCTTCAACGGCGGCGCATCGTCGATCAGCGGACGCCTGACGCTGGCCGCCAACCTCGGCGGCAATGCAGCACTGACGCTGGGCGACCTGCTCTGGCAAGGCGGCCAGATGCTGAGCGGCGCCACCACGACGCTCACCGGCAGCGGCCTGATCGACAACAGCGCCGCCTACCGCTACCTCGATCGCCGGCTCGACGTCACCGGCCAACTCGAATTCGCCAACAGCGCCGGTTACGACCTTTACGTGCGCGATGGCGGGCAGCTGAACATCCGTGCCGGCGGCAGCGTCGGTACGGCCAGCGCCAGCGGCTTCCTGCGTCTGGCCGCGTCCGCCGGCACCGCCACCTTCAGTGCGGAAAGCGGCGCCAGCCTGAGTCTGGGCGACGGCAGCATCTTCAGCCTGTCGTCCGACAACGCGGCCGGCAATCTCATCGCCGGCAACTTCACCACCACTGGCAACGGCGTACTGCTGCTGGCGGCAGGGCGCATAAACACAGGTGCCGATACGACCTTCAGCGGCAGTGGCTCACTGCGTCTTGCGAACTCCGGCGTGATCGGCGGCAGCCACGTGCTCACGATCGGTACGCTGTTCGACTGGCGTGGCGGCAGCATGGACGGCAGCGGCAGCACGGTGCTGAGCGGCAACGGCCTGATCGACAACAGCAGCGCCTATCGCTACCTGCAGCGCACGCTGCGCATCGACGGCACACTGACGCTGGACAATCCGACCGGCTATGACCTGCGCGTTGGCAACGGCGGACATCTGCACATCGGCTCGACCGGCACGCTCGCCACCGGCACCACGAACGGCTTCATCTACATGCAGGCCGGCACCGGCGGCACGGCCGTCCTGAGCGCCGATGCGGGCGGTCGCATCGCGGTGGCCGACGGCACCTTGCTGACACTGCGCAGCGACAGCAGCAGCGGCAACCAGCTCTCCGGCACCTTCGATCTCGACGGCGCCGGCGCGCTGCACCTGGACAGCGGCGCGTTCAATGTCGACGGCAACACGAGCTTCGGCGGTGACGGTCTGCTGCGCATGAGCGGCGGCGCGGCGATCAATGGCGACGGAACGCTGACGATCGCCAGCGATTTCGACTGGCGCGGCGGCCGCTTCGGCGGCAGCGGCATCACCCGCCTGACCGGCGATGCCGTCATCGACAACACCTCGGCCTACAAATACGTAAGCCGCAGGATCGAAGTGTCCGGCAATCTCACCTTCGGCAACTCGACCGGCTACGACCTGCGCATCGAGAACGGCGGCACACTTCATCTGGCGAGCGGTGGACGGCTGTCGACCAGCAGCAGCGGTCTCATCTACATGCAGGCGGGCAGCGGCGGCAACGCGGCCTTCTCGGCCGCCGCCGGTTCGGCCATCACGGTCGGCACCGGCACCACGCTCACGCTGCGCAGCGACGGCAACGCCGGCAACACGCTGGGCGGGCAGTTCGTGCTCGATGGCGACGGCGCGCTGCACATCGATTCGGGCGTGTTCACGACCGCAGCCGCAAGCAGCTTCGGCGGCACCGGGCTGCTGCGCATCAGCGGTGGCACGACCTTGAACATCGACCACGCCTCGACCATTTCGACGCTGTTCCGCTTCGAGGGCGGCACGCTGGGCGGCAGCGGAAATCTGCTGATCAGCGGTCCGATGACCTGGGCCGGCGGTACGCTGGCAGGCAGCGGCACGACCACGGTCAGCGGTACGGCGGTCATCGACAACACGTCGGCCTACAAGTACCTGTCGCGTCGTCTGGTCGTTTCCGGCAACCTGGAATTCGGCAACAGCAGCGGCTACTACCTGCAGATCAACAATGGTGGCACGCTGCACCTTGGCGCCACCGGGCGCCTGTTCACAACGGCGGCCAGCGGCCTGATCTATATGGCGGCGGGCAGCGGCGGCTCCGCCACCTTCAGCGCCGACGACGGCGCGCGCCTCGATGCGGCAAGCGGCTTCGATATGACGCTGCGCAGCGACGGCAACAGCGGCAATCGCATCGCCGGCAGCTTCGAACTGGGCGGCAGCGGCGATCTGCACCTCGATTCCGGCGTGATCGGCACCGGTTCCGCAACCCGCTTCGACGGCAGTGGCCGGCTTCGCCCCGAACAGCGCGTCGATGTCAGTGCTCATCGACCGCGTCGGCTACACGCCTACGGTCACGCTCTCGTCCGGCACGTGGACCGTCGGTGAGCTGATTTCGCAGGAACACCTGACCATCAGCGGCGGCTCGCTGACGGTGGTCGACGAAACCTCGATCGCCGGCAACCTCACGCTCAACGGCAACGGACAGCTGATCACGCAGGGACCGCTCGATCTCAACGCGGTGACGCTGAACAGCAGCAGTGCTTTCACGGCGAACGCATCCGGCCACATCGCCAGCTTCGTGCAGAACAACGGCACCAGCACCTTTGCCGGCGCCGGGCTGGCCTTCGACGCGATCGACATCCGCGGCGGCACGGTCAATTACAACGCGGCACTCGCGCTGCCCTCGTCGCTGCTGCGGGTGGCTGGCCACACCGCCAATCTGAACGCCGACCAGGGACAGACGCGGATCGAGGTGGTGTCGGGTACCTTGAACCTCAACCTGAGCAGCTTGAGTTCCGACATCGCGCTCAGCGGCGGCACGCTGAACGTTGCCAGCGCGACCGCAGCGAGCGGCGATTTCGACTGGACCGGCGGCAACATCGGCGGCGGCGGCACCTTCACGCTGAGCGGCGTACTGAACGTGGGCGGCGGCAGCAACTCCTTCGGACTGAACGACACGACGCTGGTACACACCAATGCCAGCGGCAACAGCCGCATCGCCAAGACGGGCGGCTATTTCTACCTGAGCGGAACCAGCGAACTGCGTAATGCCGCCGGTGCCGTGCTGACGGTGGATACCAGCGGCGGCAACTTCGGTACCTACTACAGCAGCGGAGCAGGCGGGACCTTGCACAACCAAGGCACGCTGAACAAGACGGGCAGCGGCGCCCTCTACATCTACAACCCGACCCGCCTGCAGCAGGCCGGTCAGCTCAACCTCCAGCAGGGCAGCATCATCGTCCAGGGCGCCAGCGGTCATCTGCTGTCCGGCAACACCACACTGGCCGACGGTACCGCGCTGCAGCTCACCAGTTCGCACTCCAGCACGATCAGCGCCACGGCGCGCTTCTCCGGTGACGGTCAGTTGCTGCACGAGAGCGGTACGTTGACGCTGGCCGACGGCGCCCGCATCGACGTGGCCTATACGCAGGCATCCGGCACGCTGTCTCTGACCGGCTCGGCAACGATGAACGACGACTTCGTCTGGAACAGCGGCACCGTGCGGGCAGCCGATCTGGCCACCGCGGGTACGCTGACGCTGAATGGCGCATTCATCCAGAGCGGCAACACGACGGTCTATCTGCGCGATGGCCTGCAGATGCTGCACACGAACACGGCCGGCGATAGCCGCATCGCCAATGCGTCGGGCAGCGGCTTCAATGTCGAGAACGGTGCCGTTTTCCGCAATACCGGCGTGCTGACGCTGGATACCGCCGGCGCCGGCAGCATCATGTACATCGACCACGACTCGGGCAGCGGCGGTCGCTTCGAGAACGCGGGCACTCTGGTCAAGAGCGGCAGCGGGCGGATCGATTTCGGCAGTTACGGCTCACTCGCCTTCGACCAGAGCGGCAGCTTCGCGGTGAATGCCGGCACGGTGGAGTTCGGTGGAACATCGATCGCGCTCGGCGGCAGCATGACCATCGCCGACGGTGCTCGCGTGCTGGTGCGCGCGGGCAGCACGACCACCGACACCGGCTTCGCCTTCAATGGCGATGGCGTTCTCGCCGTCGGCGGCGGTACGCTGGTACTGGGCCATGGCACGACGGTGGCAACCGACCTCGAACTGAGCGGCGGCACGCTGTCCATCGGCAGCGCCAACACCGCCGAGGTGACCGGCGACCTGAGCTGGACCGGCGGCACGATCAACGGTGGCGGCACGCTGACGCAACGTGGCCGCTTCCTGCAGACCGGCAACACGACGGTCTATCTGCGCGACGGCACACTGCTCGACCACGTCAATTCGAGCGGTGACAGCCGCATCGCCAACACTTCGGGCAGCGGCTTCAATCTCGAGAACGGCGCCGTGTTCCGTAACAGCGGCGTACTGCGGCTGGATGTGGCCGGCAGCGGCAGCGTCATGTACATCGACCACGACTCCGGCAGCGCCGGCAGCTTCGTGAATACCGGCACACTGATCAAGTCGGGCAGCGGCCGCCTCGACTTCGGCAGCTTCGGTCTGGCCACGCTGACGCAGAACGGTACGCTGCAGATCGAACAGGGGCGCGTCACGCTGGGCGTGAACAACACGACGGCGCCGGCTCACCTGCTCGCGGGCCACCACGTCATCGGCACCACCGGCAGTCTTGAAATCGTCACCGCCCCGGGTAACACGGTGACGGCCCACGCGGCCGCGACGGCAACCTTCGCCGGCAACGGTCCGCTGGTGATCAGCGGCGGTACGCTGATGCTGGCCGACGGCCTCGACCTAGGCATCACCGTACGTCAGAGCGGCGGCCATCTTGCAGGCAGCGGCAGCAATGAACTGTCGGGGCGCTATGAATGGACCGGCGGCGACGTCAGCGGCAGTGGCACGCTGACCGTGAGTGGCGTCCTCCAGATTTCCGGCAACAACTCCTTTGGCCTGGACGGCCGCTCGATGGTGCATACCAACGCCTCGGGCAACAGCAGTCTCTACAAGCCGGGCGGCTACTTCTATCTCGGCGGCAACGCCACCTTCACCAATGCCGCCGGCGCGACGCTGTACATCGATACGGCCAGCAACACCAACGCCGGCGCGTGGTACCAGAGCGGCAGCGCGGGCAGTTTCGTCAATGCCGGCACGCTGGTGAAACAGGGCAACGGCACCTTCAACTTCTGGAGCCCGATCCGCTTCATCAACACCGGCAGCTTCACCGTGGCACAGGGCGCTGTCATGGCCGACGGTTTCGCAAACAATCCGGGGGTGCTGCAACTGCTGTCCGGCACCAGCTTCAGCACCAGCGGCAGCGCACTGACCAGCACCGGCACCATCGCCGGCCACGGCACGCTGATCGTCGGCAGCACCGGTCTGCTCAACCGCGGCGTCGTCGCGCCGGGCGGCGCGAACAGCATCGGCACGCTGCGCATCACCGGGCAGTACGTGCAGGGCGCCGACGGCACACTGCAGATCGAGCGCGGCAGTGCCGGCACCGACGCGCTGATCGTCAGTGGCGCGGCCACGCTGGGCGGCACGCTGGCTGTCACCCAGCTGGCCGGCTACCAGCCCACTGGGCTGCAGACCGACATCGTCAGCGCCAACACGCTGAGCGGCAGCTTCGCCAGCGTCACGCTGCCGTCCGGCTACAGCACGCTGACAGTCGGCAACCGCCACGTGCTCAGCTATGCCGGCGCGATCTGCGGCGGCGTCTGCTGGGATGGCGGCGCCGGCACACTGCTGTGGACCGACGCCGCGAACTGGACGACCGATCTGCTGCCGGGCACCACCGACCTCGTGTTCATCGATCTCGAAAACGGCGTCAATGTGCAGCTCACCGGCGGCACGCACACCATTGCATCGCTGACGACGACAGCCGGCAACACCCTCAGTCTGAGCGGTGGCGCCTTGACGCTGAGCGGCGGCGCCTCGGGGCAGGCGGCGTCCGCGCTGGCCGGCGATCTCGTCATCGGCGGTGGCAGCTTCACCGCCAACGCGCCGACCTCGATCGCCCGTCTGCTGCTGTCCGCCGGCAGCTTCGGCGGCAGCGGCGCGGTCACCTTCACCGGCACCGGTTCGAGCTGGACCGGTGGCGACATGGTCGGCAGCGGCAGTTCCATCTTCGCCGCCGGGTCGACCTTCGAATACGCAGCCGGCACGCGCAGTTCGACCCGACGCGTCGACGTCCGCCAGGGTGCGACCGTCCGTAACGCGAGCGGATCGATGACGCTGAGCGGCGGCGCGACCAACGCCGGCGTCATCGACGTCGCGCTCGGTGCCACCGTGCGCTATGGCGGCAGCGCGAGCTACCTGCTCGACACGACCGGCCAGTTCGACGGCGGCGGTCGCATCGAATTCATCGACTCGGCGATGGCCACCGCGGCGTCGACCGCACCGGCGATTGCCGACGGCAGCTTCACCGTGCGCGTGCAGGACGCGGCCCGCTTCACGATGACCGCGCCGACCTCGATCGCCAACCTCGAACTGGCCGGCAACGCCCAGGCGATTGCTCAGGCCGGCTTCCAGGCGGCGACCGTGACGCAGTCCGGCGGCACGCTGACGGTGAATGCGGCATCGGCCATCGGCCGCTACAACTGGAACGGCGGCACCTTCGCCGGCAGCGGCAGCGCCACACTCACCGGACAGAGCAGCTGGACGCGCGGCACCCTGACCGGAAACCTCGTCGTCGCCAACGGCGCGACGCTCACCCTCAGCACCACCGGCAGCGACGACGTACAGGGCACCAGCTACAAGCGCTTCGGCGCCGGTTCACTCAGCAACTTCGGCACGCTAGCCTGGCAGGAAGGCCACATCGACGTCGTCGGCGACGCCCGTGTCGACAACGCGGGGCTGATCGACATCACCGGCAACTTCAGCTTCGGCGACCGCTCGGTCGGCGTCGGCACGCTGACGCTGAACAACCTCGCCACTGGCACGATCAGCAAGAACGGCGGCGGCGAAACCAGCATCGGCACCCTCGGCATCCCCGGCGGCACGGCGAACTACGCAGTCGTAACCAACAACGGCCGGATCGACGTCGCCAGCGGCAGCCTGCGCTTCGGCATCGGCTACGCCGGCGCCCCGGGCGGCGGCAGTTTCACGCACAACGGTCAGATCGACGTGTTCGCCGGCGCGCTGCTCGAGTTCGGCGGCAGCCTCACGCACAACGGCGTCACCTTCATCGACAGCGGCGCGACCCTGCGCCGCATTGGCGGCTTCACCAACGCTGCCAGCGGACTGATCGAAGGTTTCGGCACGATAGACGTGGGGGCCGGCAACACGCTGCGCAACGACGGCACGCTGCATGTCGGCGATCTGTTCAACGGTGTCTACACGCACGGCACGATGCGGGTGACCGGCCACTTCGTTCAGGGCAGCGGCGGGCAATTGCTGATGGCCATCGGCGGCAACGCGGCCGGCGAGTACGACCAGCTGGCCGTCAGCGGCAGCGCCACGCTCGGCGGCGCACTGGTCGTATCGGAAGCGCCGGGCTACGTTCGCGAAACGGTGGCCATCGACCTGATCACCGCCGGCGCCGGCGTGAGCAACGTCTTCGCCACGGTGACGCTGCCCGCCGCCGGCTATGCGACCGCGATTGCCAGCAATGCCTTCCGTCTCAGCTACAACGCGCTCGTGTGCGGCGGCATCTGCTGGGACGGCGGCGCCGGTACCAATCTGTGGACCGACGCGGCCAACTGGACCGGCGACGTGCTGCCCGGGGTAAACGATCTGGTCTTCATCTCACTGGACAGCGGCAGCAGCGTGCTGCTGAACAGCGGCTCGCACACCATCGCCGGCCTGAACACGAGCGCCGGCAATCACCTGACGATCAACGGTGCGTCGCTGACGCTGGCCAGCCTCGATTCGACGCTGGCCGGCAATCTCACGCTCGGTGGCGGTGCGCGCGTCACGCTCGGCAACGACGTCGCCGTCGATGTCGGCGGCGCGCTGAACTGGAACAGTGCCGCCACGCTTGCTGGCGGCACGCTCAACCTGCTCGGCGGCTCGACCGCGACACTGAACGCGAACACCAACGGCGGCCACCTGACGCTCAGCGGCATCACCATAAACAACGCGGGAACGGTGAATTACGCCAGCGAAGGCCGCCAGCTGCTGATCAACGACAGCACGACCTTCAACAACAGCGGTCGCTTCAACTTCACGACGGACGGCGACGTCACCGAGAACTCGGGCTTCGGCGGCAACTTCAACAACAGCGGCACCGTCGCCAAGACCGGCGGCAGCGGCAACAGCGCTTTCACCAGCTTCGTCCGCTTCAACAACCTCGACGGCGGTACGGTCGACTCGGGTACCGGCAGCCTGCTGCTGCAGACCGGCGGCGATCATGCCGGCGCCTTCAACATCGTCGGCAGCAATGTGCGGTTCAACGGCGGCGCGCACACCTTCGCCACCGGCTCCACGCTGAACGGCATCGCCAACTTCGGTGGCGCGACGGTCAATCTGTCCGGCGCCACAGTGGACGGTCAGCTCAATCTGCAGGGCGGCACGATCAACCAGGCGGCAGGCACGGCACTGAACGTCGATGGCGCGATGCGCTGGGACGCCAGTGCGACGATCAGCGGTGGCACGCTGAATCTGCTGGCTGGATCCAGCACCACGTTGCGCGCCCACACGAACGGTGGTCACCTGACGCTCAGCGGCGTCACCGTCAACAACATGGGCATCGTGAACTACGCCAGCGAAGGTCGGCAGCTGCTGATCAACGACGGCACGACCTTCAACAACAGCGGTCGCTTCAACTTCACGACGGACGGCGACGTCACCGAAAACTCGGGCTTCGGCGGCAATTTCAACAACAGCGGAACGCTCGCCAAGACCGGCGGTTCGGGCAGCAGTGGTTTCGCCAGCTTCGTCCGCTTCAACAATCTCGACGGCGGGACGGTCGACTCGGGCACCGGCAGCCTGCTGCTGCAGACTGGCGGCAACCACGCCGGCGTCTTCAACATCGTCGGCAGCAATGTGCGCTTCAACGCCGGCACGCACACCTTCGCCACCGGCTCGACGCTGAACGGCATCGCCAACTTCGGCGGCGCGACGGTCAATCTGTCCGGCGCCCGCATTCAGGGCGCATTGAATCTGTCGGGCGGCACGCTCGACCTGGCCCGGAACAGCGCGCTGGACGTCGCCGGCACGATGAACTGGGACAGCGCCGCCAGCATATCCGGTGGCGGCGAACTGAATCTGCTGGCCGGCACGATCGCCACGCTGCGCGCGCACACCAACGGCGGCCACCTGACGCTGAGCGGCGTCACCGTCAACAACATGGGCACCGTGAACTACGCCAGCGAAGGTCGGCAGCTGCTGATCAACGACGGCACGACCTTCAGCAACAGCGGTCGCTTCAACTTCACCACCGACGGCGACATCACCGAGAACTCGGGCTCCGGCGGCAACTTCAACAACAGCGGCACAATTGCCAAGACAAGCGGCACGGGTCGCAGCGGCTTTGCGAGTTTCGTCCGGCTGGTCGATCAGGGCGGGAGCTATCGCGCCGACAGCGGCACGCTCGACCTGTCGGCGCTCTCCACACTGAGCGGCCGGATGGACATCGCAGCGGGGGCGCGCATCGTCACCGGGGCCCTGAGCAACGGCGGCATCATCGCCGGCAACGGTACGCTGGACCTCGGCGGTGCGCTGCTGACCAACCGGGGCGTACTGCAGCCGGGCGGCGCCGGCGCAGTCGGCACGCTGACCGTGATCGGCGGACTGCAGCAGGACGAGCTGGGCCGCATCGAAGCGGAATTCGCAGGCACGGCCGCCGGCCAGTACGACGTAGTCGACGTGGGGGGCAATACATTGCTCGACGGCGTGTTGGCGATCCAGGCGATCAATGGCGCCCAACCGACCGAGAGCATGGGGCTGGCGATGGTGACGGCCGGCGGCACGCTGGAGGCGTCGTCGCTGGCGCTGTCTGCACCCAGCGGCAACTACTCGCTGACACGGACCGCGTCGACGGTCCGCCTCGGCTTCACCAACTGCGCCATCGGCATCTGCTGGGACGGTGGGGCTGGCACGTCGAACTGGCTGGATGCGGCCAACTGGACCGGTGACGTGTTGCCCGGCCTGAACGATCTGGTGTTCATCAACCTCGCCGGCGGCGCCGACGTCGTGCTGAACGCGAACCCGGCCCTCACGCTGGCCGGTCTGACCATAGGCGACGCCAACTCACTGACGCTGACCGGTGGCACGCTGAATGCGCCGACCACGATCCTGAATGGCGGCACCTTGTCGTTGACCGGCGGCACGCTGAACTTCGGCGCCGCACTGAACAACGCCGGTACGCTGAACTACGCCGGTGGCACGCTGACCGGAAATCTGTTCACCAACAACGGCACGCTGAACGTGCTGCCCGGCAGCAGCGGCAACCTGACGACGACACGGCTGAACAATACCGGCAGCATCGTCGTCGATGCCAACCGCACGGTCGAGTTCGGCAGCGGCGGCGGCATGATCTTCGCCAACGACGGCAACGTGCAGGTGCGCAGCGGCACGCTGTCGGTGCTCGCTCACGACACCGACCTGTCCGGTCCCGGCGCCGACAGCGGCGACTACACGGTCGACGCCGGTGCCACGCTGCGCTTCCGCGACGCCTTCCGCGACTTCGGTCCGGGTTCGTCGATCACCGGTGGCGGCGACGTCGAATTCACCGCTTTCTCCGGCGGCCTGTTCAACGTCAACGGCGTCTATTCGGTCGGCGGCACCACGCGGGTCAGCGGCAATACGCTGGTCAATTTCAACAGCAACGCCAGCTTCGGCACGCTTGATCTGGCCGGCAACATCGGCGGCACCGGCACGCTGACCGTTGCCGAGAACCTCGTCTGGACCTCGGGTTCGATCGGCGGCGCCGGCCGCAGTGTGATCGTCAATGGCGATGCGCTGCTGGACGGCGCATCGCTCAACCTCGCGGGTGCACGCCTGACGATCGCCGACAGCGGGCTGATCGATGCCGGCACCCGGCTCAACATGAGCAGCGGCGCGCAACTCATCGTCGCCACCGGCGCGTCGCTCGGCGTGGGCAGCAACGCCGCGGTCGGTGGCAGCGGCAGTCTGGTGAACCGCGGCACGCTCGAAGGTACCGTGGGTGGTGGCAGCTCGAACATCGGCGTGCTGCTGTCGAACTTCGGTGAAGTCAGCGCCAGTTCGGGCAATCTGGGCCTGACCGGCGGCATCGCGAATACCGGCGCCGGCAGCTTCGTCATCGGTGCTGACGCGACGATGGAACTGGGCGGCGACCTGCCGCCGGACATCTTCGACCGCATCGGCGGCGCCGGCACGCTGAGCTTCTCCCCGACGTCACAGCCGGTGATCAACCGCAGTTACGCCGCGCAGGGTGGCACCCCATTCAGTTTCAGTCTGCGCTCGGGCGCCGTGCTGACCAATGAGCCGCAGAACGGCACAGTCAGCGGCCAAGCCGCCGGTTGGATCTACACAGCGGACGCTGGCTTCAACGGCACCGACAGCGCCCGCTTCACGCTGAGCCTGGGCAGCGGCACGGCCGTGTTCAACATCAGTTTTGCCGTCACGTCGGAACCGGCCGTGACACAGCCGCAGGTGCAGGTGATCGCCACCACGCTGCTGCCGGAAGTGTTCCAGCCGCCGCGCATCGTGCTGCCGTCGACGCCGCCGCAGGTCAGCGCGCCGATCAATGTCGCAAGCGTGGATGCACTGAGCGACATCGCCACCGCGTCGGGCCCGCAGTTCGACCAGCCGCTGCGCGACTTCCGCGCCAGCCGCCTGCAGTGCCGTTAAGGAGTCCATCAATGAACGCCCGCCCCCTCAACCCTCGCCTGCTGGTGCTGACCGCGGCATTCGTTGCCGCACCGCTGGCTGCGCAGACCACGCCGACGCCGGCCGCCGGCCGCGTCAGTTATCTGTCCGGCACGATGTACGTACAGACTGCCGACAACAAGACGCGCATCCTCGGTCGCGATTCGTCGATCTACAGCGGCGACGTCATCACCACCGAAAAGACCACGGTGGCGCGCATCGAATTCGGTGACGGCTCGTCGCTGGCGCTGAAACCGCGCAGCCAGGTGAAGATCGACGGTTACGCCTTCGATGAGGCGAAGCCGGAGAAGGACAGTCTGCTGTACAGCCTGGTCAAGGGCGGCCTGCGTGCAGTGACCGGCCTGATCGGCAAACGCAATCGCGAGGGCTACCGCGCGAGTACGGTCACCGCCACCATAGGCATACGTGGCACGCGCTTCGGCATGCTGCTGTGCGATGAGAACACCAAGGACGATCCGGCCTGCATCAAGGCGCTGGAAGAGGCGAAGGACGGCAAACCGGGCGAGCCGGCGCTGGTGTTCGACGTCGAGGAAGGCAGCATCGAGGTGAAGAACGATGCCGGCAGCAAGACCTTCGAGGTCGGCCAGGCCGGCGTCGTGTCGAGCAGCAAGTCGGCGCCGCAGCCGCTGCCCGAAAATCCGGGTCTGAACGAGTCGCTGCCCTCATCCACCGCCGCCCGCCCCGGCCCTGCCGGCATGAACGGCAGCACCGGCCTGGGCAGCGATTCTGACGCCTCCTGCACGGTGCAGTAATCGGGCGCCCGGGGAAGGGCGCCGGCGGCGCCCTTTTAAATGCGAACGGGCCTTACTTCACGCCCGCCATGCGCTTTTCGAGCTGCGCCACCGGCACGTAGCCCGGAATGCGCTCGCCATTGCTGAGGAAGATGGTCGGCGTGCCGCGCACACGGTACTTCTCGCCCAGCGCAACCGACTTCTGCAGACCGGCGGTGTCGCACGCGGCCGTTGCGGCGGCCGGCGCGACGTTGGCGGTCATCCAGTCGCTCCACGCCTTCTGGCGGTCACCGGCGCACCAGATCGCTTCGGACTTCTTCTGCGAATCCGGGCCGAGAACCGGCGTCAGGAAGGTGTAGACGGTCACATCGTTCAGCGTCAGCAGTTCCTTCGCCAGCTTCTTGCAGTAGCCGCAGTTCGGGTCTTCGAAAGTGGCGATGACGCGCTTGCCGTTGCCGCGCACCTGCTTGATCGCGACGTCCAGCGGCAGCTCGGCGAAGTTGATCGCCGACAGCTGGTTCACGCGCGCCTGCGTGATGTTCTGGCGCGTCTTCGCGTCGAGGATTTCGCCGAGGATGAGGTAGTTGGCCTTCTCGTCGGTGTAGAGGATTTCTCCGCCGACGCGCACTTCATACAGGCCCAGATAAGGCGTCTTGGTCACGCCTTCGACCTTGGCACCGGCGCCCAGCGTGGACTCGACTGCGGCCTTGATCGTGTCTTCCGGCCCCGCCCAGGCGGTCGATGCAGCCAGTGCGCACAGCAGCGCTGCGGTGTGCTTGATGGACATGTAGTTTCCTTGTGAGGGCGCGCATCGTTGCGCGCCGGTTGTGAGTACTCAGCCGAGTGCGTAGCGTACCAGCGCATTCCTTACGACAGGCAGGCGCCGGGTCAGGTTCAGTCCGCTGTTGCGCAACCAGGACAGCGCCGGCCACTGCGGCCGGAACAGCTCGTGCAGCGCGTGCGTGGTGAGCTGCATCGCATTCACCTCTTCCGCCCGCTTGCGTTCGTAACGACGCAGCAGACGCACGTCGCCGAGCACGCTGCGGTCGGCGTCCGCCAGCACTTCGGCCAGCACGCGCACATCGGCAAACCCCAGATTGACGCCGTGGCCGGACAGCGGATGGATCGCATGCGCCGCGTCGCCCACCAGCGCCACGCTGGGCGCGACCACCTTGGGCACCTGCATCAGCCGCAGCGGAAACCCGGCTGCCGGTGTCACCAGTTCGAGCGCACCGAGCACGTGATCGCCGGCAGCGGCTACCTGTGTTGCCAGCGTAGCGGCGTCGTATTGCAGCAATTCGCGCGCGGTCGCTTCCGGCGCGGACCACACCATGGACATGTGCTGATCGGGCAGCGGCAGGAAGGCGAGCACGCCGTCAGGCCTGAACCACTGCCAGGCGGTGCCCAGATGCGGTTTCTCGCAGCGGAAGTTGGCGACGACGCCCAGTTCCTCGTAATCGGTGAAGCGCGCCTCCAGCCCCGATTGCGCGCGCACCCAGGAATTGACGCCATCGGCCCCGACCACCAGCGCGGCGTCGAGTACCCGGCCATCCTCCAGCGCCAGCCGCGAGCGACCGTCGGCAACGGTCAGCGACAGCGGCCGCGCCGGACACAGCAGGGTCACGTTGGCCTGCCGCTTGACGCCTTCCCACAGTTCGCGGGCGATCAGGCTGGATTCGGCGATCCACGCCAGTTCGCCGACCCCGACGTCGAAGGCGGAAAAGTCGAGCCGCGCGCCGCGGTCGCCGAACACCTCGATGCGCGTCATCGGCTGCAGACGGCCGCTGTCCAGATGCGCCCAGGCGCCGACCGCATCGAGAAAGCGCGCACTCGACGGACTGACCGCATACACCCGCGCGTCCCAGCCACCGACCGGCCACTCGGGCATGCGCCCCTCGACCAGCACCACCGACAACTGCGAGCGACGCAAGGCCGCGCACAGTGCGAGGCCAGGCAGGCCGGCGCCCACCACCACCACATCGAATTCAAGGTCCCGCTGCATCTGTGCGAACCCATCCAGGAGAAATCAACCCGCGATTGTCCGGCCGCTGCGCCGTCCTTGACAAGTACCGGTGTCTAAACGACAATCCGCGTCCTTTCGCGTGGTGATGTAGCTCAGCTGGTTAGAGCGACGGATTCATAATCCGTAGGTCGAGGGTTCAAGTCCCCCCATCACCACCACTCCGGTTGCAGAGAAAAGCCCGATCCGCGGATCGGGCTTTTTTTCGTCCAGCTGCCGCGATCAGGCGCTCAGCACTTCGTCCTGCAGCATGCAGTCGGCGTCCGACAGCTCGCCACGGACCTGGTCGCGCAGCATGTCGTAGAGCGCGTCGAGGTCGAGTGCGGACACCAGCGGGCGGTCGCGGCCGGTGATGATGAGACGGTCGAGCCAGCGGAAGCGCCCGGCGACCATCTCGGGAACCGGCCGGATGTCGTTCGGACCGCACTCGGTCACGCTGATCAGATCGTCCACCACCAGTCCGAGGCGACCACGCGCACAGTGCGTGACGACGACGTGACCGCGGCCGTCTGCGCGCGGCAGGTCGAAGAACACCCGCAGATTGACCACCGGCACGTGTTCCAGCCCGCCCGCATCGTCGAGCGGCAGCACGCCGGCCACCAGTCCTTCGCCACTGCCGATCCGGCGCACGCGATCGATGTCGGCGGCCTCCAGCACCCGGGCCGCACTCACCGCGAGATGCCGGTCGTCGAGGCGGAACACCGCGAACTCTTCGCCCTCGCCGGGGCGGACGCCGCTTTCGGTTTCACCCGGGCCGGCGTCCGTGTCGCGGGCGGTCGCGGAGGCCTCCGGCAGCGCCAGAGCGACGACGGCGACCAGATCGTTACGGTAATCACCGGTCGTCTTGTATTCGCGATAGCCCGCCGACAACGCAACACCGGCCATATGGCGTACGCCGTCGAAATCGATCAGTGCATGGCGGCTGGCGCCCGCATCGAGTCCGGCGGCGAGCTCGCCCAGATCCAGCCGGCTTCCCGGCGCGAGATCCGGTCGCGTGCTGGCGACGATGCGGCCATCGCGCTCGCAGAAAGCGGCCCACACCCCGTCGCGCGCCGGCAGCAGTTCACTCAGCATGGCCCTGAACTCGCGCGCCGATTCGAACACGATGCCGATGCCGCCGACCACGCGCGTGTCGTCGCCCGGCGCGCGGATGGCCGCGTGATAGATGTAGGTCGGCGCGTCACGATGCAGCGGACTGGCTTCGAATGGCGACACGGCATAGCTCTGCGTGCTGGCCAGCCGGATCACCGCGTCGACGACACGCCCGTCGACCTGCCGGCCAACGGTGTCGTCCGCCGCGCAGGACAGCGTGCTGGACGCGACGATGCGCCCGTCCGCGCCATATACGAAGAGCCGGTCGTACACCGTGTAGAGCCGGTTGATGTCGTCGAGAAACGCACCGAGCGATGACCCTCCGCGACCACTGGCGAGCGCCTCGCGCAGGGCAGGCGCCAGCGCCCACCAGCGGCAGTCGTTGGCGCGCTCATACAGATTGCGGTCCATCACGTCCATCATCAGCCGCGACACGAACTGCAGATCCTGCAGCGTCGACGACATGATGGTGTCGGACAGCGCGGCCAGCGCACGCGAAAACACTGCGCGCATGCGCTCGCCGGTTTCGCTGATCTGCTGCAGCATGGACTTCAGCTTCAGCGAATCGCCACGACGTCCGCCAGCCATCACCTGGCCGTTCCAGACGACCCGGTTCAGCGCGTCCTTGATCGCCCCCGCCTGCGCCTCGATGGTCGCCAGTTCGCTGCAGTTCAGGCCAGAAGACTGTGCCCCCGCCCCTTGCAGCGCGACCGCCTCTTCGCGGAAGGCCGATTCGGCCGGCACCATGACATGACCGCGCCAGCCCGGGCCCGCGTAGCCTTGGTAACCGGTCGCCTCGCAGGTGCAGGCAATGTACTCGCGACCGCCGAAGTCGATCAGCGCACCGTCGGCGCCGGTGGCGGCCTCCGGTGTGCGGCCGAGCGGTACGTGGTCGGGATCGCTGCTGGCGATGACGTGTCCGTCGGCATCGAGCAGCAGCATGACCGCCCGATCGCGCGGGCGACGGAAGGTACGGAAGATGCCGGCCATCTCGTCGTCGAAACGGAAGGACAGACAGAGCACGCCAAGCGCCCGCCCGTCGGTATCGTCGATGCGTCGCGCGTAGACCAGCGCGCGTTCGCGTCCTGGCAGCAGCGCGCAGCGCCCGAAGTGTTCGACGTAACCCGGTGCCGCGAGCGCGCGCTCGAGCAGCGCCGGATCACCGGCCGTCGTCTCCGGCAACGCACCGATGGCAGCACGCACCTCGCCACGCAGATCGAGCACGAAGATGGCGTCGTACACAGAGTACTTGCGGATGTATTCGTGCAGGCGCGCCTCCAGCCGCTCACGGCCGGTCGCGTCGGCGCGCAGGAAACCGCGGATGTCGTCGTCGGTCGCGAGAAAGCCGACGTCAGCCGTGCGCTCGTACAGATTGCGCACCACCACATCGACGACCGCGCGCGCCCGCGCACGCATCTGCAGCACCACCTTGTTGACGTTCTCGGCAGCCAGCGCACGCACCAGTTCGGTCTCCAGCCTGCCGAAGGCCTCGCGCGTGCTGGCCATGGCCGGCAGGATGGTTTTCGCCTCCGCCGGGCAGACCATCTTGGCCGTGGTCTCGATCAGTCGCCAGGTGAAGCGCAGTTCGGACAGTTCGCGTTCGCAGGCGAGCACGCTGCGCATATGGGGAAGCAAGGACTGCGGGCAGGACATCGGTCAGCTCCGTTCTAATGGTTTCGAGCTCAGAACGGCAGCGAAAAACAGAAGTTAAGCAATTGATTGAAAATCACTTTCATGGTGCATTCACGCACCACGAAAGCGCGTGAAAAGGCGGTATCCGCGGCCTTGCGCCCCTGATCAGGGCAAAAAAAAGGGCGGCCCCAGGCCGCCCCTTCTTCAGATCCGTCCGGCGGACCTGCCGACCGGCATCACTCCTTGCCGATCTGCCACTTCTCGTCCGACTGGGACACCACTTCACCGGATTCGGTATCGACTTCAAGCTTTACTTCCTTGCCGTCGGCGGTCTTGATGTCGAACTCGTAAGAGCCCTTGCCGTCCGGCTCGATCTCGTACTCGACCTCGACGATCTCGCCCGGCACCTTCTTCAGCGCGATCTCGCGGGCGGCAGCCTCGTTCACCTTGGCGCCAGCGAACTTCGGGTGATCCTTGGTCACTTCTTCCTCGACCTCGACCACCTTGCCCGACTTGCCCGCGCACTCGACATCCCATGCCTTGCCATCCGGCGTCTCGATATCGAATTCATAGATGTAACCTTCGCCCGCTTCCTTCTTCAGCTCGACCTTGACGATCTGGCCGGCCTTGGCCTTCAGTGCCGCCTTCATGCACTTTTCGAGACCTGCCGAGGTCTTCGGCATGTGATGTTCCGCGAATGCCGGTGCGGCGAGGCCCGCAGTGATGAGCAGGGTAGCCAGCAGGTGAGCGCTCTTCATGGTGTGTTCTCCTTTTTCGGTATGCCAGAATGGGGTCCGCAGCGTGTTGCGCTGCAGTATCCGAAGTCTAGCCTTCGCCCGGGAAAGTTTCCCGGAAGCCGTTCAGAAGGGTGACAAATTGGGATATTTTCCCGGCCATACCGGGAAAATATCCCTGTCGCCCGGCGCACTGTGTTCCCGAGTCGAACAGTGTGCACCCGCACCAATCAATCGCGTCCCCGGCCATTGCCGTTGCCATTTCCGTTGCCCGGACCGCCGCCGTGCCCACGACCGCCCTTGTCGTGCTTGCCGCCGCGGTGATCGTCGTAGCCGCCACGGCGGTGATCATCGCGGTCGTGCCGATCGTAATGCTGATGCCCGTCGTGATGATCGTGGCGCACCTCGCGATAGGCGTGACGCTCGCGATAGCGCGGCACATAGACGTCGTTGTACCAGCTGTCCTGCACGAAGTAGACCGGGCGGCCACAGGCCTCGTAACGACCGCAGTACTTGCGCCAGTTCTTGGCATGGCCCGGCGGTACGTGCATATAGACCGGCGGCGGCAGATGCGGGCCGGACACGATGACCACCGGCTGCGGGTAGATCAGACGCGGGCGCGGGTAATAGTCGCCGATGTCGATATGGCCATAGAAGCCGGGCTGTCCGATCGAGATCGACACACCGACGTCGGCGGCCAGCGCCGGCAGTGCGGACAGGGCCAGAGCGGCAGTCATCATCATCTTTTTCATCGTCGTGTCTCCGCGTAGTGAACAGTGATTTCAACGGGTGCGGAGGGCTGGGCGCAGACTGCCACGTGTAATCGACATGCTTCAAATCGTTACCGGACGCGCGCCAGACTCCAGACCCACTGTCACACCCTGCATTCTGGTTGCCGGCCGTCGCCCGACTTGTAGGAATCGGCGAAGCCGGGCGGCGGCGGCGGCCGACGTCACCTGCCGGAGTGGCCGATCGACAATGAAACGGCGCGAGCTGTCAGCGATGCCGCGCGGCGCGGAAACGCGCCAGCTCGCGAGCCGTGTGCGATGTGGCAGCCTGCGCCAGCAGATCGGCCGGCGCACCGGCCGCCACCACGCGACCGCCGCCGTCGCCGCCTTCCGGGCCGAGATCGATGATCCAGTCCGCCTCGGCCATCAGGTCGAGGTCGTGCTCGATCACCACCACCGAATGACCGGCATCGACCAGCCGGTGCAGCACGCCGATCAGCTTGGCGATGTCGGCCATGTGCAGGCCGGTGGTCGGTTCGTCCAGTACGTACAGCGTGTGCGGGTTGCCGCGGCCCCTCCGGGCATTGGCCGGGTCGTTCGGGTCGGCCGGCGACTTCGCCAGTTCGGTCACCAGTTTCATGCGCTGTGCTTCGCCGCCGGACAGCGTGGGGCTGTGCTGACCCAATGTGAGGTAACCGAGGCCGACCTCCTGCATCAGCTTCAGCGTGTCGGCCAGCTTGCGGTGGGCGGCGAAGAATTCGACCGCCTCGTCCACGCTCATCGCCAGCACGTCGGCGATGCTCTTGCCGCGCCAGACGACGGCGCGCGTTTCCGAATTGAAGCGCGCGCCGTTGCACGCTTCGCACAGCACGCGCACGTCGGGCAGGAAGGACATTTCGATCTGCCGCAGCCCCTGGCCCTCGCACACCGGGCAGCGACCGGGGCCGGTGTTGAACGAGAAGCGCGCGGCGGTGAAGCCGCGTTCGCGCGCATCCTGGGTGTCGGCGTAGAGCTTGCGTATCGCGTCCCAGAAACCGATGTAGGTCGCCGGGCAGGAACGCGGCGTCTTGCCGATCGGCGTCTGGTCGACTTCGAGCACGCGGCCTAGCGCGCCCCAGCCTTCGATGTCGGTGCAGCCGGTGAGCGCAGCCTTCGGGTCGTTCAGCCGCTGCGCGACGCCGTCGCGCAGCACGTCGCGCGCGAGTGAGGACTTGCCGGAGCCGGACACGCCGGTCATCACCACCAGCCGGCCGAGCGGCACCTGCACGTCCATGCCCTTCAGGTTGTGCAGCGTGGCGCCGCGTACGAGCAGCGACGGCGTGTCGTCGGCGACCGGACGCCGCGGTTTGAAACTGTGGTCCAGCGGACGGGCGAGGAAACGGCCGGTGATGGACTCCGGCTTCTTCGCCAGATCGCTGGCGTGGCCTTCGGCAATCACCTCGCCGCCGAGCCGCCCGGCGCCCGGGCCGAGGTCGATCACGTGGTCGGCGCGCAGTATCGTGTCCTCGTCGTGCTCGACCACCAGCAGCGTGTTGCCCTTGTCGCGCAGCTTCACCAGCGTGTCGAGCAGCACCTGGTTGTCGCGCGGATGCAGGCCTATGGTCGGTTCGTCGAGCACATAGCAGACGCCGCGCAGGTTCGAGCCGAGCTGGGCAGCGAGGCGAATGCGCTGCGCCTCGCCACCCGACAGCGTCGGTGCGGCGCGGTCCAGCGACAGATAGCCAAGTCCGACTTCGCTGAGGAAGTGCAGCCGACTGTTCAACTCCGCGATCACGTCGCGCGCAATCTCGCCTTCGCGGCCTTCGAGCGACCAGCCGGCAATGGCGGTCTGCAGTGCCGACACCGGCTGCGCACTCAGCTGCGCGATCGACTGGCCGAACAGCTTCACATTGCGCGCAACCGGGTTCAGCCGCTCGCCATGGCAGGCCGGGCATTCTTCCGGCTCCCCGTCCTGCCACTCGTTCCAGGTCGCTTCCTCGCCGGTCTGTTCGGCGTCGAAACCCTGCAGCTTGAGGCCGGTGCCCATGCACTTGGCGCACCAGCCATGCTTCGAGTTGAACGAAAACAGGCGCGGATCGAGTTCGGCGAAACCGGTGCCGCAGCTCGGGCAGGCGCGCTGGGTCGAATACACCTCGACGGTCGGCACCGGCGCGTCCGGCTGTCCCAGTCGGTCCAGCGGCGACATCAGGTGCAACACGCCCTTGCCGTGTTCGAGCGCCTGCCGCACCGCGTCGCGCAGCGTGCGCTCGTCGCGTTCGTTCACGACGAAATCGCGGATCGGCAGTTCTATCGTGTGCTCCTTGAAGCGATCCAGCCGCGGCCACGGCGCGGTCGGCAGGAATTCGCCATCGACGCGCAGATGGGTGTGGCCGTGCGACTTCGCCCAGCGCGCCAGTTCGGTGTAATAGCCCTTGCGGTTGATCACCAGCGGCGCCAGCAGACCGATGTGCTGGCCGCGCCGCTCGCGCAGGATGCGCGCCACCATCGCGTCCTCGCTCTGTGGCGCGATCGCGCAGCCGCAGTCCGGGCAGTGCTGCACGCCCAGCTTCACGTACATCAGGCGCAGGAAATGGTAGATCTCGGTCTGTGTCGCCACCGTACTCTTGCGCCCGCCGCGGCTGGTGCGCTGCGCGATCGCCACCGCCGGCGGAATGCCGAACACGCCATCGACGTCCGGCTTGCTCTCCGGCTGCACGAACTGGCGCGCGTAGGCGTTCAGCGATTCGAGGTAGCGCCGCTGACCTTCGCCGAACACGATGTCGAAGGCCAGCGTCGACTTGCCGGAGCCGGACACGCCGGTCACCACGGTGAAGCGGTCGCGCGGAATATCGACCTCGATGTTCTTCAGGTTGTGCTCGCGCGCGCGGTGCACGACGATGCTGTGCGCGGCGCGAGCGCGCAGCGCGCTGTGCGCCGCGTCCTGCTGCTCGACCGGCGCCACCTCGTGCGCGGCCAGCGAGAAGGTATCCACCAGGCGGTACTCCGCCAGCGCGCGCCCGGTGTGCGACGTCTCGCACCCCGTGATCTGCGCCGGCGTGCCTTCGAACACCAGCCGGCCGCCGTCCTCGCCCGCTTCCGGACCGAGGTCGATCAGCCAGTCGGCGGCTGCGATCACATCGAGGTTGTGTTCGATCACCAGCACCGTATGGCCGGCGTCGAGCAGCTTGGCGAACGCGCCGAGCAGGCGTGCGATGTCGTCGAAGTGCAGCCCGGTGGTCGGCTCGTCGAGCAGGAAGAGTTTGCCACCCTGAGTGCCGCCCTCCGCAGAACCTCTCTTCGCGCCCTTCGCACCCTTCACGCTGGCCGCTTCGGCGAGAAAGCCGGCCAGCTTGAGCCGCTGCGCCTCGCCGCCCGACAGCGTGGGCACCGGCTGGCCCAGCGTCACGTAGTCGAGGCCGACATCGACCAGCGCCTGCAGGCCGGCCACCGCGTTGTCGGCGTGGCGGCGCAGCTTGGGTTCGAGGTCGGCCAGATCGCGCAGCCAGTCCAGCGCGTCGCGCACGGTCATCGCCAGCACGTCGGAAATGCTGCGGCCGTCGAGCCTGATTTCGCGCACCTCTGCGCGGTAGCGTGTCGCGTCGCAGTCCGGGCAGCGCAGATACACGTCGGACAGGAACTGCATTTCGACGTGTTCGAAACCGGTGCCGCCACAGGTCGGGCAGCGACCCTTGCCAGCGTTGAACGAGAAGGTGCCGGCGGTGTAGCCGCGCTGTTTCGCCTCGGCCTGCAGCGCGAACAGTTCGCGTACCGGGTCGAAGGCGCCGACGTGGGTGACCGGGTTGGAGCGAGCACTCTTGCCGATCGGCGACTGGTCCACCATCACCACGTCGGCGATGTGATCCAGCCCTTCGAGCGCGTCGTGCTCGCCGGCCGTTTCGGTCGGCCGGCCGTAGTGCTTGAGCAGCGCCGGGTGCAGCACATCCTGGATCAGCGTCGACTTGCCTGAGCCGGACACGCCGGTCACCGCGACCAGGCGGCCGAGCGGGATGGCGATATCGACGTTCTTCAGGTTGTGCGCACGGGCGCCGCGCAGCACCAGGCGCGGCGTGGCGGCATCGACCGCCCGGCGGGTGCCGAGCGCGGCATCGACCTTGCGGCGGCCGGCCAGGTAGTCAGCGGTCAGCGTGTCGGCGCCGGCCATGGCGGCGGGCGCGCCGTCGAACACGATCTGCCCGCCGCGCGTGCCGGCACCCGGGCCGATGTCGAGCAGGCGGTCGGCGTGACGCATGATCTGCGGGTCGTGCTCGACCACCACCAGCGTGTTGCCAGCGTCCTTGAGCCGCTGCATCACGCCGATCACCCGCTCCATGTCGCGCGGGTGCAGGCCGATCGACGGTTCGTCCAGCACGAACAGCGTGTTCACCAGCGACGTGCCGAGCGCGGTCGTCAGGTTGATGCGCTGCACCTCGCCGCCGGACAGCGTGCGCGACTGCCGGTCGAGGTTCAGATAGCCCAGCCCGACGGTGCACAGATAGCCGAGCCGGGTGCGGATTTCCGCCATCAGTTCCTCGGTGGCCGAATCCAGCGGCGGCGGCAGGTCGAGCGCGTCCATCAGCGCGCGCAGTTTCACCACCGGCCACTGCATCAGGTCGTGGATCGAATGCCCTTCGATCTTCCACAGCGCCGCGTCCGGCTTGAGCCGGCTGCCGCCGCAGGCCGGGCACGGCGTATAGGCCCGGTAGCGCGACAGCAGCACCCGGATGTGCATCTTGTAGGCCTTGGTTTCCAGCCACTCGAAGAAGTGACGCACGCCATACCAGGTACCCGGCCAGGACTTCTGCCAGCTCTTCCACTTCGGATCGCCTTCGAGCACCCACTGGCGGTGTTCAGGCGACAGCTCGTTGAACGGTACATCGAGCGGCACACCGTACTTCGGCGCCAGCTTTTCCAGGTCGGTCTGGCACTCGCTGTAGGACTCGGTCTGCCAGGGTTTCACCGCGCCACCGCGGAGGGTCTTGCGGCCGTCCGGAATGACCAGTCCGAAATCGATGCCGATGACACGGCCGAAGCCGCGGCAGGTTTCGCAGGCGCCGATCGGCGAATTGAACGAGAAGGTGGCCGGCATCGCCGGGCTGTAGGCGATGTCGCAGTCTGCACAGTGCAGCGTGTTCGAGAAGGCCCAGCGCTCGCCTTCGCCGTCGAGCAGCTGCACGTGCATGCGGCCGTGACCCAGCTTCAGCGCCGCCTCGACCGCCTCGGCGATGCGCGATTCGCCGGCGTTGCCGGCGCGAAAGCGGTCCTGCACCACGTGCAGCACAGTGCCGTCGCGCGCGTGGATGCGGGTGTAGCCCTGGCGCTCCAGCCAGCCCTGCACCTCGGCGTCGGTGAAGTTGTCGGGCACGGTGACCGGCGCGGTCACCGCCAGCCGCGGGTCACCCGCTGCGGCGGCACGTTCGACAATCCGCTGCGCGATGCGGTCGGCGCTGTCGGCCTGCACCGGCTTGCCGCAGCAGCGGCAGTGCAGCGTGGACACGCGGGCGAACAGCAGCTTCAGATGGTCGTTCAGTTCGGTCATCGTGCCGACCGTCGAGCGCGACGTGCGCACCTGATTGGTCTGGTCGATCGCGATGGCTGGCGGCACGCCCTCGATGCGGTCCACCTGCGGCGCGTCCATGCGGTCGAGGAACTGGCGCGCGTAGGGCGAGAAGGTTTCGACGTAGCGGCGCTGGCCTTCGGCATACAGCGTGTCGAACACCAGCGAGGACTTGCCGGAACCGGACACGCCGGTCACGACCGTCAGCTTGCCGAGCGGGAAATCGACGTCGAGGTTCTTCAGGTTGTTCTGCCGCACGCCGCGCAGGCGGATGGCGGCTTCGGGCACTGCGGCCACGGGACGATAGCTTTTGCGGGACACGATGGACGGAATTCAGTGAGTTGGCCGCGAGCTTAGCAGCGACGACGGATTCTGCAGGCGCGGCGCCGCCGGCGATGAACCACCGACCGCGCGTCGCGGGTCGGGACCACGGCCCCGATCGCGTGCAATCAGCGTTCCTGCGGCCGCAGGAAGTCCGGCATGTCGGCCGGCGCGGCCTTCCAGAACGGCACGGTGCGCGTGGCGTCGATGTCCGCCTCCAGCCATTCGATCGGGATTGCGTAGCGCTCCTCACCCGCCGTCTTCGCGACGAAGGCGAGGATGCCGACCAGTTCGCCGGCCACGTTGAACAGGCCGCCGCCGCTGTCGCCGATGGCAAAGGGCACGCTCACCTGCATCACCGGCGCGCCATCCATCGCGAAGGTGCGGTCCAGCGCACCGACCAGCAGACGTACATCGACGCCGTAGGCGCCGTTGAAACCGAGCAGGCGGTCACCGGGCTTCAGGTCGCCTGCACGGGCGATCTTCGCCGCCGGAGCCACCAGTTCCGGCACCGACAGCACGCACAGGTCGCGCCAGTCGTCGCGACGAACCACGCTGGCCGGCTTGGCCACGTACTGATAACTGGCTTTCAGCGACTTCGCGCCGGCGATCACGTGGCAGGCGGTCGCCACCCGCTGCCCCGGCAGCACGACACCGCTGCCGATCGAGATCGATCCGTCCGGCTGTTCGGCCTGCACCCGCACCGTGGTCTGGATGGCGGTGGCGATGTTCATCGCCTGCGCCGAACAGGCGGCAAGGGCGAATCCGAGGGCGGCGATCGTTGTTCTCATGGCGGGCTCCGGTCGGCAGGCTGAAACGCTGGCTGCGCTTCCGACTGCGGCTCACGCACTTGGTTTCATCGGTGGGCGCCAATGGTATGGTCGGGAAAAAACGCGGAGAAAAGCGCATGCGGCTGACGATGAACACGCAAATCCTGCTCGGCGCACTGATCGGCGTCGGCCTTGGCCTCGCCCTCGGCGCACTGCCGGACGAGGCCACGACGCGCGTGCAGGGGCTTTACCTCGCCGGGCTGATCGGCGGCATCTTCGTCGCGCTGCTGAAGATGGTGCTGGTGCCGCTGGTGTTCTCGTCCATCGTGGTCGGCGTCGCCCACCTGCGCCAGCACGGCAACATCCGCCGCGTCTGGGTGACCACGCTGCTGTTCTACCTGCTCACCGTCACCATCGCGGTCATTCTCGGTATCACGGCGGCGAATGTATTCAAGCCGGGGGCCGGCATGCACCTCGACATGTTCGCCGACGCGCTGGCCGGCTTCCAGGCAAAGCAGCTGCCGTTTCCCGACTTCGTCCAGCAGTTCCTGACCGGTCTGTTCAAGAACCCGTTCTCCGCACTGGCCAACGGCGAGATCGTCGCGCTGGTCGTGTTCGCGCTGATCCTCGGCATCGCGCTGGTGCAGGCGGGCGACCGCTACCCGATCATCAATCGCGGCATGGAAGAGATGCAGGACCTGTCGCTGCGCATCGTCGGCGCCATCATGAAACTGGCGCCTTGGGGCATCGCCGCGCTGCTGGCCAGACTGATCGCGACACAGGATCTGGCGCTGCTGGAAACGATGGCGCGCTTCGTCGCCGTGGTGCTTGGCACCACGCTGCTGCATGGCGTGATCGTGCTGCCCGGCCTGCTGTGGCTGATCACCCGCGTGACACCGCTGGCGCTGTGGCGCGGCGGTCGCGAATCCTTCCTGACCGCGCTGGCCACCAGTTCCAGTTCGGCGACGATGCCGATCACGATGCGCGTCACGCAGCAGCATTTCGGCGTGCGCCCCGCCACCGTCGGCTTCGTCGTACCGGTCGGCACGACGATGAACATGGACGGCACGGCGCTGTACGAAGCGGCCGCCGCGCTGTTCATCGCCAGTCTGGTCGGCATCGAACTGAGCGCCGGTCAGCAGATCGTCGTCTGCGTGATGTCGATGCTGGCTGCGGTCGGCGCACCGGGCATTCCGAGTGCCGGCATGGTGACCATGGTGATGGTGCTGCAGTCGGTCGGGCTGCCGGCCGAGGCGATCGCCATCCTGCTGCCGATAGACCGGCTGCTTGATGCGGTCCGCACCGTGGTCAACGTCGAGGGCGACATCGTCGGCAGCATCGTGGTCGACCACGTCGCAGGCGCAGACGCACCTCACGATCCAGCGAATCTTGAGGTGCGCGCCTGAGGCGCGCATTTATGATGCAGTGCACGAACATGCCTTTGCGGTGACCGCCATGGACCCGACCCCCGCCACCTCGCCGGACGCGCCGCGCCCCGGCCCGCTCTTTCCGTGGATGCGTCTCGACCCGGCGCTGCAGTTCATGCTGATGATCGGGTTGGCGGCCGTGCTGGCCCTGCTGTCCTGGGCCTTCGCCGATTCGCGCACGCCGCAGGCCATGCGTCTGGGCCTGCTGGCCGGACTGGCCGGCTTCGCCGCGACCGCCATCGGTGCAGCCCCCGCGCTGGGCCTGCGCTCGCTCGGCCAGCGCGGTTCCGACGTGCTGCTCGGCTTCGGCGCCGGCATGATGCTGGCCGCCTCCTCCTTCTCGCTCATCGTGCCCGGCCTGGCCGCCGGCGAAGACCTGACCGGCTCACGCAGCCTGGGCGCAGCGGTGGTGGTCACCGGCATGGCACTCGGCGTCTGGCTGATGATGATGCTCGACGCGATGACGCCGCACGAGCACGAGCACTGCGGCAGTTGCGGCCCGGAAACGCGGATGGGCCGCGTCTGGCTGTTCGTCAATGCCATCGCGCTGCACAACCTGCCGGAAGGCATGGCGATGGGCGTGTCCTTCTCGCAGGCGGACATGACAGTCGGCCTGCCGCTGTCGACCGCGATTGCGATACAGGACATTCCGGAAGGCCTCGCCGTCGCGGTCGCGCTGCGCGCGGTCGGCATGTCGCCGCTGAAGGCGGTGGGCATCGCCGCGCTGAGCGGTTTCATGGAACCGCTGGGCGCACTGATCGGCGTCGGGCTGTCCAGCAGCTTCGCGCTGTTCTACCCCGGTGGGCTCGGCCTCGCCGCCGGCGCGATGATTTTCGTGGTGTCGCACGAAGTCATCCCGGAAACCCACCGCAACGGCCACGAAAAAGCGGCCACGCTGGGGCTGATGGCGGGCTTCATGGTGATGATGGTGCTCGATACGACTCTCGGCTGAGGCGCGGCAACTCAGACCGTCGCCCCGGCGCTGCGTCCCGCGGCCGCCGTCGGCCTCGGACTGCACTTCAGACGACCGTCGAGAGCAAGCTCGCTCCCACAGAAACCCTTGCTCCAGCTCAGTTCCCCGGCGTCACGCCATTCGGCAGCAGCACCCACATCCTTCCCTGCTGCTTCATCTTCCCCGCCTGTGCGCCGGCCTCCGGCCCGAAGCCCCAGAAGAAGTCGGCGCGCACGCCGCCCTTGATGGCGCCGCCGGTGTCCTGCGCCATCATGAGCCGGCGCAGCGGCTGGCTGCTGTTCGGTCGCGTGGTGTCCAGCCACACCGGCGCGCCGAGCGGCACGCTGCGCGGATCGATCGCGATGACGCGACCACCCGCGATCGGCACGCCGAGCGCGCCGAGCGGGCCTTCTGGCAGGCCGGGCGCCTGCTTGCCTATCGGCAGTTCGCGGAAGAACACATAGCTCGGATTGGCCGCCATCATCGTCGCGACACGCGACGGATTGGCGCGCGCCCACTCGCGTATGCCCTGCATCGACGCCTGTTCGAGCTTCAGTTCGCCCTGGTCCACCAGCCAGCGGCCGATGGACTGGTAAGGGTGGCCGTTCTGGTCGGCATAACCGACACGCACCCGGCTTCCGTCCGGCAATTCCACCTGACCCGAACCCTGCACCTGCAGGAAGAACACGTCGATCGCATCGGCTGCCCAGAACAGCGCCTTGCGGTCGAGTTCGGCGGCGCGGGCATCCAGTTCGGCGCGCGTCCAGTAGGGCACGACCTTGCGACCATCGAGCCGGCCGCGCAGCCGCATGTTCTTCAGGTCGGGATGCACGCTGGCCAGATCGATCACCAGCAGGTCGTCCGGCACGCCGTGGATCGCGTACTTGTATGCGCCGCCGCGCGTGCGGTTGGCTTTCAGCAGCGGTTCGTAATAGCCGGTGACCAGACCCTGATCGCTGCCGTCGCCATTGAGCAGTTGCCAGGGGCGGAAGAAGGATTCATAGAACGCACGCACCGCGGCGCGGTCTGTCGCATCGAGCATGACCAGCGCGGCGCAGGGCTCCGCCCAGCCCGGCTTGTTCGCCACCGCGCTGCACGATGCGCGCAGCGCCGGCAGGGATTCGCGCAGATCGTCGTCGCTCCAGCCTTCGAGCGCGGCCCACTCGGCCGCCACCAGCTTCGGTGGCAGCGGCTTCGCCTCGGGAGCCGGTGGCGGCGGGCACACCGGGCAGGCGGCGCAGGCCGGGCAGGCCGGACAGCTCTGCGGAACGGGCTGCGGCGCAGGCGGACACACCGGGGCGGCGACCGGCGCCGGTTCCACACGGGGCGCCGGCTTCGGCGTGCCGGCACAGGCCGCCAGCAGCAGCGACATACAGATCAGGACACCTGCGCTGCGCAGGCGGATTTGCTGGAACATCGGGATTTATTTAGATTGGTGCGCCCGCGAGCGCCGAGTGCGCAATGATAACGAGCACCTGCCCCACAGGCGGGTGCGACGACAACGAAAGCTTCATTCCCATGTGGTTATTCCTGCTCGAAGCCGGCACCGCGCTGGCGCTTTTCCTGTTCATCCTGTGGTGGACCCTGCCCAAGAAGGAAAAGGACTCCGCCGACGACAACGGCACCACCCCATCCGGCGACAAGGAGGGTGACCGTGAACAGCCGTGATGGTTTCGAAAGCCTGATTGCGCGTGCGCACGCGCTGTTCGACCGGCTGGAGCAGATCCTGCCGCCGGCACCGGTCGAACCGGACTGGAAGGCGATCGCCTTCCGCTGGCGTCGCAGCAACGGCCGCGGCCGGCTGGAGGCGGTCGCCCATCCGCACAAGCTGCGCCTGGCGGATCTGCGCGACATCGACGTGCAGAAGGCGCGCATCAAGGCCAACACGCAGCAGTTCGTCGACGGCAAACCGGCCAACAACGTGCTGCTCACAGGCGCCCGCGGCACCGGCAAGAGCTCGCTGGTGAAGGCGCTGCTGAACGAATACGCGAAGAAGGGCCTGCGCCTGATCGAGGTCGACCGCGACGACCTGACCGACCTGCCGGACATCACGGACCTGATCGCCAGCCGGCCCGAGCGCTTCATCATCTACTGCGACGACCTGTCCTTCGAATCCGGCGAACCGGGCTACAAGGCGCTGAAGAGCATCCTCGACGGTTCGGTGTCAGCGGTGCTCGACAACGTGCTCATCTACGCGACGTCGAACCGGCGCCACCTGATGCCCGAGTACTTTTCGGAGAACCGCGAGGCGAAGCACGTCGACGGCGAGGTGCACCCGGGCGAGGCAATCGAGGAAAAGGTGTCGCTGTCCGAACGTTTCGGGCTGTGGCTGTCCTTCTACCCCTTCGACCAGGACGCCTACCTGAACATCGTGAACCACTGGCTCAAGAGATTCGGCCTGAGCGCGGACGACATCGAAGCCGCGCGCAGCGCCGCACTGCTGTGGTCGCTCGAACGCGGCGCCCGCAGCGGCCGCGTCGCCTGGCAGTTCGCGCGCGACTGGGCCGGCCAGCACGCCGCGCGGGGCAAGTAATGAGCGAACGCAAGCAGGTGGCCGTGGCGGCCGCCGTCATCTTCCGCGACGGACCGCACAGCCGGGAGTTCCTGCTCGGCCAGCGCGCGCCCGGCACCTTCTACCCGGGCTACTGGGAGTTTCCGGGCGGCAAGGTGGAAAAGGGCGAGGCGCCGGTCGACGCGCTGAAGCGCGAACTGGACGAGGAACTGGGCATCCGCGTCGAGCACTGCACGCCGTGGATCACGCTGACTCACGAGTACGAGCACGCGCACGTGCGGCTGCATTTCTTCCGCGTCGAGCGCTGGAGCGGCCGCGTGCATGACCACGTGCACAGTGCGCTGGCCTGGCAGTCCGCCGATGCGCTCACCGTGTCGCCGATGCTGCCGGCCAACGGCCCGGTCATGAAATCGCTGCGCCTGCCGTCGCGGATGGCGGTGACGCACGCCTTCCAGATCGGCGCTGCCGCCCAGCTCGACGCGATCCACCAGGCCTGCCGCCGCGGCCGACTGCTGCTGCAGATCCGCGAGCCGGTGCTTGACTCCCCGGCGCTCGGCTTCGCGCGAGAGGCGATACGGATTGCGCGCGACCACGGCTGCCCGGCGGTGCTGAATGGCAGCGTCGAAATGGCGAAGGAGCTGGGCGCCGACGGCCTGCACCTGAAGGCCGCCCAGCTGGCGGGGCTTGCCGTGCGGCCCGATTTCGAGTGGGTCGGCGCCTCCTGCCACACGGCGGACGAGCTGGCGCAGGCGGTTCGCCTGGGCCTGGACTACGCGGTCGCCGGTTCGGTGCTGCCGACCGCCAGCCACCCCGGGGGCGACACCCTGGGCTGGGACGGCCTTGCGGCGCTGCTCGCCGGCAGCCCGCTGCCGGTGTTCGCCATCGGCGGCCTCGACGACAGCCATCTTGCGCGCGCCCAGGACTGCGGTGCGCACGGCATTGCCGCCATCCGCGGCGCCTGGGTGCTGTAAACAATGGATCGCCGCCGCTTCCTGCTGCAGCTGGCCGCGCTCGCCGCCCTGCCGTCGCGACTGCGCGCGGCGGAAGCGGATTATTCGCGCGGGCTGCTGTGGGCGGTGCGCAGCGGCGACGCGCCGGTGAGCCACCTTTACGGCACGCTGCACAGTGGCGATCCGCGCGTGCTGGCGCGTGCGTCACCGCTGCGCGCGCGCATTGCCGAGGCCCGTCTTTTCATGCCGGAACTGGTGACCGACGCCGAGGCGGTGTCCATCTACCAGGCGGCCAGCGTCTATGGCAGCGACGACCTGCCACGTCGGGTCGGCCGGGCGAAGTGGCCGCGCATCGAGAAGATGCTGACACTGCACGGCGTCGATCCGCGGGTGGCCGTGCGCCTGCGCCCGTGGGCGGCGCTGCTGACGCTGCTGCAGCCGGTGGCCGCACAGCAACCGTCGCTCGACGAAGCACTGATCACGCTGGCGCGCGCGCAGAAGGTGGCCGTTCGGCCGCTGGAGCAGGTGCAGGAACAGATAGACGCCATCGCGCTGCTGCCGGAGAAGACCCAGATCGCGCTGCTGATCGACGCCGCGCGCCGGCACGACCGCCTGCAGGCCGCCATCGAGCCGATGACCGTCGCCTGGCTGGCCGGCGAGGTGGGCGAACTGTCGCGTATCAACAGCGGGCTGATGTCCGAAGACCCGGCGCTGCGCGAGCATGCCCGGCTGTTCATGCAGTCCCTGCTCGGCGCGCGCAACGCCCGCTTCGCCGAGCGGCTGCTGCCGGAAATCCATGTCGGCGGCGTCTTTGCCGCCTTCGGCGCCTCCCACCTTGCAGGCCCCGACGGGGTGCTCGCGCGCCTCGCTGCGGCCGGCTGTCGAATCGAATCAGTGACTTGACGCTCCAGTTTTTAACAATCGTGCCGTAATCCAGACACGATGAATCGTTCGGCTGGGCATTCCGCCCAGCACGGATGCACAGGAGACGAGCCATGATTTCATTCAACCGTATGTCGGTTGTCAGCCAGCTCTCGATATCGATCGGCCTGCTCTGCGCGGTCATTTTTGTCGCACTGATTGCGGTCGTGTCGGTATCGAGCAATCGCGCTGCGATGGAGCAGACCCAGAGCGCCCTCGGCGATCAGGCCGACGCGACGGCAAAACTGCTCGATCTGAGCTACGAGAACGCACTGGCCAATGCCGCCAAGGGCATGGCCGCCCTGAGGGGAGCGCTGGGCACGGTCACCATCGACGAAGACACGGTGGCCATGGGCAAGTACCCGGCGGTACGCGTGGCGCGTGCGGGCGGCAACGTACTGAACGGCGACGAAGCCCGGATGAAATCGACGCGCGACCTGATCGGCGCCGATCCGGCCGTGATGGTGCGCGTCGGCGACGAATTCGTCCGCGTGGCGACACTGCTCAAGGACGCCGAGGGCCGTTCGCAGGCCGGCGTCGCGATCAAGAGCGGACCGGATACCGCTGCGCTGCTCAAGGGCGACAGCTACCAGGGCGTGGTGATGCGCAACGGGCGCTTCTACATTTCCTCGCTCGAACCGATCAAGGACGCCGCCGGTCGCGTGGTCGGCGCACTGTCCGCACGCGTCGACGTGCAGCAGGGCATCGATCAACTGTTCGAATCGCTGAAGTCCATCCGCGTCGGCGAAACCGGCTACATCCACGTGCTCCGGCCGGGCGAAAGCGCCGACGACACGACCATGCTGTTCCACCCGGTACACGCGGGCAAGACGGTGAAGGAGATCGGCAACGACACGCTGACCCGCATCATCGGCGAACAGATCAGCAAGAAGAATGGCGACCACATCTACGACTGGCCGCGCGAAGACGGCTCGCTGGCGCCGAAGATTGCGGCCTACCGCCTGTCGGACAACTGGGGCTGGATCGTGTCGTCCGGCGCTCACGTCGAGGAATTCACGCGCTCGAACATCCAGCTGCGCAATCTGCTGATCGGCATTTGCGTCGCCTCGGCGCTGATGTTCGCCGGCCTGACCTGGTGGCTTGCGCGCAGCCGGCTGAGCCGCCTGAACAAGGTGTCTGCCGCGATGACCCGGCTCGGCAACGGCGACTTCAGCCAGCGCCTCGACGTGGTGACGGGCACGACGCACAACGAACTGGACCTGATTTCGATCCAGATGAACGAAGCGACGCGCAAGACCGCCGCGCTGATCACCGCCACCGCCGAGGCGGCGAGGGCGGTCGGCAATGCGGCGCGCGAACTGCGCGCCGGATCGAGCGAAGTGGTGAATGGTTCGACCGAACAGAGCAGTGCGGCCGCCGGCCTGGCCGCCGCCATCGAGGAACTGTCGGTCAGCATCACGCACGTGGCCGACAGCGCCGGCGTCGCCGACGGCATCACGCGCGAGGCGCGCAGCGCGGCCACCCAGGGCGAACAGAAGCTGTCGAGCATGGTCGAGGGCATGCAGCGCATCGCCGCCGAAATCAGCGATGCCTCGTCGGCGGTGACCGATCTGGCCGGCCGCACGCGGGAAATTTCTAACGTCGGTCGCATCATCCAGGAGATCGCCGAACAGACCAATCTGCTGGCGCTCAACGCAGCGATCGAAGCGGCGCGCGCTGGCGAATCCGGCCGCGGCTTCGCGGTCGTCGCCGACGAGGTACGCAAGCTGGCCGAGCGCACTGCCGCGTCGACGCAGGAGATCGCCAATATGGTGAGCAGCGTGCAGGCCGATGCCGACAAGGTGGTACGCCGCATAGGCGAGGTCAGCGGCCAGGTCGGCGCCGGCGTGACGCTGGCCACCGAAGCGGGCGAAGTGCTGCGCGTGATCAGCGAACAGAGCGAGCGCACCGCCGAGGCGATGAAGGAAATCGCCGCTGCCACGCGCGAACAGAGCAGCGCCAGCCAGTCGGTGGCGCAAGGCGTCGAACGCATCGCGGGCATGGCCGAGCAGAATGCCGACATCACCCGTCGTGCCGACGGTCAGACGCATGGCCTCGAAGTGCTGGCCGGCCAGTTGCAGGACAACGTCGGCCGCTTCGTGGTCTGAGCGCCGCCAACGGTCACCAGCGTCTTGTCCAGCCTGATTCAATCCAGCCTGCGCCGACGCGGCGTCATCTGGATATTCTGCCTGCTGGTCATCGCCGGCAACTCGGCCTGGGTGTTGCAGAGCATGGACACCCTGGTCGAGGCCAAGACCCCGGTCGAACACGTACAGAACCGCCTGCGTACCAGCCGCGTGCTGCTGGAAACGCTGCTCGAAGCGGAATCCAGCCTGCGCGGCTACCTGCTGACCGGTGACCGGCGCTTCCTGCAGCCCTATCACAGCGCCCTGACCACGCTGCAACGCGTGCGCGGCGAGGTTTCGCGGCTAATGTCCGACGATCCGGCACACGCGCGGCGCGTGCCCGAACTGGACCAGGCCATCGACGACAAGCTGGCCGAACTGGACGAGAAGGCGACGCTGTTCAGCCAAGGCGACCGCGACGCCGCATTGATGCGCGTGGCCGAAGGTCACGGCCGCGAGCGGATGGAACGGGTGCGTCGGCTGATGGACGACTACCGGACCGCCGAGCAGGCCATCCTCGACATGCACTTCGGCCGCCAGGCCGAAGCCATCCGCCACGCCTACCTCACCTTCACCATTTCGACCGCGATCAGCGTGCTGCTGGTCGTGCTGGTCGCCTGGCTGATACGCAATTCGGCCCGCAGCAGTGCGCAGGCGGAAGCGGAACTGCAGTCGCGCAACCGCGCACTCGCCGAGGCCCTGGACAGCACGGCACGGCAGAGCGCGCACAGCAACGCGCTGTCCGAACTCGGGCGCTTCCTGCAGTCCTCGCGCGACATGGACGAGGCGATGGCGCTGCTCGACCACTACCTGCCGCAGGTCTTTGCAATACCGGCCGGCGCGCTCTACCTGACCGCCGCATCGCGCAACCAGCTGCGACTGGCCTGCCAGTGGGGCGACATTCCGAACGACGAATTCTTCGAACCGGGTGACTGCTGGGGCCTGCGCCGCGGCCAGCCCTACACGCAACCGGACGCCGAGGCGCCCACCCGCTGCGCTCACCTGCACGCCCCCGAGAACGCCGGCAGCCGCTGCCTGCCGATCACCGCGCACGGCGAGGTGATCGGTCTGATCAGCCTGCATGGCCGCGGCCACGAGTACGCGCTCAGCGAAGAACAGCTGGCGCAGACGCTGGAACAGGTCGCTCTGTCGATCGGCAACCTGCAGCTGCGCGAGACGCTGCGCCAGCAGTCGGTGCGCGACGCACTGACCGGACTGTCCAACCGCCGCTACCTGGAGGAATCGCTGGCGCGCGAATGCGCGCGTGCGCAGCGCAAGAACCTGACGGTCGCGGTATTCATGATCGACGTCGATCACTTCAAGCAGTTCAACGACAGGCACGGCCACGAAGCCGGCGACGCCGTGCTGCGCACGGTCGGCCGGCTGCTGCGCGACCACGCCCGCGAATCGGATATCGCGGCACGCTACGGCGGCGAGGAATTCACGCTGGTGTTGCCGGAAGCCGACCGCGACGCCGCGCTGGCACGCGCCGAAATGCTGCGGGCCGCCGTCGAGAACCTCGAACTGAGCTTTCATGGCAGCGCGCTGGGCACGCTGACCATTTCGATCGGCGTCGCGCTCTATCCGCGACACGGTCACTCGCCGACCGATCTGATGCGTGCCGCCGACCAGGCCCTGTACGTCGCCAAGCGGAACGGACGCAACCGCGCACACCTGGCGGAAAGCGGCAGCCCGGCCATCGCCGCCTGAGCGTCGGCGGCGCAGCGTATACTCGCGCTCGCCCATACATCGACACACCATGCTCAGCTACCGCCACGCCTTCCACGCCGGCAATCCGGCCGACGTACTGAAGCACTTCGTACTGGTCGAACTGCTGCAGTACCTGAACCAGAAGGACAAACCCTACTGGTACATCGATACGCACGCCGGTGCCGGCGGCTATGCGCTGGACAGCGGCTACGCGGCAAAGAACGCCGAGTACGCCGAAGGCATCGGCAAGCTGTGGGCTGCGCCCGATCTGCCTGCGGCGCTCGGCACCTATGTCGACGTCGTGCGCGCCTTCAACGACGGCGATGCGCTGCGCGCCTATCCCGGTTCGCCGATGATCGCGCGCGCCCTGCTGCGCGAGCACGACCGGATGAAGCTGTTCGAACTGCACACGACCGACAACAAGCTGCTCAACGCCGCCTTCGCCGACGCCGGCCGCAGCGTGCGCATCGAGAAGCTGGACGGCTTTTCCAACCTGAGGTCGCTGCTGCCGCCGCCGCCGCGGCGCGCGCTGGTGCTGATCGACCCGCCCTACGAAATGCGCGAGGACTACCGCTACGCCTTCGAAACGCTGCGCGACGCGGTCACCCGCTTCTCGACCGGCACCTACTGCCTGTGGTACCCGCAGCTGCAGCGCATGGAGTCGCGCGATCTGCCGGCCAAGCTCAAGCGCATGAAGATCGACGCCTGGCTGCACGTGTCGCTGACCACGCGCACACCGTCGCCCGACGGTTTCGGCATGCACGGCAGCGGACTGTTCATCGTCAATCCGCCGTGGACGCTGCCGGCGACGCTGAAGGCGACGATGCCCTGGCTCACGAAAACGCTGGCTGCCGATGCCAGCGCGAAGTTCGAACTCGATTTCAAGATTCCGTAAGGCCCTGCCATGGTGCTGCAGACCTCGATCGACGCGATCACCCACGCCATCGGCCTCGCCGTGGCGCCGGTGTTCCTGCTCACCGCCATCGCCACGCTGATCACCACGCTGAACAACCGGCTCGGTCGCATCATCGACCGCCGCCGCGTCGTGCTGGCGCGGGGCGGCCAGCAGTGCGAAGACGAAACGATGAGCAACGCCACCGAGCTCGAACTGCTGTCGCGGCGTGCGAAGCTGGTCTATCTGGCCATCCTGTTCGCCGTCGCCTCGGCGCTGATGGTCTGTCTGGTGGTGTCCTGCGCCTTCTTCGGCGTGCTGTTCACGGTGGTGCTGGCCGACCTGCTGGCCGGCTTCTTCGTGCTCGCCATGCTGGCGCTGATCACGTCGCTGAGCCTCTTCCTGCGCGAAGTGTTCGTCGCGGTCTTCACCGCCACCCACGCCAACCGCTGACACCCCGACACAATCGGCACCTAAAGCCCTCTCCGATGCGGGCCGTTGACCCGGCATAAGGTCGACGGAGGGCTCCATGGCGATCAACACCTGCTACGGCGCCAGCGCGTCGACCGATCCGGTCCGCGCGGTGGCCGAACTGGCGGCACAGACCGGCAGCACCGGCAAGGACGGGCTGCTGTTCTTCTGTTCGCCGGATGTCGACCTCGCGGTACTGGGTCGCGAACTGGCCCGTACTTTCCGGTGCCCGACGGTCGGTTGCACCTCGTCCGGCCACTTCGGCCCCGCCGGCTTCCAGCGCTCGGGCATCATCGGCGTCACCTTTTCGGGCGGCGGGCTGCGCCTGCGCACCTATCCGGTGACCCCGCTGGCCGCCTACGTCGACCAGGTGAGCTGCATCGCGGAGGACATCCGCGCCCGGTCGGACGCGACACGCGATCTGAACCGCTTCGGCATGCTGCTGGTGGACGGCCTGTCGATGGCCGAGGAAAGACTGGTCGCGGCGCTCTACCAGCACGTCGGCAATCTGCCGCTGATTGGCGGCTCGGCCGGCGACAACCTGAAGTTCGAACACACCTACGTCTACGTTGACGGCCTCTTCCTGAGCGATGCCGCCGTCTTCACGCTGTTCGAGACCACCCATCCGGTGGCCACCATCAAGACCCAGCACTTCGCCGCCGGCAGCACGGAACTCGTCATCACGAGCGCCGACCCCGAGCGGCGCATCATTCATGAAATGAATGGCGAACCTGCAGCCAGGGCCTATGCTGAAGCGATAGGTCAGCGCATCGAGGCACTGACGCCCGCCGTGTTCTCGCGCCACCCCCTGGTGCTGCAACTGGGCGGCGATGCCTACGTGCGCTCGATCCAGAAGGTGAACGATGACCTGTCGCTGTCCTGCTACTGCGCCATCGACGAAGGGCTGATCGTATCGATCGGTCGCGCGCTCGATCCGCTGCAGACCATTGCCAGCGCGATGGCCGAACTCCGGCGCGACGTGCCCGAACCGGCGCTGGTGCTCGGCTGCGACTGCATCCTGCGTCGGCTGGAATTCGAGCAGGCAGCGATCGATGACGACATGAGCCGCCTGATGGCCGCCAACCTGCTGTTCGGCTTCTATACCTATGGCGAGCAGTACAACGGCCTGCACGTGAATCAGACGCTGACCGCTGTGGCGATCGGAGGATAGACATGCCCACCCTGCCGCAACCCGACATCGAGGCGCGCCTGAGCGAACTGGAACACAAGCTGGTCGCGCGCGACAAGACGATAGACGCGCTGAAGCGGCGCCTCGCCCAGCAGGACGAAGGCATGCGCAACTCGCCGTTCGCGCTGCTCGAACAGAACATCAGCCTGGCCAACGTGGTCGCCCGCAAGACCGGCGAACTGGAGCAGGAAAGACAGGCGCTGCAGAAGACGCTGGGCGAGCTGCGACAGACACAGACGCAGCTCCTGCAGTCGCAGAAGATGGAATCGATCGGCCAGCTCGCCGCCGGCATCGCGCACGAGATCAACACCCCGACGCAGTACGTGGCCGACAACATGAGCTTCATCGACATGGCCACCACTTCGCTGCTGGCGCTGGCCGATCGCAGCATCGCGGTGATCGCGACCCTGCGTGCCGGCGAGCCCGACCCCGCGCTGCTGGCGGACTTCGACGTCGCCCTGCGCCGGACCAAGCTCGACTACCTGCGCCGGCAGATTCCGGACGCGCTCGCCCAGTCGAAGGAAGGGCTGGCACACATCGCGCGCATCGTCAGCGCGATGAAGGCCTTCTCGCATCCGTCGGGCGTCGACAAGGTGGCGGTGGACATCCGCGAGGTCATCGCGACCACGGTCACTGTCGCCCGCAGCGAATGGAAGTACGTGGCCGAGATCGATACGCAGGTCGATGACGACCTGCCCGACCTGCCGTGCCGACGCGACCTGATCGGCCAGGCGCTGCTGAACCTGGTGGTGAACGCCGCACACGCCATCGCCGAGACGCTGTCCGAGGGCGTGCGCGACAAGGGGCTGATCCGGATCACCGCGACACGCTTCGGCGACCGGCACATCGACCTCAGCGTGGCCGACGACGGCCCGGGCATCCCGCCGGACATACGCGAACGCATCTTCGAGCCCTTCTTCACGACCAAGCCGGTCGGCAAGGGCACCGGGCAGGGTCTGGCCATGGTCTACACCACTGTGGTCGACCAGCACGGCGGCGAAATCCTGTGTGAATCGGACGTCGGTCGTGGCACCCGCTTCACGATGCGTTTGCCGCTGTGCATCGACAACGACGAGGCAACGCCATGCAGGTAGTGTTCGTGGACGACGAAAGCCGCGTTCTGGCCGGCATCGAGCGCACGCTGGTGATGCGCGAAACCGACTGGGCGTGCCGCTTCTTCACCAGCGGTCAGGCAGCGCTCGACGCGCTCGACGCCGAGCCGGCCGACGTCGTCGTATCCGACATGCGCATGCCCTTCATGGACGGCGCCGCGCTGCTCGGCGCCGTGCGCGACCGCTGGCCCGGCACGCTGCGCATCATCCTGTCCGGCCAGTGCGACACCGCGTCGACGCTGCGCATGCTCGACGTCGCTCACCAGTTCGTATCCAAGCCCTGCGACAACGCGGTGCTGCTTGCCGCGGTGCAGGCGGCGCTGGCGCTGCGTGCGATGTTCCGCGACGCCTCGGTGATCGACGTGATCGGCCGCGTGAACCGGCTGCCCAGCGCGCCGCGCATCTTTGCCGAACTGACCCGGCTGCTTGCCGATCCGGCCAGCGACAGCCGTCATGTCGCCCGCCTGCTGAGCAGCGACCCCGCGCTCAGCGCGCGCATCATGCAACTGGCCGGTTCCGCCTACTTCACGCTGGGTGCGCGCATCACGAGCATCAACGACGCCATCACCCGCCTCGGCATCGATCAGGTACGGCTGCTCGTGCTCGCCTCGCAGGTATTCGCCGACGCCGCGACCGATCCCTTCGTCGATCACCTGCAACGGCGCGCGCTGCAGGCGTCCTGCCTGGCCGACCGCATCACCGTCGGCCGCCGCGGAGGCGTCGCCGCCACCGCTGCCTTGCTGGCGCGCATCGGCCTGCTGGTCGAACCGCTGCGCAGCGAAACGATGCAGGACGCCACCACCGTCTGCGACACGCCGCTGCACGCCGCGGTCGGCGCCTATCTGCTGGGCCTGTGGGGCCTGCCGATGGACATCGTGGACGCCGTCGCGCGGCACACCCACCCGGACCGCGCCTCCGCCCCCGGCTTCGGCCTGGCCGGCACCGTGCACGTCGCCGTCGCGCTGGCCAACGGCCAGACGCCGGACCTCGCCTATCTCGAACGCGCCGGCGTGATCGAGCAGTGGCCGCAGTGGCAGGCCTACAACGCAGCACTCACCACGGACCATGACGATGACTGAAGACACCCTGCCTCGCGTGCTCTGCGTCGATGACGAACCCAACCTGCTGGCGGCGATGGAACGCACGCTGCACAGCCGCTTCGACGTGGTGACCGCCAATGGCGGTATCGCCGGGCTGGACGCCATCCAGCTCGGTGAGCCCTTCGCCGTCATCGTGTCGGACATGCGCATGCCGGGCATGGATGGCGCCACCTTCCTCGCACAGGCGCGCGAACAGGCGCCCGATGCCGTGCGCATCCTGCTCACCGGCCAGGCCGACGTCGAGTCGTCGATCGCCGCCATCAATCGCGGCGCCATCTTCCGTTACCTGTGCAAGCCCTGCCCGTCCGACGTGCTGATCGCCACGCTGGACGATGCCGTGCGTCACTACGACCGCGTGCGGGCCGAGCGCGACCTGCTCGAAACCACGCTCACCGCGGCGGTGAACACGCTGACGGAGGTGCTCGCCATGGTGGCGCCCTGGGCCTTCCAGCGAGCCACTTTCGCGCACTCGGCGGTGCAGCACGCGCTGTCGCGGCTGGACTGGGCGGACGGCTGGATCTACAGCATCGCCGCCGCACTGAGCCAGCTCGGCTGCGTCGGCATACCGCCCGAACTGATGCAGGCCGATGCCGCGCAACGTCATCTCGGCCCCGACGAAAAGAAGCTGCTGCGCGAACACCCCGAGGTGGCAAGCCGGCTGGTGGCGGCCATTCCGCGGCTGGATCTGGCCGCCGAGATCATCCGCTACCAGTCGGACAACCCGCCGCCCGACGCGCCGCTCGAAGTGATCCGCGGTGCGCCGCTGCTGCGCGCTGCGCTCGAACTGGAGCGCGACTGGTCACGTACCAAAGCGACGCGCAGCCCGCGCGACGTGCTGCGCACCGTGCAGCCACCGGTGCCCGACTACATCGTCAGGGCACTGGCCGACTTCCGCAGCGAGGTGAACCACCACCGCGCGGCGCGCGTGCGCGACCTGGTTCCGGGCTGGGTGGTGGACGAGGACGTGCGCTGCACGAACGGCATGATGGTGCTGTCGCGCGGCCACGAACTGACCGATACCGCGATCGCCGCGCTCAGTCGCCTGCTCGCCGCACAGGCCATACGCGAACCGATACGGGTGCGCAGCCGCGCCGACTGAAGCGCCGGTCGCCCCGCATCACGGATCGCCGGCCAGCGCATTAAGAACGGTTAACAAATCATGCGCCGATCGGCGCAGCGCGGCGGCCGATCTGCATCACGGGAATTGAACGCGCACTGGCTACCCTGATCGTCACCTTGTCTTCTGCAAGGCGTTCATTCAATCAGGGAGTCCGACAATGCAGCCCCGCAAGCTCGCCATAGCCGCCGCCATTGGCCTGATGGGCGTTTCCGCCCAGCAGGCTTACGCGGCCGACAACACCCACTTCGACAACTTCACCGCCCTGCCCGGCAACGTCGCCGCCGGCTCGCTGCCGGAAAGCGCGCCGCTGCAGCTGTCCTCGCCGCTGTTCTCGCAAAAGGTGCTGGCCGACCGCGTCACGCAGCTCGCCAACGGCCAGTCGAACAGCGGCAACTGGGACATGATCACCGCCAACGAGACCGGTACCGACGCCGGTCGCTACCTGTTCATGCCGTTCGAAACCGGCGCCGGCGGCGTGCAGCGCACCGACCTGTGGACCGGCATCACCAAGACCATCGTCCAGTCCGGCACCCAGGGCTTCGTGGCCGGCGACTTCTCGCGCTGGACGCCGTGGGGCACCTACATGACGGCTGAAGAGTCATGGGGCACCAACAGCACCTACGGTCGCCTGTTCGAAGTGACCAATCCGCTGGCCGACACCTCCAGCGCCAACTTCATCCACCGCAACGTGGTACCCCGCGTGTCACACGAGGGCGGCGCGTTCGACAAGAACAACAGCTTCTACTTCATCGACGAATTCAACGGCGGCTCGATCTACAAGTACGTATCGGCGGCGCCGGGCGCGACCACCGGTGACAGCTACTTCGACAAGGGCCAGACCTTCGTGTTGAAGGCCAATGGCGGCAACAACGCCAACGCCGTCGGCGCTGCCAGCTGGGAAGCAATCACCACCGCGACCGGCACCCCGCTGGCCAGCACCGTGAACGCCATGGTGAACGTCGGTGGCGGCACCTTCTCGATGGATGGTCGTGCCGCAGCCGACATGGTCGGCGGCACCAACTACCAGCGTCCGGAAGACCTCGAACTGCAGGTGCTGGCCAATGGCGACGAAGTGCTCTACATCGCCACCACGACCACCAACGAGGTGTATTCGCTGAACCTCGCAACCAACGAAATGAAGCTGTTCGCCAGCCGCGCGACCTTCAACTCGGTCACCGGCGACGCCGTCGGCAGCGAGTTCACCAGCCCGGACAACCTGGCCATCGATGCCAACGGCAACATCTACATCATCGAAGACCAGCCGGGCGGTCGCGCCGACATCTGGTTCGCGCAGGATGCCGATCGCGACGGCGTCGCCGAATCGCTGAGCCGCTGGGCCTCGCTGTCGACCGAAGGTGCCGAACCGACGGGCCTGTACTTCGACAAGTTCAACCCGAACGTCGCCTACGTGAACATCCAGCACCCGAACAGCGGCAACGACACGCTGCTGCAGATCACCGCGGTGCCGGAGCCGGAGAGCTACGCCATGTTCCTCGCCGGCCTCGGTCTGCTGGGCATGATCGCGCGCCGTCGCAGCCGCGTCTGAGCATTGCTGCCGGGGTCGGCCGACACCCGATCCATGCGTCGCACGCGGATGAATACGGTGTGAGGCACGGACCGGACATTGGTCGATCCCGACAGGCAAGACGACAGGGAGGGCTTAGTCCCTCCCTTTTTTACGCCTTCAGCAGATCCTCGCGCCCGGCCAGCCAGCGTTCGAGATGGCGGTCGGCGGCCGCGACGTGGTCACGCAGCAGCGTGTCGGCCGCTTCGCGTGCCAGTTCGACCAGCGCCTCGTCGATCACCAGGTCGGCGAAGCGCAGCAGCGGCTGACCGGACTGGCGGCTGCCGATGAACTCGCCGGGGCCGCGCAGCTTCAGGTCCTCGGCGGCGATCATGAAACCGTCGGTATAGGCATGAATGACGCGCAGCCGCTCACGCGCGGTCTGCGACAGCGGCCCCTCGTACAGCAGCACGCAGGCCGATTCACGGCTGCCACGGCCGACCCGGCCGCGCAGTTGGTGCAGCTGCGACAGACCGAAGCGCTCGGCGTGCTCGATCACCATCAGGCTGGCATTGGGCACGTCGACACCGACCTCGATCACCGTGGTGGCGACAAGCAGATGCGTGTCGCCGGCGACGAAGCCCGCCATCACCGCCGCCTTCTCGTCCGGTTTCATGCGGCCATGCACCAGCCCCACCTTCAGTTCCGGGCAGGCGGCCAGCAGTTGCGCGTGGGTGTCGATCGCGGTCTGCAATTGCAGCGTTTCCGATTCCTCGATCAGCGGGCACACCCAGTAGGCCTGGGCGCCGGCGGCACAGGCGTCGCGCACGCGCTCGATCACCTGTTCGCGACGTGCGGCGGCGATGAGCTTCGTCAGCACCGGCGTACGGCCGGGTGGCAGTTCGTCGATCACCGACACGTCGAGGTCGGCGTAGAAACTCATGGCCAGCGTGCGCGGAATGGGTGTCGCGCTCATCATCAGCTGATGCGGGCTCACGTCGCCGGCCTTGGCGCGCAGCGCGAGCCGCTGGCGCACACCGAAGCGGTGCTGTTCGTCCACCACGGCGACACCGAGGCGCGCGAAATCGACCGCGTCCTCGATCAATGCGTGCGTGCCGACCGCGATCGGCGCCGCACCGCTGGCGATGGCTTCCTTCATCGCCCGCTTGTCGCGTGCCTTCAGGCTGCCTGACAGCCAGGCCACCTGTATCCCCAGCGGCGCCAGCCAGTCGGCCAGTTTGCGGTAATGCTGTTCGGCGAGAATTTCGGTCGGCGCCATGAAGGCCGCCTGGTAGCCGGCCTCGACCGCGCGCAGACAGGCCAGCGCCGCCACCACCGTCTTGCCGGAACCGACGTCACCCTGCAGCAGCCGCTGCATCGGATACGGCTGCGACAGGTCGGCGGCGATTTCCGCCCAGGCGCGCGCCTGCGCGCCGGTCAGCGCGAACGGCAGCTGCTGCAGGAAGCGGTCGATCAGCGAGCCGGTGGTCTGCGTGGGCTGCGGCAGCACCGGCGCGTCGCGGCTGCGCCGTGCGGCGTGAGCGCGCTTCAGGCTCAGTTGCTGCGCCAGCAGTTCGTCGAACTTGATGCGCCGCCAGGCCGGCGCCAGACGTTCGTCGAGATCGCGCAGCGATTCGCCCGGCCGCGGCCGGTGCAAGGCCTGCACCGCGGCGCCGAAAGGCACCAGCGCGTAGTGGCGGCGCAGCGCCTCGGGCAGGCTGTCGGCAAGATCGGTGCGCTCCAGCGCGTCGTCGATCGCGCGGCGCAGGCTGGCCTGCGACAGGCCCGCGGTGGCCGGATAGACCGGCGTCAGCCGGTCCGGCAATGGCGTGTCCTCGCCGACATTGCGCACCCGCGGGTGCAGCATTTCGGCGCCGAAGAAGCCGGGGTTGATATCGCCGAACAGGCGCACCCGCTTGCCGGGTGCGAGCTGTTTCTGCTGCGACGGATAGAAGTTGAAAAAGCGCAGCGTGACGGTGCCGCTGTCGTCGGCGGCGGTCACGACCAGCTGGCGACGCGGCCGGAATTTCACTTCCGCCTGCGTCACCTCGACCTCGACCTGCACCGGCTGGCCGGCGCGCGCGAGCGCCACCGGCGTGATGCGCGTCTCGTCCTCATAGCGAAGCGGGAAGTGCAGGACGAGCGCGGCATCCGAGCCGAGGCCCATCTTGTCGAGCGCGGCCGAAAGCGCTTCGCTGCGGGTACTCATGCGCGAAAGGGAGGGGCCGGGATGGCCCGGCCGGTCGGTGTCAGTCGATCACCAGTACGGCATCGACCTCGACCAGCGCACCACGCGGCAGCGCGGCCACGCCGACCGCCGCACGCGCCGGGAAGGGCTGGTTGAAGTAGCGGGTCATCGCCTCGTTCACCTTGGCGAAGTTGCCGAGGTCGGTCAGGAACACGTTCACCTTGACCGCGTTATCCAGCGTGGCGCCGGCAGCAGCGGCCACCGCCTTCAGGTTGTCGAACACGCGGGTGATCTGCGCGTCGATGCCGTCGGCCATGGTCATGGTGGCCGGATCGAGGCCGATCTGGCCCGACATGTAGACGGTGTTGCCAACCTTGACCGCCTGCGAATAGGTGCCGATGGCGGCGGGTGCGTCGGTCGTCGAAACGATGGTGCGCGACATGCGAAGTCTCCGGAAACGTTGTGGATGAATGCTGCGCAGCACACCGGCCACGGGAGGCCAGTGTGCGGGACGTCGCCGGATTATCGCGGATTCGGTGCCGCCGGGGTTGCCGACGGACGCGTCGGTACGGATCAGGTGTGCGCGTGCGCCCGCTGCTGCGCTGCGGCGTCGCTCATGCGATCGAGTTCGCCGATCACGTTCAGGCTCAGCGTCTCCATCCGTGCAATCGCCGCCAGCGCCTGCTCGTGACGGCCATCCTTCGCGTGCTGCAACGCCTCGATGCCGACCCGGTGAAAAGCCTCGTGCGGCGCATCCAGCTCGCGGAAGCCGGGCAGGTGGCTGTGGCAGCGCCGGCCTTCGCCTTCGTGATACCACTTGCCGAGGCGACAGGCCGTATGCGAAGCGAAACTGTCCGGCGTGCGATCGGAGTGACCGGACACCACCTGGTAGATGTCCATCTTGTAGGCCAGATGATCGACCTTGGCCAGTTCGGCGAAGGCGCGCAGCGAGGTGACGGCCATCTGTTCGCCATTGGCGCTCGCCTGCTGGCTGAGCGCATCGAGCTGGTTGCTCGCGCCGAGACCGTCCTGCGAATAACCTGCGGCATCAGCGGCATTCGCCTGCATGCGCTCGGTCGCCTGACCGGTGTCCTCCTGGATGCCGCCAACCAGCGTCGCAATCTCCGTGGTCGCCGCACCGGTGCGCTCGGCCAGCTTGCGCACCTCGTCGGCGACGACGGCGAAGCCGCGGCCCTGCTCGCCGGCGCGCGCCGCCTCGATTGCGGCGTTCAGCGCCAGCAGATTGGTCTGGTCGGCAATTTCGCGGATCAGGCGCACGATGCCGCCAATGCGTTCGGCGCGGTCGCGCAGCGTATCGACGCTGTGCGCGGTGTCCTTCAGGCGGTCGGAATAGCCGGACAGGTTGCCGGCGACGGCCCGGCTGTCGCGCGCCGTCGCGGCACAGCGTTCCGCCGTCTCGGCCGCTCGCCCGGCCTCGGCGGTCACGATCTCCGCCAGTCCGGCCAGGGTCGTGCGGAAGCGCTGGAAGGAGGTGGCATAGGCGGTGAGGCTGGACAACAGGCCGGCGTTGAAGGCGCAACGCTTCTCCGTCTGCTCGCGCGCCTCGTTGAGCGCGCGGCACTCGTCACCCAGTCGCGACACATCGGCGCGCAGCGCACCGACCTCGTCCTTCAGGCGGTCACGCTCCGACGCCAGCGCGTCGAATTCCGCTCGGCTCACCCACCCCATGAAGGCCATTTCGCGACTCCCGTTCTTGTGTGTTTGGATCACAGCTAACGGTCGCGAATCGATACCACTTGAGCGGGGTCAGCGCTGTGCCGCAGCAGGCTTGAGCGCAGTCGGCGGACCGCTGTCCATGCCGAGCGCGCGCAGGCGCTGCCGTGCCTGGTCGGCCTCGGCGCGCGACTTGAACGGCCCGATGTGCACGCGCGCCTCGATCTGCGACGGAATGCCGTTCAGCGCAAGCCGGGCGCGGATCTCTTCTGCATTGGCGACGTTGCTGAATACACCCACCTGCACGACATAACCGGAGCCGGCGACCGCCGGCGAGCGGGCGATGGTCGGTGCCGGCTGCGGCGCTACGTCAGCCGGCGCGGCGGCCGGCCTGGACGGCGCCGCTGCAGGGGGCGCCGCTGCAGGGGGCGCTGCAGCGGAGGGCGCTGCACGGGGCGGCATCGGCGCACCCGGGCGCGCGGTCGATTCGGGCACCGCCGGTTCCGGCGATGCAGCCGGAGTTGGCTGCGCATCGGTGGCGGCATCGGGCAGCGGCGGCGGGGTGTCCTGCATCGACGCCGTCGTCGCGTCGACCGCGGGCGTCTCCTCCGGCGGCAGCGTGGGCAGGGCGGTGGCCTCCTCGGCCGCCGGGGCTTCGGCGGGCGGCGGCGTGACCGCGGCCACCGGTTCGTCGTCGATCTCCGGGGCGCGACGGCTGGCGTCGAACAGGGCCAGACCGCCGATCAGCATCGCGATCAGGCCGCCGGCGACGATCACCCGGCGCAGCAGCGCGCTGCGCTGTTCGGCCGCCGCCTCCTCGTTACCTTGCACGGTCACGCTGTCGGTCGCACTCATGTCCTGTCTCCCATGCCACGGCTCTGCGCCAGCGTACGTACCAGTTCGGCCTCGCCGACCGACATGTCGCACTGCTCAGCGATGTCCTCGGCACTGAGGCCGCGCGCTGCCAGCGACAGCGCCTCGCTGTAATGCGGCGCGACCGGTGGAAGCTGATTGACGGTTTCGAGCCGGCGGCTGACGCCGTCCAGCCTGTCCTCGATCAGGTCGAGCCGGGTTTCCAGCGCCTGCATCAGCGGCGCCAGCCGGGCATCGAGCAGCATGTCGAGTTCGGCCTGCAGGTCCACCGGTGGTGGTGGCACGGGAGCCTCGGGTACGGGCGGCGGTGCGGCTTCGGCGGTGCGGCGGGCGTTGAGCATGGACAGGCGCACCAGCGCATAGCCCATGTAGCCGGCGAGAATGACCAACGCGACCAGCGCTGCTTCCTTCCAGCCGATTGCCGACAGATCGATCAAATCCCCGCTCCGTGTGGTCTGCGCGCATGTCCGGCGCGTCGCAGCATGCATGCGACGCCGCCGTGCGGCGTGTTGGCCCGGATAATAAGGCTTTTTCACTGGCACGCGCCCATGCCGAGTTCTCTGCTGTTCCTGCTGAAGAAGACCGTATCGGTCCTGCTGCTGCCGCCGACCAGCCTGCTGCTGCTGGCCGTGCTCGGCCTGCTGCTGATGCGCCGCCACCGCCGCATCGGCATGACGCTGGCGGCGACCGGCGTACTGACGCTGTATGCGCTGTGCCTGCCGGCACTGGCCGGATGGCTGGAGCGCAGCACCTATTACACCGGCGCGGCCCAGCCGCTGGCTGGCGCCGGCGCCATTGTCGTGCTCGGTGCAGGCACCGCGGACAACCTGGTCGACTATGACGGACAGACGGTGAATGGCTGGGCGCTGGAGCGCGTGCGCGCCGGTGCGCGGCTGGCGAAGGACACCGGTCTGCCGGTGCTGGTCAGCGGTGGCGTGGTGTGGGACGGACGCCCGGAAGGCGAACTGATGCGCGAAGCGATGAGCGACTTCGGCGTAGACGTGCGCTGGGTCGAATCGGCTTCGCGCGACACCGCCGACAACGCCCGGCTGTCGGCGGTGCTGCTGCGCGACGCCGGGATCACCCGCGTCGCGCTGGTGACGCATGCGATGCACATGCGTCGTTCGATGGAGGAATTCCGCCGCGCCGGACTGGACCCGGTCGCTGCGCCAACGATGATCCGCCGCCCCGGCACATGGGAGTTCAGCGACTTCATCCCATCGTCGCGCGCGCTGCAGCAGTTCGGCTGGGCGCTGCACGAGTGGCTGGGCTGGCTGGCGCTGAAACTGCGCCCCTAGCCCCTAGCCCCTAGCCCCTCATCAAAGTTTGGTGCCACCGCTGACGTCGATCACCTGACCGGTGGTCCAGGCGCCATCCGGGCCGACCAGGAAGGACACGACGCCGGCCACGCGGTCGGGCGTGCCGACGCCGGCCAGTGCCTGCATCGACTGCACCGCTTCCGCGCCGCCATTCTCCAGCAGGCCGGTGGTGAGCCGCGTCTCGATCACGCCGGGCGCCACCGCATTGACCGTGATGCCGCGTTCGCCGAGCGAGGCGGCCAGTTGCAGCGTCAGCACATCGACGAAGCCCTTGGTCGCCGAGTAGGCCGGAATGCCAGGAAAGGCAGTGCGGGCGACGATGCTGGACAGGTTCACGATGCGGCCGCCGTCGCGCAGCTTCGGCAGCAGGTATTTGGTGACGAAGAACAGCGAGCGCATGTTCACGTTCGACAGGCGGTCGTAACTGCCTTCGCTCATGTCCTCGATGGCCTCGAAGGGCGCGATGCCGGCGTTGTTCACCAGCACGTCGATGTGCGGTTCGGCCAGCGTGTCCGCCAGATACTGCGGCCCGTCGGACATCGACAGATCGGCCTGCAGCAGCGTGGCGCTGCCGCCTGCGCGTTCGATCGCCGCGCACACGTCGCGCGCCTCTGCGGCACCGTGGGCGTAATGGACGACGACGTGAAAGCCGTCGCGTGCCAGCCGCTGCGCAATCGCCGCGCCGATGCCGCGCGAGGCGCCGGTGACCAGCGCGACACGGCGCTTCTTCGATGCAGACATGGTGATTCCTCCCTTATGTTTATTGGATGAGACCGGTCTGCGGCGACGAGGCCGCGGCCCGGTAAGGCAGCTTTTCCATGCGGCCGGCGAGGAAGGCCTCGCGGCCGGCGATGACGCCGTGGCGCATCGCCGCGGCCATGCGCACCGGGTCGCGCGCGTGCGCGATGGCGGTGTTCATCAGCACGCCGTCGCAGCCCAGTTCCATCGCCACCGCAGCGTCCGACGCAGTGCCGATGCCGGCGTCGACAATGACCGGCACCTTGGCGTCGTTGATGATGATTCCGATGTTCCACGGGTTCAGGATGCCCATGCCGGAACCGATCAGGCTGGCCAGCGGCATGATGGCGACACAGCCCATGCTTTCCAGCACGCGCGCCTGTATCGGGTCGTCGGAGCAATAGACCATGACGCGGAAGCCGTCGCGGATCAACGTTTCGGCGGCGCGCAGCGTTTCCGGCATGTTGGGGTACAGCGACTTCGGATCGCCCAGCACTTCGAGCTTGATCAGGTCGTGGCCGTCGAGCAGTTCGCGCGCCAGGCGCAGCGTGCGCACCGCGTCGTCGGCGGTGTAGCAGCCGGCCGAATTGGGCAGCAGCGTGTAGCGCCCGGTCGGCAGCACGTCGAGCAGGCCGGGTTCGCCGTTGTTGCGGTTCAGCGGCGTGCGCCGGATCGCCACGGTGACGATGTCGGCGCCGCTGGCGTCGAGCGCGCGGGCGGTTTCGTCCAGCGTGCGGTACTTGCCAGTACCGACCAGCAGGCGCGACGCGAAGGGCTGGCCGCCGATCACCAGCGGATCGGTCAGCGGCGTATCAAGGGGTGCATTCATGGTCTAGCCGCCTCCGACGGCGATGACGATTTCGACGCGGTCGCCCGGGCTCAGCGCCGCATGGTCGAACACGCTGCGCGGCACGATTTCGCCATTGCGCTCGACCGCGATGCGCTTGCCGCGCAAGGCCATGCGGTCGAGCAGATCGCCCACCGTGCGCGCATCGTCGAGCGGCTCGTGCTGGCCGTTCACGATGACGGTGTGGGCGCTGGCGTCAGCCATGGTTCTCATGCGCAGCGTGCAGCACGTCGGCACGATAGGACGAGCGCACCAGCGGGCCGGCGGCGACTTCGCTGAAACCCTGTTCGAGCGCGATGACACGCAGCGCATCGAAGCGCTCGGGCGTGATGTACTCGATCACCGGCAGATGGGCCGGCGACGGCCGCAGGTACTGGCCCAGCGTCAGCAGGTCGCAGCCATGGGCGCGCAGGTCGCGCATCACCTCGACCACTTCCGCCTCGGTCTCGCCGAGGCCCAGCATCAGGCCGGTCTTGGTCGGCACGCCGGGGAAGCGCTGGCCGAAGTCGCGCAGCAGCCTGAGCGAGCCTTCGTAGTTCGCGCCCGGCCTGACTTCGCGGTACAGGCGGGGCACGGTTTCCATGTTGTGGTTGAACACGTCCGGCGGCGACACCGCCAGCGCGTCCAGTGCGGCCGCCTCGCGGCCACGGAAATCGGGGGTGAGCACCTCGATCGTGATGTCGGGGCTCAGTGCGCGGATGTCGGCCATGCACTGCGCGAAATGTGCAGCGCCGCCGTCACGCAGGTCGTCGCGGTCCACCGAGGTGATGACCACGTAGCGCAGCTTCATCGCCGCCACCGTCCGCGCCAGGCGCTGCGGTTCGTCGGCATCGGGCGGCAGCGGCCGGCCGTGCGACACGTCGCAGAAGGGGCAGCGGCGCGTGCAGATGGCGCCGAGAATCATGAAGGTCGCCGTGCCACGGCCGAAGCACTCGCCGATGTTCGGGCAGGCCGCCTCTTCACACACCGTATGCAGCGCGTGATCGCGCAGCACGCCCTGCAGCGCGCGCACCGCCGGCGTGTCCTGGTCGCGGCCGCGCAGCCAGGCGGGCTTGGTCGGCGAGGCGACATCCTCGCGCACCTTGACCGGAATGCGGGCGAGCTTGTCGCGTCCGCGCAGGCCTTCGCCTGCAACAGCTGTGCTCATGATGGAATCCGTAAAAATGGCCGCCGCAGGAGAGGCTGCGGCGGCCGGTGGTGCATCAGCCGATGAACTCGCCGATCAGCTTGTTCACTTCGCCTGCCGCTTCGAGCTGGACCATGTGGCCCTGGCCCGGCATCACCTTCACGGTCGCGCCCGGGATCGCCGTGGCGTGAGAGGACGGGATGACACGGTCGTTTTCGCCCCAGATCACCAGCGTCGGCTTGCCGGCCGCGGCCGAAGCAAGCTGCTCGGCCTGACGGCCGCCGGCGAACAGGCCGCCGGCCAGCGTGGCGAGCGCGCTGTCGACGCCTTCGAGGCGCTTGAACTTGAGCATGTCGTCGATCATCGAGCGGGTGACCAGCGACTCGTCGGAATACAGCTGCGCCAGCACCGGCTTCAGCGCGTTGCGCGAAGCGGCGGCGACGAAGCCGTCGATGTAGGCACCGTTGATCTCGTTGCCCAGACCGGCGCTGGCGATCAGCGACAGCGACTTCACCTTGTTCGGCGCGCGCTTGGCGATCGCCAGGCAGACGCCGCCGCCCATCGAGTGGCCGGCCAGGTGGGCGCACTCGAGACCGACTGCGTCCATGAAGCCGATGACGACTTCAGCCAGACCGTCGAGCGAGGCGATGCCGGTCACCTTGGTGGTGCTGCCGTGACCCGGCAGGTCGAGCGCATACACCGCACGCGACTCGGACAGCGGCGAGTGGTTGAACAGCCAGTTGTTCAGATCGCCACCGAAGCCGTGGACCAGCAGCAGCGGGGCCTTGCCGGCCACGTCCTCGCCCAGCTTGAGGTAGCGCACCTCGACATTGCCGACCTTGACCGTCTGCGTCTGCGGACCGGAGTCAGCGTCATCGGCGGACGGCGGCACGAACTCGGCCTGGAAGCGGGCGATCACCGCGTCGATGTCGGCATCGGACGCGCCCTTCTCGGCGACGATGCCGAGCAGCGCGCCGACCGGCAGCACTTCGTCCGGCTGGGCGACCTGACGGCGCAGCACGCCGGACACCGACGCCTCGACGGCGCCGGAAATCTTCTCGCTCTCGACCTCGATGATTTCCTCACCCGGGTCTATCGTGTCACCGACTTCCTTCAGCCACAGGTTGACCTTCCCCTCCTGCATGGAAAGGCCCCACTTGGGCATGGTGACGGTATGGATTGCGGACATCAGCGATACTCCTTGACCTTCATCACGGCTTCTTCGATGCGTGCCGGACTGGGGATGTAAAGATCTTCAAGCGAAGCGGCGAACGGCACCGGAACGTGCGGTGCAGTCACCATCTGGATCGGCGCCTTCAGTGCGCCGAAAGCTTCCTGTGCAACGAAGCTGGAAATGTCGGACGCCATGCTGCAGCGCGGGTTGGACTCATCGACGACGACCAGGCGGCCGGTGCGCTCGACGCTTTCCAGAATCGTGTCGGTGTCGAGCGGCGAGGTCGTGCGCGGATCGATGATTTCGCACTGGATGCCCTTCTTGCGCAGGTTGCCGGCGGCTTCCTTCGCGTAATGGACCATGCGGCCCATCGCGACGATGGTCACGTCATCGCCTTCCTGCACCACGGCGGCTTCGCCGAAGGGGACGATGTAGCTCTCGGCCGGCACGTCGCCTTCCATCGTGTAGAGCGCCTTGTGCTCCAGGAAGATGACCGGGTCGTTGTCGCGGATCGACTGGATCAGCAGACCCTTCGCGTCGTACGGGTTCGACGGGATGACCACCTTCAGGCCGGGGATGTGCGTGAACACGTTGTACAGGCACTGCGAGTGCTGGGCGGCGGCGCGGAAGCCGGCGCCATACATGGCGCGGATGACGACCGGGGTCTTGGCCTTGCCGCCGAACATGTACTTGAACTTGGCAGCCTGGTTGAAGATCTGGTCGAAGCAGACGCCCATGAAGTCGATGAACATCAGCTCGGCGACCGGACGCAGGCCGTTGCAGGCCGCACCGACGGCGGCGCCGACATAACCCGATTCCGAGATCGGGGTGTCGAGCACGCGGCCCGGATGCTTCGCGTACAGCCCCTTGGTCACGCCGAGCACGCCGCCCCAGGCGTCGTTCTCGCCGGGCGAGCCTTCGCCACCGGCGACGTCCTCACCCATGATGATGACGCTCGGGTCACGCGACATTTCCTGATCCAGCGCCTCGTTGATGGCCTGCTGGTAAGTAATCTTTCTTGCCATTCTGTTTTCTCCTGTCGGCGTATGGCGCGGGTTCAGTAAGAGATGTAGACGTCGGCCATCAGGGCCTCGGGCGGCGGCAGCGGATCCGACTTCGCCTTCACCACCGAGTCGTCGATCATCGTCTTCACTTCGCGGTCGATGGCTTCGATGTCAGCCATGGTCAGTTCGCCGCGCGAAGTCACGCGCTTGGCGAACTGCATCAGGCAGTCCTTGGTTTCGCGCAGCTTCTGCACTTCGCCCGGCGCGCGGTAGGTCTGCTGGTCGCCTTCGAAGTGGCCGTAGTAGCGCGACAGCTTCACTTCGAGCAGGGTCGGGCCGCCGCCTTCGCGGGCGCGCTTGATCGCCTCGCCGGCCGCTTCGTACACCGCGAAGAAATCGAAACCATCGACGATGACGCCCGGCATGCCGAAGGCGCTCGCGCGGTCGGCGATGTTCTCGACAGCCACCGAGAAGGTGCTGGAGGTCGCTTCGGCGTAACCGTTGTTCTCGGCCACGAAGATGACCGGCAGCTTCCACACCGAAGCGAGGTTCATCGCTTCGAAAATGGTGCCCTGGTTGGACGCGCCGTCACCGAAGAAGCACACGCCGACGTTGTTCTCGCCGCGGATCTTGGACGCCAGTGCGGTACCGCAGATCAGCGGGCCACCGCCACCGACGATGCCGTTGGCGCCGAGCATGCCCACCTCGAGGTCGGCGATGTGCATCGAGCCGCCCTTGCCCTTGCAGGTGCCGGTGGCCTTGCCCCAGATCTCGGCCATCATGCCGACGGGATCAACGCCCTTGGCGATGCAGTGGCCGTGACCGCGGTGGGTCGAGGCGATGTAGTCGTTGCGGTTGAGGTGCATGCAGATGCCGGTCGCCGAAGCTTCCTCGCCTGCATACAAATGGACGAAACCGGGGATCTCGCCGGTGGCGAAATCGACGTGCACGCGCTCCTCGAAATCGCGGATGGTGCGCATGGTCCGGTAAGCCTGCAGAAGGGCTTCCCTGTTCAAAGGACTGGTCATGAGTGCTCCTCTTTGTTGTGGACAGAAATGCCCGCGGTTCTCCGGCAGCTGCGGGCGGATGGCTGATCGAGCCTGGGGCGGAGCGCGGCGCCGTCGTTGGCGCCGGCTCCGTGGAGAGCGATGAGCGGGAGCGCGCGCGTCATGCGGCACCTCCCGCGTAGTGGCGCAGCAGTCGGTGCTGCGCCGCATGGGTGAGCGTGGCGGCGACGTCGATGGTCTGCGGGCCGTTCGGGTCGAGGCTGATTTCGATGCGGCTGCCGGTGTGGAACTCGATCTCGCGCTCGCCATCGAGCGCGATGGTTCCGCTGCGACCGGTCAGCACCACCGGCTCGTGCGGCGACAGATGCGCGTAGTCGCGCACCCCGACTTCGGCCACCAGGCCGGGCGCGATCGCCGCGTGCACGCGGCGCGGCGTGTCGCCGGTCGGCGCGCAGCGCACGTGCAGGCCGTGTGCTGCGGCACGCGTGACCGGTTCGAGCTGACCGGCGATGGCCGACAGGCCGATGCCGTCGGCCGCGGCGAAGGTAACGAACAGTTCCTCGACCAGCGCGCTGTCCCAGACGGCGCGCGAGCCGACGTACTCATGACCGGTGAAGCAGGCGTCGACCAGCGCGATGTCGTCGCGGTCGTCGCAGCGCACGCGCAGCAGCTTGTTGCGGCGAAGGCCGGCCGCGGCCGGCACCGCGCCGGTGGCGATCAGGCCGGCCGCCAGCCCGGCCACGGTCGCCTCTCGCATTTCCGGAAAGGCGTTGTTGGTGCCGGTGGACAGCGCCAGCAGCGGCACCTGGCCGCACCGCTTGGCCACCGCGCGATGGGTCCCGTCGCCGCCGAGCACGATGATGGCGGACACGCCCGCCGCGCACATCGCCTCGGTGGCATGCAGCGTGTCGTCGATCGACTCGGACACGGTCATGTCGATGAAGCGCACGCGCCGCCCTTCGGTCGACCGGCCGTCGAGGCCGAGCGCGCGATACACCAGGCCGGAGATCGAGCCCTTGTCCGGCATGAGCAGCACGTGCTCGACACCGGCCGCTTCGAGGCCGGCGATGGCGCGCACGATCATGCTGGCCTTCTCCGCGTTCGGAAACACCGATGCACGGGAAGTGAGACGACGGATGTCCCTGCCTGATGCCGGGTTGGCGATGATGCCGACGCTGATCGGGCGGGAAGGACTGGGCGACACGACGATGCGACTCCTGAACGAGGTTTGAGCCCTCATTGCATCTGTCGTGCCAGCGCCTCGTCGCCAATCGGCGTTCTGGCGACAAGCCGATGATTCGTAAGAGGTCTGTCACGCCCATCGTCATAGGCCGTCGTTGAACGACCGGCACACGCCGGCCGATGAGACGCCGGACACCCGGCGCACTGAGACAGCTGTCTCAGTTTTCGGAGACATTCGTCGCGTTGCTTTCGGACGCGGCAGGGCCTAACCTCACGCAACAAAAAGGGAAACCTGCCCGCACACGGCAACAACCGGTGACGGGGGGTTCGAAAGTCCACCACGGAGGAGACGGACATGAGACAAGGTCGAGAAATCGCCGACCATGTCGGACGCGTGATGAACATCGTCGAAGGACGATCGCGCCCGGCACAGACTGACCCCGCTTACGAGCGCCTCGCGCGCTCCTGGCGCAGGTCGCTCAACAAGCACTCCATCGATCCGGGGCTGTCATCGGTACCCAAGGTCGTCACCGCCTACGAGCTGCGCGAGCACCGCGAGCGCATCGAAACCTTCATGCGCATCGCCCGCGAAGGCGTCGAGCGGCTGCACCACGAGCTGCTGCCGGCCAACTACTGCGTGCTGCTGACCGACGCCACCGGCGTCACCGTCGATTACCGCACCGTGCCGGCGCTGGAGAAGGAGTTCAAGGACGAGGGCTTCCGCAACGGCACCTGCTGGGCGGAAGAACACGAGGGCACTTGCGGCGTCGGCACCACGCTGGCCGACCGTCAGCCCACTCTGGTCCACCGTGGTGAGCACTTCCGTTCGCACAACACGCAATTCACCTGCAGTTCGGCACCGATCCTCGGGCTGCAGGACGAGCCGATCGCCGTGCTCGACGCCTCGGCGCTGTATTCGCCGGACGCCCGCGAGAGCCAGCTGCTGGTGTTCCGCATGGTGTGCGACAAGGCGCGCCTGATCGAGGACGCCTACGCGCACTACAGCCTGCGCACCTACTGGACGCTGCAGCTCGGCCAGGTCGCCGAATTCATGCCGGTCGAAACCGACTACCTGATCGCCTTCGACGACGACGGCCGCATCGTCGGCGGCAACCGTCGCGCGCGCCAGGAACTGATCAACCACAACGGTCGCCACGCCGAGTTCCTGCACGACCTGTTCGAGTGCACCGCCAGCGACATCATGGTGTCGGCGCACGCCAGCCCGGGTACGCCCTTCCCGCTGCGCATGATGGCCACCGGGCGCCGCCTGTTCGCCGTGCTGCGGGCGCCGAACGCGCGTTCGCTCGCCCAGGTCACGCTGGCCAAGCCGGTCATCACCGCCGACGACGTGACCGCCCCGCGCGGCTTCCGTCACCTGGCGCTGGGCGATCCGCGGGTCAAGGCCAACGTGGCCTGCGCCGTGAAGGTGGCCAACCGCGACATCCCGGTCATGCTGCTGGGCGAGACCGGCACCGGCAAGGAAGCGTTCGCGCGCGCCATCCACGACTTCAGCGACCGCGCCAAGCAACCCTTCGTCGCGCTGAACTGCGCGGCGATTCCGGAAAGCCTGATCGAGAGCGAACTGTTCGGTTACCGCGACGGCGCCTTCACCGGCGCCCGCAGCAAGGGTGCCAAGGGCAAGATCCTGCAGTCGGACGGCGGCACCCTCTTCCTCGACGAAATCGGCGACATGCCGCTGTCGCTGCAGAGCCGCCTGCTCCGCGTGCTGGCCGAAGGCGAAGTGGTGCCGCTGGGCGCCGAGCAGCCGACGCCGGTGAACCTGCACGTGGTCTGCGCCACCCACCAGGACCTGCCGGAACTGGTGCGCCAGGGACGCTTCCGCGAAGATCTGTTCTACCGCCTCAACGGCGCCAGCTTCATGCTGCCGCCGCTGCGCAACCGCGAGGACAAGCGCGAGCTCATACAGCTGGTGCTGCGCGAGGAATGTGCGGCGATGGGCCGCGAAGAACTGCGCATCCCGGAAGAGACGATGACCCGCCTGCTGAGCTACGACTGGCCGGGCAACATCCGCCAGTTGCGCCACGCCATCCGCTACGCCTGTGCGATCGCCGACGGCACGCAGGTCACCATCGAGCACTTCCCGCAGGAACTGCGCACCAACAACCACAGCCCGCGCGTCGCGCTGCAGCCCCCACCGCAGCAGCAGATTCCGCAACCGACGCAGCAGCAGGCAGCCGCGGTCACGTCACCGCAGCCGGCCGCGCCGCGCGGCATCGGCGGTGCAGTGCCCGATCCGTGCGAACTGCGCGACGGCGAGCCGCTCAACGAGGCCTGCCTGCAGCTGCGTCAGAAGATGCTCGACGCGCTGCGCCGCAACCACTGGCGGGTGACCGAAACGGCACGTCAGCTCGGCATGTCGCGCGCCACTTTCTACCGCAAGATGGCACGGCTGCGCATCGTCGCGCCGAACTATCTGGACGGTGAAGAGCGGATGGTCGAGAACGGCTGAGTCGGCAGCACGGACGAGAAAAGGGGCGCCTCGTGCGCCCCTTTTCTTTTGCATCCGGGTGAGTAAGGCCTCACTGCAGCGTCGCGGTCAGAGGACCGCTCCTACAAGAAGTCCGCCCTGGCGACGCGCTCGCGCGCTCCTGTGGGAGCGGCCTTGGCCGCGATGCGGCACTTGCGGACCACCGGCTTCGATCACCGCCTCAATCGCGAGCAAGCTCGCTCCCACCAAATCAGGCTACGGCGGCGAACAGGGAACGATCCCTGTGGGAGCGGCCTTGGCCGCGACGCGGCGCTTGCCGGCCGCCGTCCGGGATACGGCGCGCTGTCGCTGCCGGAAGACCTCCCGCAGATTCAGCGACAGCGCCCACACGTTCTGGCGTTCCGTGGAACGCCGGCGATCACTGCGTGCCGAGAAACTTGATGTAGGCGACCAGTTCCCAGATCTGGTCCGGCGAGAAGGCCTGGCCCCAGGGGGGCATGATGTCGGCGCCGCGACGACCATGGAAAATGGTCTTGAATGCCTCTGCGTCCGGCAGGTCCTTGCGACCCTTGAAGTCGGGAGCACGCCCGCCGACGCCTTCGGCGCCGTGGCAGTAGCCCGCACAGGTCTTGTTGAAACGCTTCTTGCCGGCGGCGATGCGCTCGGGGTCGGTCAGTTCGAACGACGGCTGCGGCAGCGGTTCGGCGGCAGCTTCGGCATTGGCGAGCACCGGCGTACTGAGGGTCTGCAGCACGAGTGCGCTGCCCGCAAAAACGACCGTCCGAAGACCGGCGGAGATGGAGAAGGCACGGGTCGTGCCGCTGAGCTTGCGTGTAGTCATGGTTCTGCTTTCCTGCCCGGTTGAAACAATGGTTCTGATTCTGATGCACACATTGAACCCACCTGTCCCGAGGCCGGGATGCGCCATCCGCTCGAACCTGTCTGCAGGCTCAACGCGCGGGACGGCGGGAGGGTTGAATCTGGGCATGCGACGAGGGAGTCTGCACAAAAAAAGACAGGCGGTCACTCCCGTTACCGCCCGTAAATGAGGAGACTTACAACACCCCGCCGTGTGTCCGCACGACGGGGTGGGTGACGCACTTACTTCCTTACTCCAGCGTGAAGGCCACCATCGCCGCACCGCCCGGCAGATCCTTGATCTGCGGGAAGGCACCGGCCAGGAAGCCCGGGGCATGCGAACCGAGACCGGTCGGGAAGACGATGTACTGCTTGCCCTTGACCGAGTAGCTGACCGGGCCGCCACGCAGGCCGGAGCCGGCGTTGAAGGTCCACAGTTCCTTGCCGGTGTCGGCGTCGTAGCCGTAGATTTTGCCTTCCATGTCGCCGGTGAATACCAGGCCACCGGCGGTGGTCAGCACCGACGACAGCGGCGGCAGGTCGTACTTGATCGACCACTTGCGCTTGCCGGTGATCGGGTCACGCGCATCCAGACGGCCGTGCGGCTTGCTGTTCGGCGGCGACACCAGCTTGATCGACTCGATGCCGAGCGACAGCGCAGACACCGCCTTCAGGTTGTCCGGATCGTCCTTGCCCGCGACCACTTCATTGCACACTTCCATCGCGTGCGAGTACCACAGGCCGGTGCCCGGGTTGTAGGCGCCGTGGTTCCAGCTGCGCGCACCCAGCAGGTTCGGGCAGAAGGTCTTGGTCTTGTCGATTTCCGGGTAGACCGGGTCGATCAGCGCACCGGTCTTCGGGTCGATGCCCTTGACCCAGTTCACGTTCTCGGCGAACTGCCACACGTTTTCGAGCTTGCCGTCCTTCTTGTCCATCACGAACACGAAGCCGCCCTTGTTCAGGTGCACGATGACGTCCTTGCCGTCCTTCTGCACCACCAGCGCCTCGTACGCCGAGTCGTAGTCCCACGAATCGTTCGGCACTTCCTGACGGTGCCACTTCACCTTGCCGGTCTTCGGATCGAGCGCGAGCAGCGTGGCGGTGTAGAGGTTGTCGCCCTTGCGATCGTAGTTGTAGTAGTCGGGCGCAGCGTTCGACGTACCGATGTAGATGGTGTCGGTCTTGGCGTCGTAGGTGCCCGGCATCCAGGCGCTGCCGCCGCCGACCTTGCCGCTGTCGCCCGGCCAGCTCTTCGGATCGTTCTTGATCACGTCGAAGGTCCACACCGGCTTGCCAGTGTCGGCATTCACTGCGTAGATCTTGCCCGAGATCGGCTGGTCGCCGCCGGTGGTGCCACCGAACAGCACGTTGCCGGCCAGCTGCGGCGGTGCAGAGAACAGCGCGCCGTACTGGTTCTTCGGATCGGTCAGCTGGGTCGACCACACTTCCTTGCCCGTCTTCTGGTCGAGCGCAATGAAGCGGCCGTCCAGCGTACCGACGTACACCTTGCCGCGACCCACGGTCACGCCGCGGCTGGCGGCGCCGTAGAACACCTGGTCGACGATCTTGTCGAGCTTGGGCGCGTATTGCCAGATGGTCTTGCCGGTGGCGGCGTCGATGGCCCACACGTTGTTGTTGGCCGAGATCGAGTACATCACGCCGTCGATCACGATCGGGGTGGCCTGCAGACCGTGCGTGATGGTGCCCGGCTGGTGGATCCACGCCACCTTGAGCTTCTTCACGTTGTCACGGTTGATCTGGTTCAGCGGGCTGAAGCGCCAGGCGTTGCTGGTGCGGTGGTACTGCGGCCAGTTGTTCGGGTCTTCGAAGCCGGGGCCGCTCTGCGCAACGGCCGGGCTCACTGCAAACACCGACAGCATCGACGCAGCGGCTACGGCGGCGGCGGATGCGGTCAGGCGGAACTGCTTGCGAATCGAATTCATCGATCAGGTCTCCTTGGTTTTTAGAATGCGGCGGCGGGTTTCCACACCCTGCCGCCGTTTGCTGCAGACGCGAGCGTCTTAGAACATGAAGTTCAGACCGACGTTGAGCAGCGTGCTCTTCTCACCCGCCGTCACGCCCGCTGCGACGATGCTGGTGCGCAGGGTTGCGCCCGGGTCGGCATCGGCGAAGGCGGCCTGAATGTACAGCGTGGTGTCGGGGCGCCACTGGTAGTCGTTGCTGATCACGATGAACTTGGTTTCGTCGCTCTTGTTGGCGTCGTCCTTGTTCAGATAGAAGGCGAGCGTAGCCGAGTTCTTCGCGCTCCACTTCCAGTCCAGACCAGTACCGAAGCCATTCACGTCGAACAGCTGGTTGCCCGCCGTGTTGTCGTTCTTGGCGTTCATCCAGTTGTTCTTCCAGGTGAAGTCGCCGAACGGAATGGCGAAGCCGAGCGAGGTGTGATCGACCACCTTCTTGCCCGACTGCTCGTCGTGGAAGGCCTGGTAGGAGCCGGACAGCGTGATCGGACCGTTGTAGGTCAGACCCAGCGCGTAGGCGCTATTGTCCTTGAAGTCGCCCGCCTGACCGCCGAAGGAATACAGCACACCCATGGTGACCGGACCCCAGGTATTGCGGTACTGCACGGCGTTGTTCATGAAAATGCCAACGTCGTTGTTCGTGTTGCGACCGCTGCCGTTGTTCGGGTTGAAGGTCGTGAACAGCTGGCCGTAGGCCCAGGCGTACAGGTTGGAGAACTGTTCCTTGAACGCGCGCGGTTCGGTACCGATGTGGGCCAGCAGCGCCGGGCCGTACTGACGGCCGAGGGTCAGGCTACCCCAGTCACCGCGCACACCCAGGTTGGCCTGACGACGGAACAGCGGGGTGTTGATGCCGCCGGGGCCGGTGCCCGATGCGTCGCCGGTGCCGTGCAGGAAACCGTTGTTGGTGTCGAAGTGCGATTCGAGGTTGAAGAAGGCGGTCAGGTTCACGTCGAGCTCGCGCTCGCCCTTGAAGCCGATGACCGTTTGACGCAGGCCGCTGGTTTCCATCGACGTCTTGCTGTCGCCGGTCGCGTTTGCATCGCTGTTGTAGAGCATGCCGACGTCGATGATGCCGAACATCGACAGTTTGGTACCGCCGAACTCGCCGATGACGATGTCGGCCATTGCCGGCGTCGACATTGCACAGAGAGCGGCCACGGCAGCGGCGCCGGCCGTGAACTTGCGGGTTTGGGTAAAGGCGGTGCTGTTGAGCGACTTGCGTCCAGTTCTTGTCATGTTCCCCTCCTAGGTGATGCTGTTGATTGGTCCTGGTTGAATGCGGCGCCTGCATGTTCGGGTCACCGTCGGAGGGCTTAAGGCAGCATTCATGCCACTGAAGCAATTGCCCGCAAACCCGCATGGACACTGGGGGTATGCCTACGAGATCGCGGAGGGCTGCGACAGATGTACGGGTGAGACGCCGGAAAGCTGCGACAGCTGTCTCGACATCGAAGGGGGCGGTGGTGAGATAGTTGAGACAGCCGGCGCACACGCCGCAGGCTGGGGCTTACGGGCACGACCGCCCGGCCACGTTGCGTGGCCTGGAACTTGCGTTGTCGTATCGACGAGGTGCGGCGCACGCACCCATCGCATACCTAGTCGAAGAAAAACCGGACTGCAGTAAGAACAGGAGTTTCAATGAACGCCAAAGACACCTTCCTCGCCGACCAGGCACACGTGGACGAAGCGGCGATCGCGCCGCTGCCCCATTCGCGCAAGATCCACATCGAAGGCTCGCGCCCCGACATCCGCGTTCCGATGCGCGAGATATCCCAGGCCGACACGCCCACCGGCTTCGGCGGCGAGAAGAACCCGCCGGTCTTCGTCTACGACTGTTCCGGCCCCTACACCGACCCGCAGGCCTCGATCGACATCCGCCGCGGACTGCCCGCGCTGCGCGCCCGCTGGATCGAGGAACGCGGCGACACCGAACAGCTCACCGACCTCTCCTCCGAATTCGGCCGCATCCGCGCAGCCGATGCCGCGCTCGACGACCTGCGCTTCCCCGACCTGCACCGCCACCCCCGCCGTGCCAAGGCCGGCCGCAACGTCACCCAGATGCACTACGCCCGTCAGGGCATCATCACGCCGGAGATGGAGTTCATCGCCATCCGCGAGAACATGAACCGCGCCGCCTACGTCGAGAGCCTGCGCGCGACCGGCCCGACTGGCGAGAAGATGGCCAAGCTGCTCACCCGCCAGCATCCGGGCCAGAGCTTCGGTGCGTCGATACCGGCCGAGATCACGCCCGAGTTCGTGCGCTCCGAAGTCGCCCGCGGCCGCGCCATCATCCCGAACAACATCAATCACCCGGAGAGCGAGCCGATGATCATCGGCCGCAACTTCCTGGTGAAGATCAACGCCAACATCGGCAACTCGGCACTGGGCTCCTCGATCAACGAGGAAGTCGACAAGATGACCTGGGCCATCCGCTGGGGTGGGGACACGGTGATGGATCTGTCGACCGGCAAGAACATCCACGAAACCCGCGAGTGGATCATCCGCAACAGCCCGGTACCGATCGGCACCGTGCCCATCTACCAGGCGCTGGAGAAGGTCGACGGGCGCGCCGAGGAGCTCACCTGGGAAATCTTCAAGGACACGCTGATCGAGCAGGCCGAACAGGGGGTGGATTACTTCACCATCCACGCAGGCGTGCTGCTGCGCTACGTGCCGATGACCGCCAACCGGATGACCGGCATCGTGTCGCGTGGTGGTTCGATCATGGCCAAGTGGTGTCTGGCTCACCACAAGGAGAGCTTCCTCTACACCCACTTCGAAGAGATCTGCGAAATCATGAAGGCCTACGACGTGGCCTTCTCGCTGGGCGATGGTCTGCGTCCGGGTTCGATCTACGATGCGAACGACGACGCGCAGCTCGGTGAATTGAAGACGCTGGGCGAGCTCACCGACATCGCCTGGAAGCACGACGTGCAGGTGATGATCGAAGGTCCGGGTCACGTGCCCATGCATCTGATCAAGGAGAACATGGACCTGCAGCTCGAGTACTGCAAGGAAGCGCCCTTCTACACGCTGGGTCCGCTGACCACCGACATCGCCCCGGGCTACGACCACATCACCAGCGGCATCGGTGCGGCGCAGATCGGCTGGTACGGCACGGCCATGCTCTGCTACGTGACGCCGAAGGAGCACCTGGGGCTGCCGGACAAGGACGACGTGAAGGAAGGCATCATCACCTACAAGTTGGCCGCCCACGCCGCCGACCTTGCAAAAGGTCATCCGGGCGCGCAGATCCGCGACAACGCGCTGTCGAAAGCGCGCTACGAGTTCCGCTGGGACGACCAGTTCAATCTGGGTCTCGATCCGGACAAGGCGAAGAGCTTCCACGACGAGACGCTGCCGAAGGAGTCGGCCAAGGTGGCGCACTTCTGCTCGATGTGCGGCCCGCACTTCTGTTCGATGAAGATCACGCAGGACGTGCGCGACTTCGCCGCCAAGCAGGGTCTGAACGAAGACGAAGCCCTGCAGAAGGGTATGGAAGTGAAGGCCGTCGAGTTCGTGAAGTCCGGCGCGGAGATCTACCAGAAGGTGTGAGGTAAGAACTGTGCAGGCGCGGTCTTCTGACCGCGACTGCGGCCCGTGACCTCGCGCAGTCCTCCACTCAGCCGCCGCGTCGCGGTCAGAAGACCGCTCCTACACAAGCTCGGCTCCGCTAACGGATCGCGAGCGATCCTGTGGGAGCGGCCTTGGCCGCGACAGGGTCTCTGCTGTCCGCGGGCTTCGATGCAGGCTGCCGTCGGGGTCAAGACCCCTCCCACAGAACCCCGGCCCGGGCTCAGGCTGTGGGTCGGGCGCATCCCCTGTGGGAGCGGCCTTGGCCGCGACGGGGACGCGGCCAGCCGCAGGTCGCGATTCAGACCACCGTCGCAAGCCACACTCGCTTCCACTGAGGGGCAGGTTTTCGATCGGCCTGCTGAGTCCGCCTGATACAGGCGAGACAGGTCGACCGGTCAACTGTCTCACCGGCGTCTCGTCGCATCCGGACCGCGACACGGTCCGGACGCTTTGCGAAATGCTGCGGGCGCCGCTTACTGCAGCGCCTTGATCTGCTCCGGCGTCAGTCCTTTCAATGCATCCGCCGCCGACTTGCGCGCCAGGTCGCGGTCGGTTTCGATGATGGCGTGCACGGAATTCATCACCTTGTCATTGGCTGCTGCCGCCTCCTCCTTGGTGATCTGGCCTGCGGCCAGGCGCTCGCAGGTGCGGTACAGCGATTCGCGCAGGAAGGACAGCATCTGCGCGCGCTCGGCCAGGCGGACGACATTGGCATCGACCTGTCCGTTGCCTGCCGCCTTGCCGGAGGCTTCCAGCTGGGCGATCAGCTTGAGTGTGCTGTCGGTGCCGGGTTCGGTGCAGCCAGGCCCCATGCGCGCGGCACGCGAAGCGGCGACCGTTTTTTCGTCGGACGTACCGCCACCGCCAAAGAGCGGCTTGGATTCGGACGACGGGGGCATCGAGCTGCGGGAGTGTTCGTACTTGGCCCAGTAATTCTTGTGGGTCTCCGTCGAGTTGTCGCGGGTGGCCGTCGGCGACGTCAGGCTGGAACAGCCTGCCAGCAGCACGGCGGCGCAGCACGCGGTCATCAGCGAAGATTTCATGGTGACTCCTTTGTTTTCGAGTAGTAGGTAATGTGACCCGTCGCCGGCCAGCGGCCGATTGCCGGAACGCTCCTCTACGTCCCGGCAGGCAACGCGTCGATCACTACCTGCAAGATGCGGGCCAGCGACCGTGTCATCGCAGGGCCTCGTCCGCGGTGCAGAATGCGCGCCTGACCGACATTCCGTGCCCGCCCGCACCCTCTGCCGCCGATGACCGCGCCCCGACCCGCCAGCGTTCCTTTCCGCGAAGCCTTCATGTTCTGGCTCAAGCTGGGTTTCATCAGTTTTGGCGGACCGGCCGGCCAGATTTCGATCATGCACCAGGAGCTGGTCGAGAACCGGCGCTGGATTTCCGAACGCCGCTTCCTGCACGCGCTGAACTACTGCATGGTGCTGCCGGGCCCCGAGGCGCAGCAGCTCGCGACCTATATCGGCTGGCTGATGCATCGCAGCTGGGGCGGCATCGTCGCCGGCGCGCTGTTCGTGCTGCCGTCGCTGTTCATCCTGATCGCGCTGTCGTGGGTGTACATCGCCTTCGGTGACGTGCCACTGGTGGCCGGTCTGTTCTACGGGATCAAGCCGGCGGTCACCGCCATCGTCGTACAGGCGGCCTGGCGCATCGGTGGTCGGGCGCTGAAGAACCGGACGCTGTGGGCGATCGCCGCCGCCTCCTTCCTCGCCATCTTCGCGCTCGACATTCCCTTCCCCGCCATCGTCGCCGGCGCCGCACTGATCGGCTACATCGGCGGCCGCGTCGCACCGACAACCTTCCGCACCGGCGGCGGACACGGGGCAAAACACGCGTCCTACGGGCCGGCGTTGATCGACGACGACACGCCGACGCCGGAACACGCGCGCTTCCGCTGGACGCGGCTGGCGCGCGTCGCCATCGTCGGCGCATTGCTCTGGGCGGTGCCGATGGGCCTGCTGGCGGGCGTGCTCGGCTGGTCGCACACGCTGACGCAGATGGGCTGGTTCTTCACCAAGGCCGCGCTGCTCACCTTCGGCGGCGCCTACGCGGTGCTGCCCTACGTCTATCAGGGCGCGGTCGGCCACTACGGCTGGCTGACGCCGGTGCAGATGATCGACGGGCTGGCGCTCGGCGAAACCACGCCCGGCCCGCTCATCATGGTGGTGGCCTTCGTGGGCTTCATCGGCGGCTATGTGAAAGCGGTGTTCGGCCCCGACAGCCTCTTCCTCGCCGGCGCGGTCGCGGCGTCCCTGGTGACCTGGTTCACCTTCCTGCCCTCCTTCCTGTTCATCCTCGCAGGCGGACCGCTGGTCGAGTCGACGCACGACGACCTCAAATTCACCGCGCCGCTGACCGCGATCACCGCCGCCGTGGTCGGCGTCATCCTCAACCTCGCGCTGTTCTTCGGCTATCACGTGCTGTGGCCGCAGGGCTTCGCCGGCAGCTTCGATTGGATGTCGGCCCTGATCGCCCTTGGCGCCGCCGTCGCGCTGTTCCGCTTCAAGGCGAACGTGATCCATGTGATCGGAGCCTGCGCGGTGATCGGGCTGGTGCTGCAGCTGACGGTCAGCCGCTGACAGCCCTTTGTGGGAAGCACCCTGGCCGCGACAGCGCTGCTGCGGTCAGCCGGCTTCAATGAAGGCCGCTGTCGGGGTCAGAAGACCCCTCCCACAGAAGCCCGGCTCCGGCTGCGGATCGGGCGCGTTTCCTGTGGGAGCGGCCTTGGCCGCGACGCGGCCGTTGCGGTCCGCCGGCTTCGACCCCGGCCGCTGTCGGGGTCAGAAGACCTCTCCCACAGAAGCCCCGCCGCCCTCGCGAACACGCCCGCCTGCTCAGCCAATGTGAACGTCCCGCTGCACGCGCATCCCGTTTGCGCTGCATCAAACCGGCGCGCCGTCCGCCTTCGTACAGTGGCACGCAGACCCTATCCGCCCGGAGTGCGCACGCCATGACCGCCGACGACGACAACCTGCGCTTCTTCCGCGCACGTCACGCGACCTTTTCACAGATCCTGGCGTCGCAACGCGACGACGACGCACTGCTCGCGCAGTTGCTGGGCGAAGCCTTCGACAACTTCGAACAGGCGCTGCAGGCGCGGATGGACGCCGGTGCGCCGGTCGCCTGCGACCGCGGTTGCTCGACCTGCTGTACGGTGCGCGTCACCGCCACCGCCCCCGAAGTGCTGCACATCGCACGCCATCTGCGCGACGCCGACCCCGCTGTCTGCGCGCGACTGGTGCGGCGACTGGCCGAGGCGGACAGCGACACGCGTGACGCCGATGCCGACGACCGCGTCGCGCTGCGGGCAACCTGTCCCTTCATCGACGACGACGGCGCCTGTGCGATCTACGCGGTGCGCCCGCTCGCCTGTCGCGGCCACGCGTCGCACGACCGCACCGCCTGCGACCGCGCAGCCTGCGGCGAGATCGACGACATCCCGTACTCGGTCGCTCACCGCATGGTGCGCAGTCTGGTGCAGAACGCGCTGCAGTCGGCGCTGCGCGACGCCGGTTGCAGCTGGGCGTCGTACGAACTGAATCACGCGCTGATGCTGGCGCTCGCCGCACCGCAATCGGAAGCGGACTGGCTCGCCGGCGACGACGTGTTCGCCGACTCGCAGGTGAACGACGTCAGCCCGGCCGAGATGGCGCGCACTTTCGACTGGCTCAAGGCTCCCGGCATACGGATACCGGCAGGCTAGGGTCTGACGGCCAGTCAGCCGGCGTCGGCCCGCCTTGATCCGGACGCATCGCGATGCGCGCGCGGGGCCCGCGATTCAAGGTCAACAGACCCCGGGCTTTGCCGAGAGGCGCCGCTTTGTTCATCATGTACGGGCGATACGCCATCGCACCTACCCAACGGGAGAGATCGACATGAACAAGATGATCATCGCCGCACTGACCGCCCTGCTCGCCTGTGGCAGCGCTCTGGCCGCCGACGCCAACCCGAACGCCGCCGCCGACTCGAAGTGCGAAGCCGCCGCCATCGACAAGAACGGCAAGCCGCTGGTCGGCGCCGCCAAGTCCTCCTTCATGCAGAAATGCCACCGCGAAGCGATGCACAAGACCGACTGCGAAGCGCGTGCGCTGAGCAAGGACGGCAAGCCGCTCGCCGGCGCAGCGAAGAACTCCTTCATGCGCAAGTGCGAAGAAGACATGAAGCAGGCCGCACCGGCCGCCCAGTGAGCATAGACATACGTCCCAGCGGAGCCGTCACACAGTGAGCGAACAGAAAAAACCGGGCGTGCAGGTACGCCGCGAAGTCATGGGCGACGATTTCGTCGACCGGGCCTTGGGCAATGCGACTGAATTCAACCAGCCCCTGCAGGACTTCATCAACGAGCACGCCTGGGGTGCGGTGTGGAACCGCGATGGGCTGGACCGCCGCACCCGCAGCCTGGTCACGCTGGCCGCACTCACTGCGCTGAAGAGCCCGCACGAGCTGAAAGGCCACGTGCGCGGCGCGCTGAACAACGGCTGCACGGTCGAGGAAATCCGCGAAACGCTGCTGCACTGTGCGGTGTACGCCGGCGTCCCGGCCGCCGGCGAAGCCTTCCGCGCGGCGCAGGAAGTGCTGGATTCGTATCGGCTGTGAACCGCTGAGGTCTGATCGACCGCCCCATCGCGAGCAAGCTCGCTCCCACGAAAGCACTCCCCGACCGCCGCCGGAGCCGCGTTCTTGTGGGAGCGCGCTTGCTCGCGATGCAGCCGCTGCTGTCCGCAGACTTCGATGCAGGCTGCTGTCGGGGTCAGAAGACCCCTCCTACAAGAACCCTTGCCATGACGCCGGCCGCGAGCCGGGCGCGTCCCCCTGTGGGAGCGAGCTTGCTCGCGATGCGGCCGCTGCTGTCCACAGACTTCGATGCAGGCTGCTGTCGGGGTCAGAAGACCTCTCCCACAGAACCTTGGCCTGTCGCCAGCCGGCGATTCAGCGTACCGCCGCAGCCGGCTGGATCAGCCGGCCGCCTCGATCTGTTCCGACACTTCGAGCCAGCGCATTTCCTGCGCTTCGAGTTCTTCGTCCACCTTCTGCAGTTCGACGCCGACTTCGCCGATTTCCTTCGGCGGCAGCGGGCTGGCGAGCTTGGCGGTCAGTGCGTGCTTCTTCGTCTGCAGTTCGAGGATGCGCTGTTCGAGCTTGCCCAGTTCGTTCTTCAGCGCCTTGAGGTTCACCGGCGCCTTCTTCACCGGCGCAGCGACAGGCGGTGCCTGCACGACCGGCGCGGCTTCGGCCGGAGCAGCCTTCATCGAGTCCTTCAGCACTTCGCGCGCGCGCTTGGCTTCGTCCAGCAGGTAGCGCTGGTAGTCGTCGAGGTCGCCGTCGAACGGTTCGATGCCGCCGCGCGACACCAGCCAGAATTCGTCGCACACCGAGCGCAGCAGCGAGCGGTCGTGGCTCACCAGCATCACCGTGCCTTCGAATTCGTTCAGCGCCACCGCCAGCGCCTCGCGGGTGGCGAGGTCGAGGTGGTTGGTCGGCTCGTCCATCAGCAGCAGGTTGGGGCGTTGCCACACGAGCATGCACAGCACCAGGCGCGCCTTCTCACCGCCGCTCATCGTGCCGACCGCCTGCTTCACCATGTCGCCGCTGAAGTTGAAGGTGCCGAGGAAGTTGCGCAGGTCCTGTTCGCGGCCGCTCTGCCCGGCCGGCAGGCCTTCGCGCGCCATGCGGGTCATGTGTTCGAGCGGATTGTCCTGCGGACGCAGCACGTCCAGTTCCTGCTGCGCGAAGTAGCCGATGCTGAGACCCTTGCCTTCGGTGACGCGGCCGGCGATCGGTGCCAGCGCGCGGGCGATGGTTTTCACCGCGGTCGACTTGCCCTGACCGTTGGCGCCGAGGATGCCAATGCGCTGGCCGGCCATGACCGACTTGTTCACATTGCGCACGATCACCGTCGGCGGCGTGCCGGCGGGCGCGTCGGCCGGCGGCGGATAGCCGAAGCTCGCCTCTTCCATCACCAGCATCGGGTTGGGCAGGTTGGCCGGCTCCTTGAACTCGAAGTTGAAGTCGGCCGTGGCCAGCATGGGCGCCAGCTTCTCCATGCGGTCGAGCGCCTTGACCCGGCTCTGCGCCTGCTTGGCCTTGCTCGCCTTGGCCTTGAAGCGGGCGATGAATTTCTGCAGGTGGGCGATCTTGTCCTGCTGCTTCGCGTAGGCGTTCTGCTGCAGCTCCATCTGCTGCGCGCGCATGTCCTCGAAGGTGCTGTAGTTGCCGCCGTAGCGCGTGAGCTTGCCGGCGTCGATGTGCAGCGTCACGTTGGTGATGGCATCGAGGAACTCGCGGTCGTGGCTGATCACCACCAGCGTGCCCTCGTAACGCTTGAGCCAGGATTCCAGCCACACCAGCGCGTCCAGATCCAGGTGGTTGGTCGGTTCGTCGAGCAGCAGCAGGTCGGACGGACACATCAGCGCGCGCGCCAGCTGCAGGCGCATGCGCCAGCCGCCGGAAAAGCTGTTCACCGGATTGCACATCTGGTCGGCGGTGAAGCCCAGGCCGAGGATGAGCGCCTGCGCCCGCGACTGCGCGTCGTGCGCGCCAGCGTCGTGCAGCGCCATGTAGGCGTAGGCCATGCGCTCGCCATCGTCGGTGGCTTCGGCGGCCTGCACTTCCTTCTGCGCGGCGAGCAGCGCGGTGTCGCCCTCGATCACGAAATCGGTCGCCGGCTGGTCGGTTTCCGGCATGTCCTGCGCCACCTGCGCCATGCGCCACTGGGCCGGCATGACGAACTCGCCGCCGTCCTCGTGCAGCGTGCCGTTGAGCAGCGCGAACAGTGTCGACTTGCCGGCGCCGTTGCGGCCGACCAGGCCGACTTTCTCGCCCGGATTGATGGTGGCGGTGGCGCCATCGAGCAGCACCTTGGCGCTGCGGCGAAGGACGACGTTTCTGAGCGTGATCATGCGGGTGAAACTCCAGCGGGTTCTCCCGCGGGGCAAACGGCGGCAGGACGTGGGGATGAGCGGGTGCGCGGGCGGCCCGGCGCGGATTCATGGCTGCCGGAGCAGCGACGGAGCGACGCATATATATACAGGCGCCGCCGGGGGCGGAGTATCGGGGCCGGCGGGGGTGGCCGTCAATCGACGGCCGGTCGGCCCGCTCAGGCCAGCGACACCCCGATCAGCGCGCCGGTGCCGTAGGTCACCCCTGCCGCCACGGCACCGATCAGTACCTGACGCACCACCGAAAACACCGGCCCGCGTCCGCTGAACAGCGAGGTCGCCAGCCCGATCGCGGCCAGCGCAGCCGCCGACAGGCCACCGCTCCAGGCCATGCCGACAGCGCCCCCGGTGAAGAAGAAGGGCAGCACCGGGAACAGCGCGCCGACGGCGAACAGCACGAAGGAGAAGCCGGCGGCGCTCCACGGGTTGCCGCCCAGCTCGGCCGGATCGATGCCCAGTTCCTCGCGCATCAGCGTGTCCAGCGCGGCCTTCTTGTCGCGCATCAGTTCGGTCGCCACGCGCTGGGCATCCTCCCGCGCCAGCCCCTTGGCCTGGAAGATGAGCGCCAGTTCCTTGCGCTCGGCCTCCGGCGTATCTTCCAGCTCGGCCGCCTCGGCCGCCATCTGCGTCTGCGCGAACTCGCGCGAATTGGTGACCGACAGCCACTCGCCCAGCGCCATCGACACCGCACCGGCAATCAGCCCGGCCAGCCCGGTCAGCAGGATGGTCTGCGCCGGTGCGCCGGCGCCGGCCACGCCCATCACCAGGCAGAGGTTGGACACCAGCCCGTCGTTCGCGCCCAGCACCGACGCCCGAAGTTCGTTGCCCGAGCCACCGCGGTGCCAGCGCTCGCCCTTGGCGATGGCCGCCCCGCTCATGCCGCGCGGCTGCCCCGACGCCGCCTCCAGCACCGCCGCATGCGAACGCTCTTCCGCCGACAGCGACGCCGCGTCGGCCTGACCGGCGTACTTGTCACGGTCGGCGACTTCGGCGGTCGCCACCGACGGCAGCACGAAGGACGGCCCGAAGCGCTTTGCCAGCGCCGCCAGCACGCGCGTGCGGAAGCTCGGCCGGAACGCCTCCGGCTTCACGCCTGCGGCCTCCAGCTTGCTGCGCCACAGCTGCGCATGCGCCGCCTCGGCTTCCGCCAGCTGGCGGAACAGGTCGCGCCGCACCGGATCGGATTCGGCATCGGCCAGCGCGGCGTACAGCGCGGCGCCGTCCAGTTCGTCGCGGAGATTCGCCTGGTAGCGGTCTTGGTTCGAAGCCATGGCGTGCTCATGTCGGAAAGCGTCACCCGAGGACGCTGATACGGGCGATAGTGCCTGAATCCGCGGCGCCGCTCACTTCAAGACCACCGAACTGTCGCGACTGCCCGCAGTCGACCTCATGCAGACGACGCGCCCAGGGGCGACAACTTCGCCGCTGCGCACCCATTCCTCGATCACCTTTCCCCTTCAAGGCATTCATTCCCCCTTCCGTCCCTTTACTCACTCGAACCGGAGATCACCATGAAGAACACCGTCCGCAGCACCTTTCGCCTGCGATGGCTGGTCGCCGCGCTCGCGGTCCTGACCTCGGCCACCGCCCCGGCCGCTGAGCCGAACAGCGCAGAGCCGGCCGCGCGCCCTGCCGGCACCACGCTCAAGGAAGTCGTCGGCCTGACCAACCCTGAATCGGCGGTCGCCCACGCGGACGGCCGCATCTTCGTGACCGAGATCGGCGCGTTCAACAAGGCGGGTGACGGCAAGGTGACCGTCGTGCATCCGGATGGCCGCACTGAAACGCTGGTCGGCGGGCTGAACGACCCCAAGGGCATGGACCTCTTCGGCGACCGGCTCTACGTCGCCGACGTCGACCGCGTGCTGCGCATCGGCCTCGACGGCACGGTGACCGAACTGGCAAAGCCCGGCGACTTCCCGAACAAGCCAGTCTTCCTGAACGACATCGAGATCGACGGCGACGGCGTCATCTACGTGTCCGACAGCGGCGACGACAAGGGCCAGGGCGCGGGCATCTACGCCATCGCGCCCGACGGCGGCATCCGCACGGTACTTGGCGCGAATGCAGGCATCATGCGCCCGAACGGCCTGCTGCTCGACGGCCCGCGCTCGCTGCTGGTCGCCGACTTCGGCACCGGCGAGCTGTTCCGTCTGGTGATGAAGAAGGCCGACGGCAAACCGGCGCTCAAGCTGCTCTACAGCGGATTCGGCGCCGCCGACGGGCTGCTGCGCGATCGCGACGGCGCGCTCTACGTGAGTGACTGGAAGGGCGGCAAGGTGTGGCGTCTGAGCAAGCCCCGGTCGGCGCCGCAACTGATCACCGAAGGCCACAAGTCCTCGGCGGACATCGGGCTGTCGGCGGACGGACACTACCTGCTGATGCCGGACATGATGGCCGGCAAGCTCGTGTTCCTGCCGCTGAAGTGAACGCACCGCGGGCGGCTCAGCGTCCGCGGTAAGGCTCGCAGCCGATGCCGTCACCATCGCGGTCGAGGTGCGGGTCGTGACCGGGCTCGCCTGCACGCACCGGCGCCGCGATGGCAGTGGTCGTCCCCGGTCTTGCGGTTGTTGAGGCAGCCCTCGGCATTCAAGCCCCCGGATGCGCGGCCGCCGCTCCAGCACCGCGTCGCGCAGGCCGGCGGACCACGCGACCGGCTTCCACCATCACCACGGCGTCGAAGCGCGCGAGCAGGCTGGGCAAGTGCACCGACGCAACAATGCAGGCATCCGGAAACGCCGCCACCGACGACGGACAGACGGCCCGCTCAAGTGGCTGCACGGCCTGTCGGTGCGGGTGTCGCTGGCACATATCGCGGTATCGGGCGTGGTGCTCGCGCGCTTCGTCTGAAATCGCACGGAGCGCTATCCGCTGCGCATGCGGGCTGCTTTAATGGATGCACTTTGCGTGCTGCGCGAAGCCGGCCGCCTGGCGTCCGCCCCGATGGCCGTCACCCACTCGACAGGGAGATTTCCATGCGCGTTCCGACACCGTTCCGCCCCGTACTGATGGCCGCCTCCGTCGCGCTTGCGCTGTGCGCGGGTCAGGCGCAGGCGGGTTTCGACTACTTCCTGAAGCTGGACGACATCAAGGGCTCGAGCACCGACGACAAGCACCCGAACTGGAACGAGATCGACACCTTCACCTGGGGCTTCGGCATCGAAACGGTCAGCGGCGGCCCCACCAGCGACATCACGATCCGTCGCCCGGTGTTCCGCGACTTCGAATGGACGCAGGCGCTCGACGCCAGCGTGGCGAAGCTGTTCGCACGGGCCAGCAATGGTGACGCGCTCGACACCGTGACGCTGCACGCGACGACGGACATCGAAGGCCAGCGCGCCACCTTCTTCGAGATGGTGTTCACCGACGCCTTCGTCACCACGTTCGACCTGACCGGCAGCAGCGGCAGCGCGCCGGCCCTGTCAGCGGCCCTCGAATACCGCACCGTCACGCTGAAGTACATCACCCTGAAATCGTCCGGCGCCGTCGGCGAAGAATTCGTCAGCAGCTATGACCTGTCGACGCGGACCGGTTCGGCCGACGCGCTGGCTGCGGTATACGCAATGGGACTGTCCGGACCGACCGTGCTCATGGTGCCGGAGCCGGAAAGCTGGGCGCTGCTGCTCGCCGGCCTGGGGCTGACAGGTTTCGCGGCGCGGCGGCGTGCACGGCAACATGCCGCCGGCGCGCTGGCGGCGGCTCAGCGTCCGCGGTAAGGCTCGCAGCCGATGCCGTCACCGTCGCGGTCGAGGTGCGGGCCGTAACCCGGCTCGCCCGCCCGCACCGGCGCCGCGCCCGCGGCACGCGCTTCGGCACAGTTGCGGAAGGCGGTGCCTGCCGGCACCGCGGCCGCCCCTTCCGTCGCTAGCGATGAGGTGCGCGCCGGCGCACCGCGATGGCAGTGGTAGTCCCCGGTCTTGCGGTTGTTGTGACAGCCCTCGGCATTCAGGCCGCCAGGATGCGCGGCCGCCGTGGCAGCGGTCGCCAGCAGCAGCGCACCGGACAGCCAGCGGACGGAACAGGGGCGGAAGGGCATCACTGCGGCACAAGAAGGAGCGGACCGCCACAGTCTAGCCGCCTGTGCGGCGCCTGATGTCCGGGCGCTGCGGCTCAGTGCGCCCGCCGCGCCAGCACCGCGTCGCGCGGGCCGGCGTCGACCACGCGGCCGGCCTCGACCACCACCACGGTATCGAAGCGCGCGAGCAGACTGGGCCGGTGCACCGAAGCGACGATGCAGGCCGACGGGAATGCCGCCACCATGCGGTCGAACACCCGACCTTCGGCCTGCGGGTCGAGCGCGCTGGTTGGTTCGTCGAGCAGCAGCAGCGAACTGCCCTGCGCCGCCAGCGCACCGCGGGCCAGCGCCAAGCGCTGCCGCTGACCGCCGGAGAGGTTGCCGCCGCGCTCGCTCAGACCACTCTGCAGCCCGTCGGGCAGGCGCTCGAGCACCTCGTCGAACACGCCCGCGTGCATCGCTGACTGCAGCGCCGCCGGGTCGGCCGGCTGACCGAAAGTGAGGTTCTCTTCGACGCTGGCTTCGAACACTTCGGCTTCCTGCGGAATCAGCGTCGCAAGCGTGCGCAGTTCGGCCCACGGCACCGGCACGCCGTCGCGCAGCAGTTCGCCCTGCTGCGGCTGGTAGAGGCCGGCCAGCGTGCGCAGCAGCGTGCTCTTGCCACCGCCGCTCGGGCCGATCAGCGCCACCCGCGTGCCGCGTCGCAACTCCAGATCCACGCCGCGCAGACCGCCACGCTCGGCGCCCCGCTCGGCGCCCCGCTCGCCGCCGCGCGCGTCGTCGCCGTAGCGCCAGGTGGCGCCGCGCAGCGCCAGCGTCTGCCACGAGGCATCCGCCTGCACCGCGGGCACCTCTGCATCCGGCTCACCGGGTGCGGCCCAGATCGGCTCGGCGCTGCAGTAGTCGGTATGCATGCGCGCGAAGCCCTGGAAGTTCGACGCCAGCGAGCCCACCACGCCGGCCGCCTGCTGCGCGTACTGGTAGATCATGAACACCGTGCCCAGCGCCACCGCCTGCCCCGGCTCGCGCACCTGCATGACATACACCACCACCAGCACCCAGGTGAGCCCCATGCCGAGCAGATCCACCGCGAACCACTTGCCCTCGTTCACCATCACCGCGCGCCGCAGCGGCGCCATCACCGCCTCCATGCGCCGGCCCAGTAGCACGCGCGACGCCGCCTGCAGCCGCAGCCCGATCACCGTGCCGGCGTTGCCGACGAAATCGAGCAGCGCAGCGGCATAGCGGCGGTCAGCGTCGTTCTCGGCGCGCGCGAGCTGCATCAGCGTGCGGTCGAAGCGCAGGATGATGAGCGCGATCACCACATAGCCGCTCACCGCGATCGCGCCGCTGGTGCGCGATAGCAGCGCCAGCGCGACCAGGGGGCCGACGAAGTTGAACGCGCTCTGCAGATAGTCGAACTGGTTCTGCGCGAAGTCCGACAGCGCCCGGCTTGCCTGCATCACGCGGTGCTGCAGCTCACCCGAATGCCGCCCGTCCCGCCACGCCAAGGGTGCGGCCGCGATGCGCGCATACAGCGCATCCGCCAGCCGCACGCGCACCCGCACGCCGACATTGCGCTCCAGCACCCGCCCCGGCCCGTGCAGCAGCCAGGAAAGCAGATAGATGCCGACCAGATAAAGAATCCACCGCCCCGCCATCGCCATGTCGCCCTGCTGCAAGGCATTGATCGCCTGCGCCGCCAGCCAGGGCATGGTGAGCCGCAGCAGCTGCGCGCCGGACAGCAGCGCGGCAGCGCCGAGCAACTGCGCACGGGCGCCGCGGGCGTGAAGCCAGAGGGCACGGTAGAGGTCGCGGGCGGCGGTGGGGAGGGTGATAACTGCCTGAGTTCGGGCAACGGTCGATGCAGTCATGCAAGCATTGCATCACTGATGAGTGGGGGCATGAAGGCCAAGTTCTGCTGCACTTGGCTTACGCGGAATGTTTTACAAAACCGATACGCCAAAACGGATACACCAATGAACCGCCTCAATCGAGTTCGAACGGCTGTACTGTTTGAAGAACAAACGCGCCTCAAAAACAAGGGCAATTCACAGAGTCATTACTGTCATTGAAACCGACGCCGAACGTGGAGTACCCACGCCCCGCTCACTACCTCGACATCCTATTCTTTCAATGCGATGACACTTCCAATCGCGATCGTGCCCGTGTGACTAGCACTCGCCAACCAATGCGCGATACCTAGCCCGCTCGAAATCGTCTTCAGACGGCGGTGTAATACGATAGAAGGCGCACCGCTGCGCAACGTCACAACCTCGACATCGGTAAAAGCGACACCATCGCCCCACCCCGTGCCGAGAGCCTTCAATACGGCCTCCTTGATGGCAAAGCGCGACGCAAGCCTTTCCGTTTTATCGCCGCCCTTGTCTGCGGCAGCCAATTCTGCGACGGTGAAGTAGCGACCCAAGAATTCGCTCGCCTTCTTATCTATTACTAGGCGGGAGAAATCAGAAATGTCGACGATATCGACACCATGTGCCACGACGTTCCGAAAATTCAAAATCTGAGGTTCGTCGCTCATGAGAGGGTCTCCTGTCGCCATTCAATTCGAACATCCTTTAGAGGACTCTCGAGCTGGCTTCCGCCGGGCATTGCCAGGCGGACCGAGAAAGCGAAGGCTCTTCGTGTCCTGATCGACCAGAATCTTCCCACCACCAGATCTCAGGACCTCGCGCCATACATCGAACCCAAGCAATATTGCGCGCTGCCACTCACCCAAGGACCGCTCACGTACCTCCAGAAGCGACGTCACGCCTTTGACTGTACGAAGCAACTTGTAATCCAAGTCGGTGACCCCTTCGAGCCACCGATGCTCCTTCGCATAGTCGAAAACCAACGCTGCGACGCCCTCATCTAGTACTTGCGCGCGGCCACCGTCCTGCACCTCGTCGACTTGAGGATTGCTCTTGCGTTTCCTCTTCAGCAGCTTTCGAATAACAGGCGACCACCCGAGTACCGCGACGTAGCCCAGATGAAAAACATCATGAAACCGATAGCCATCAGGGTCATCCGCGTTGTCCGTTAGGTCGTCACCGATCTTCTTTCCATTGACGCGCATGCGAATCTTCGTGCGTCCCTTCACGATGACCTCGCTGAGTTCAACTTCGAAACGTCGAGGCAGCCTCTCATTCTCTTCGAACTCCGCATCAAAAACGGCCCCCCCCGTATCTTGCGACCCCCAACGGCCCTGAGTCTTCTTCAGATTCGCTCGTGCGACATCGTCCAGCTTGAGATCGAACTTCGCGGCGACGTTGGCGACATACCAGAGCAAGTCGCCCAGTTCTTCCGACACACGCTCCCTGAACAGAAGATGCGAATCACCGTCTCGAAGGTGCTTTTTGTATTCGCTGAGCAATTCACCAGTCTCACCTGCCAGTCCGAGCAATGGAACCACGAGATCGGTTCCCGCATCGCCACATTCTTGTCCCAAAGGAACACGATCTGTCTTCTGTGCTTCTCGCTGGTAGGTGTTCAAGTTCATCACGAGTTTCCTAAGTCCAAAGTTGTCTGTGCATTTGGCCTGCCAAAGGTCTTCTCACCTCGCATAGATCCCCCTCGAGCCGAAAGGTCAGCCGCGATCTTCGAATTGATACCCCATTTGGGTGGATACCAAGGCAAGTCCAAGGGTCCAGTGGGAGAAAACTTCTGCTTGATGCGGGTCCGCCCCGAAATGCCGGCCACATCGGGGTGGGCAACCCGTGCGTACTTGTCGACTTCGCAAAATAGATTCTGGCAATCGATTAGCTGCAGCCTGCGCCCCCACAGGGATTGGAACTTAATCCCTAGCCGTTCGAATTCGCGCTCTTGGTTGTCGGCCATCAATCGGATCAGCTCCGCTTCGTTGAGCCCCGCGCTGTCGATGAAGCACTTTCTGAGGCCATCGCGAGCACCGGGGCCCGGTATGACAAAATCCATTTCCGAGAAGTCGGTGACTTCGCTGTAGTTGATGTCCGTCACGAACTGATATGCGAGAAAGTCCCCGATCGTGGGGTAGCTTCTGAGCAATTCGAACGCGGTCTGCATCTTCTTCAATCGAGCCAACTGGCCTGCAAGATCGTCAGCCATCATGCGCTCCAGTAAGCGCAAATGGTTCTGATGCTTTGCTGTATGACCGAACGTGGAACCTCCGGGCGGCATGATGTAGGCGGCCGAGTAGATTCGTCCCCCTGCCCTCATCGCCTGGCTCAGAACCTTATCGTAGTGCTCGAACTTGTAGTCCTTGAACGTAATCGCACCGAAGGCGTGTTCAAGCAACTTCCATGTCTCCACTTTGTTGAACAACTTGAACAGCAGCGTCCGGAAGAGCACCTCGGACGGCGACTGTGGCAGATCGCTGCGGTAGATCACATGCCTGATCAAATACTGGCTGACGCGATCCGACGCGCGATACGCGTTCGTAAACTTGTGCGCGGAAATCACCGGGTCACCGGTCCATGGCTCAGGCTTGCCCTCCAGCCTCTGGCAGAACACGTTCTGCCGCTCCACAGCGAACCGCCAGTAACTATCAAACACGGGTGTGACCTTAATGGGCAGCAGGTGAGACGGCCCAACGGTCGGTGCTGTAGCGGCCACGGGGTCATTCTCCGAAAGCGCACAGCTCTTGCTAGCTCCAACGCTCACGCTGCAGTCTCGATATCGGCGGCGAGCAAATTGGCGGTGTCAGCCTCCTGATACTTCAGAGGAAAACCCGCACGGGCTGCGTCGATCAGCGGTTGTAGGTCCGGATCAGACTTGGCAATGCCGTCTAGCTTCGCCACGCCCACAACGACATTCATTCTTAAAAGGTTCATTTTCATTTCATGGGCCATGAAGGCACCCAGCTGGGCAATGCCGAGATAGTTGCCATATGCCTTCTCGAACAGCTGCTGCGTCGCATAAAAAGCGTTGATCACAAGCCCTTGATCAGTCGGCTCAAAACTGACATGTTGAAGACAAGGGAATTGAAGTTGGGCATCGGCTACGTGGTCTCGCGCCGGATCGAATACGCTCGCCTGAAACATCGACCGCCGCACACCATCACGCCGCTCAAACTGGGAAAGGATCCATTCGAGCTGATTGCCGTCGCAGGGGCCGCGTCCGTACCCGGTCATTCGCTCGAAATAAAGACCGCGGCGGTTGGCCCGCGGATTCATCGCCTGATAACGTGGAAATGCATCCTTGTAGTACCGAAACAGCGCGGCGCGATCGCCCTGGGCAACCTGCCACAAGCGCTGCGGAAAGATCGTGAACGCGACATCTTCAACGCTGCGCTTGCATTTGGCCAAAAGCAGCGCATCGAGCGCTGCGCGGACGGCCGGTGTTTCCGGAACTGCACCCCGTCCATTGAAGCCAGTCACACTCAGGATCAGAGGCGATATCTCGCAACCAGTGTGATCGATGACGTGGAGCACTGCCTTGGCCCAAGCTCGCGAAATGCTAGGCTCCTCGACGAGGAGCGGGCCAATTGAATGGGGAAGCTTAGTCATCTTCGGTCTCCTCAAGGTGGCGGAATCGAGCCAGACCAATGTACTGTCGTCGTGCGATACGGACATAGGTCGCCCACGGTGTGCCGGGTATAGCCGCTCGAGTGATGCCACACTTTGCAGCGCGAAAAAGTCGCCCAGCAGCCAGCTCACGCTCGGGCACAAGCATTGAGGCGTCCACGACCACGCCCGAAGGAAGGAGCAGCAGCGCGTCCTGCTCCGTGTCGAGCGTCGGTGAATTCCAATGCTGATCCGCTACCGTAAGGGGCGTGGAAACGACTTCGCCGAGCAACTCCGTGCGAATCATCTTTGGCGTAATACGCCCGAGACGATCACGCTGCGCTTGGTTGATCATGTTGATGCCATAGGCGAGGTGATTCACCAGAGTCGCCTGGCCTACTCCGAAGTTGCAGGCGATGGAGTACATGTCGAGCGCTGTTGCACGGTTCGGATCCAGTCCGCGCTTCGCAAAAGCTTCCCGCAGGCCAAGTGTCGGCATCAAGACGAAGGCCGCGAAAGCATCTGCCAGGATCTCGTTTGGAGGACGATCTGCGCTAGTGGCCTGATCTTCTCGCAACTCGTCAATGGTTGAACCGTGCCCGAAAACGTGATGGCCTAGCTCATGCGCGCATGTGAAAGTTCTTCTAGCCAAGGGCCGGAGGGCAGAGACATGGATGCGCGGCTTGGGCGCCCGGTCGTACATACCTTCCATGTTGATATCGTTGAACCGAACTGCAACTTGGTTCGCGTCGCACAAGCCATAGATACAGACAGGACTCTTGAGGTCTAAGCCCGCGTTCACGCGCGCCTCGATCGATGCCTGCATGCCTCGCATCACCAGGTTTTTTCGTCCAGTGACCGATGTGTTCAAGAACCGAGCGCTCATTTGCTCCCCGCTCCCTCATCAACGTCCGAACTCCGCATCGACGCCAGTAGCCGCAGCAGTCGATCCAGGTCGTCGGACTTCAGCTTGCTCAATTCGCGCGCGGCAAGCTGGAGTCGCGGATCGTTCATTTCGAGCTGTTCAGCCGTTTCGCCAAGCAGCCACGAAACAGTGACATCGTAGGTCTCCGCGAATCTCACGAGTTCTTCGGCTGAAACACGACGGTTGCCGGCTTCGATCTCGGAAACTGTTGGGCGATGCATTTGCAGCAACTTTGCGACCTGCCCCTGAGAGAGGCCTGCGGCCTTTCTCGCCTCTCGCAAGCGTTCGGCGATCGCCGAACGCTGGGTGTCCGGGCGGTCTGTCATTGCGCAATCGCCTGCGGGGGGGCGACCAAGACTTGTGCTTCTGCAAGCGCAATGACCTTTGCCACGATCTCGTCGATCGTCAGCGCGACGCAGGAATCGTCCTGTCGGAAGATGTTCACATCATTGGCGATGCTGATCCCGAGCTTTGCACCTAGCATGCCAATGGCTACTGGCCATATCTTGCTATCAAACTTCTGCAGCTCCTCGATGGGTTTGGTCGCGCCGCCAAGTGGCGGGCACTCAAGCTCACTTGTGGCTTGAATAGTTGTAAGAACATCCACAAGAGCCGAGTGAACCAGTGCAGCTTTCATTTGAATCTCCTAACGGACCATTACGGCAGGTAAGAATATCTTACCACTCGTTTCTTCTTTCTGCAACGGCCTCTTGCATGCGGCCCTATCCGCCTGATGGATCCAGTCAGCGGGCGGTCATTCCCGCAGCTTGCGACTGCCGTCGCTTGTCGAGCGACCAGCCCACGTTGTCGAGGTACTCTTGCAGATCTGCGAGGTAGACGACCGGTTACAAGCATCAAAAACTCTCGTCACCTAAATTGTGTGACGGCAACCCGCCTTGACCAGCCGCTGAATTCGATGGAAAGAAAAGAGACCCTACATAGATCACGCAGACCATAAGGCTGCCACACACTCATCAGGAGGATGGGAAGACCTGGTGGAGAGTCTCAGCCAACTGTCTTTCGGGCTTTGCAGGAGGACGGAACAGCTTCGCCAGCGTAGGCCACGGCCCTCTTCGCACGATGCTGCTGAAGCCCGGCGATTACGGAATCGGCCTGCTGGGTTCAGCCGGCAGCGATGTCGGCCAGCCCGCGACGGGCGTCTTCAAGCAGAAGAAAATGGATGCGCTCGCGTTCCAGCCGGTGGTAGTAGCCCAGCCGGTCGGCGTTGATCAGCTCTACATAGCTTTCGCCGTTCTTGGTAATGATCTTCTCGGCGCCGGCCTTGGCCTGTTCGGCCAGTTCCGAAAGGTTGGCGTGAGCTTGGGTGGAGAGCGCCACGTCGCGTGCTGAAATACCCATGGCAGGCTCCCGGTGGGAAGGTGGCAGAATTCTGTACAGGCTATCGAGTCAGTTGCGTTGACGCCAGACGAAGCGGGCGCGCTCGACAACGTCCGGCGGATACTCCACGCGGTGGCTTATCGCACCTTCGCGTATTCCGCAGCCAATCGTGCTTTCAACGCTCCGGCCGTCACTGCACGCGAGGGGTCTGCCTTAAGCGCGTCATACGCAGGCCCGACCTGCCGTACCAACCAGTTCTCGACCGCGCGCAGACCATCACGGGGGGCTTTGCCTTCCCTGTCGCATTCACCAGAGCGATCAGTTTCGTTCATCGCCACACCATCATCCGCTGCTGAACGCGCCGCCGGCCCTCACTCCACCGTCACGCTCTTCGCCAGATTCCGCGGCTTGTCCACATCGGTGCCCTTCACCAGCGCGGCGTGATAAGCCAGCAGTTGCAGCGGCACGACGTGCAGCACCGGTGACAGCAGGCCGTAGTTCTCCGGCATGTTCAGGATGTGCACGCCCTCGCCTTCGACCATTTCGGTGCCGGCGTCAGCGATGACGTAGAGCTCGCCGCCGCGGGCGCGGACTTCCTGGATGTTGCTCTTGAGCTTTTCGATCAGCGCGTCGTTCGGGGCGATGGCGATGACCGGCATGTCGCGGTCGACCAGCGCCAGCGGGCCGTGCTTCAGTTCGCCGGCCGGGTAGGCTTCGGCGTGGATGTAGGAAATTTCCTTGAGCTTGAGCGCGCCTTCGAGCGCGATCGGGTAGTGCTGGCCGCGGCCAAGGAAGAGAGCGTGGTGCTTCATGGCGAAGCGTTCGGCCCAGGCCTGGATCTGCGGCTCCAGCTCGAGCACGCGGGTGACCGCGCCCGGCAGGTGGCGCAGCGCGCCGAGGTATTTCTCTTCCTGCGCGACGCTGAGCGTGCCGCGGGTCTTGGCCATGGCCAGCGTGAGCAGCGCGAGCGCGGCGAGCTGGGTGGTGTAGGCCTTGGTCGAGGCGACGCCGATTTCCGGGCCGGCGCGGGTGATGAAACGCAGGCTGGATTCGCGCACGATCGCGGATTCCGGTACGTTGCAGATGGCCAGCGTGCGGGTCATGCCGAGCGACTTGGCGTACTTCAGCGCTGCCAGTGTGTCGGCGGTTTCGCCGGACTGCGAAATGGTGACGACCAGCGTGTCGGGGTCGGCCACCGGGCGGCGGTAGCGGTACTCGCTGGCGATCTCGACCGAGCATTCGATGCCAGCGATGTCTTCCAGCCAGTAGCGGGCGACCAGGCCGGCGTGGAAGCTGGTGCCGCAGGCGAGCACGAGCACGCGGCGCACCGAGCGGAACACGCTGTCGGCTTCGGCGCCGAACAGGTTGGGCGTGATCGAGCGCGCCTGCGCCAGCATTTCGAGCGTGTTCGACAGCGCAGCCGGCTGCTCGAAAATCTCTTTCTGCATGTAGTGGCGGTAGCTGCCCAGTTCGACCGCGTCAGCCGACAGCTGGCTCACCTGCACCGGGCGTTCGACCGGCGTGCCGTCGAGCCGCATGATGCGCATCGAGTCGCGGGTGAGTTCGGCCATGTCGCCGTCTTCGAGGTAGATCATGTTGCGCGTGACCTGCAGCAGCGCCGAGGTGTCGGAGGCGGCGTAGTTGCCGGAATCCGACTGGCCCAGCACCAGCGGCGAACCGTGGCGGGCGACGACGATGCGCGAGTCTTCGCCTTCGGTGACGATGGCGATGGCGTAGGCGCCGACCAGTTCACCGCAGGTGGCGCGCACGGCGTCGAGCAGGTCCGCGTTGCTCTTGAGATGGTGGCGCACCAGATGGGCGATCACTTCGGTGTCGGTTTCCGAGGTGAAGGTGTAGCCCAGGCCGGTGAGGCGGGCGCGCAGCGGCTCGAAGTTCTCGATGATGCCGTTGTGCACGACGGCCAGACCGTCGCTGATGTGCGGGTGCGCATTGCGCTCGGACGGCACGCCGTGCGTGGCCCAGCGGGTGTGGGCGATGCCGATCGACGCGTCGAGATTCTGTTCGCTGGCCTGGGTAGCCAGTTCGGCCACGCGGCCGACCGAGCGCAGGCGGCGCAGCTCGGTGCCGTTTGCGCCATTCAGCACGGCGAGGCCGGCCGAGTCATAGCCCCGGTATTCGAGCTTGCGCAGCCCTTCGAGCAGGACGGGAACGATGTTCTGGCCGGCGATGGCCGCGACGATGCCACACATGGGAAATCCTTTGCCGTTGCGATGCGTTGTGTGTCGGTTACTGCCCGGTCATTTCTTTTTCTTCACCGGCCGGGTCCAGCCGGTGATGGTGGTCTGGCGCACGCGCGAGATGGTGAGCTCGCCCGGCGGTGCGTCCTGTGTCAGCGTGGTGCCGGCGCCCAGCGTGGCGCCACGGCCGACGGTGACCGGCGCAACCAGCTGGGTGTCGGAGCCAATGAACACGTCGTCTTCGATGATGGTGCGGAATTTGTTGGCGCCGTCGTAGTTGCAGCAGATGGTGCCGGCGCCGATGTTCACGCGGCTGCCCACGGTGGCGTCGCCGACGTAGGCAAGGTGGTTGGCCTTGCTATGGGCGGCGATGTCGCTGTTCTTCACCTCGACGAAGTTACCGATGTGCACGTCTTCCGCCAGGTTCGCGCCGGGACGCAGACGCGCGTAGGGGCCGAGCTGGCAGCCGGCGCCGACCACGGCGTCGTCGAAATGGCAGAAGGGGGCGATGACGGTGCCGGCGGCGACGGTGACGTTGCGCAGCACCGAGTGCGCGCCCACCTTGACGCCGTCGCCCAGTTCGACGCGGCCTTCGAAGATGCAGCCGATGTCGATCTCGACGTCACGGCCGCACACCAGCTCACCGCGTACGTCGATGCGTGCCGGGTCGCGCAGCGTGACGCCCTCGGCCAGCAGGCGCTCGGCGTTCTCGCGCTGGTGGATGCGTTCGAGTTCGGCCAGTTGCGCCTTGTCGTTCACGCCCAGCGTTTCCGACACACGCGCAGGCTGCGTGCTCACCACCGGCACGCCGTCGCGCACGGCGGCGGCAACCACGTCGGTCAGGTAGTACTCGCGCTGGGCGTTGTCGTTCGACAGCTGGTCGAGCCAGCCGGCGAGCTTGCCGCCGGGCACGACCATGATGCCGGTGTTCACTTCGCGGATGGCGCGCTCGGCCTCGGAGGCATCCTTCTGCTCGACGATGCGCACGATGCGGCCTTCGCCGTCGCGCACGATGCGGCCGTAGCCGGTCGGGTCGTCGAAGCTGACGGTGAGGATGGCGAGCTTGTCGTTGCCGGCCGCTTCGGCCAGCTTGACCAGGGTGTCGGCACGCAGCAGCGGCACGTCGCCGTAAAGTATGAGCACCGGCTCGTCGCGCGACAGGTGCGGCAGCGCCTGGCGGACGGCGTGACCGGTGCCGAGCTGTTCGGCCTGCAGCGCCCAGTCCACCGCGACATCAGGGAAGGCCGCGCGCACTGCGTCGCCACCGTGGCCGTACACCACGCAGGTGTGCGACGGGTTCAGGGACGCTGCGGTGCGCAGCACATGCCCGAGCAGCGGGCGGTCAGACAGGGGTTGCAGCACCTTGGGCAGGGCGGAGCGCATGCGCTTGCCTTGGCCGGCTGCCAGAATGACGATCTGCATCGGACACCATATGGCGGAAAACCGCGTGGATTCTAGCATTCGGGGTACGACGGCCTGCTGCGCAGCAGTTCTCGCCCACCGCGTGTTTGCAACCTGCCGACGTGTGCGTTGCCATAGATTTAACAATTCAACCGGGAGGTCTACGACATGAAAGCCGTCGCCCTTTACGCCGCAATGTGCATGCTGCCCGTGACGTCGTTCGCGGGAGACACGGTGCACCGCTGGGTCGATGAACGCGGCGTCGTGAATTACGGCGACGCACCGCCCGAGGGGCGCAAATCGACGCCGGTGCGCACGATCGATCCGCTCACCGTGACCGGCTCGCCGCCCCCTGCCCGTGCCGCGACGCCGCCAGCCCCGACAGGTGGCGTGGCAGACCGCGACGCGGTGCAGCGCGAAGTCGAATCGGCATTGCAGCGGGAACGTGCGTCGGCCGCGCGAGAGAGCGCCGCGCGGCAGGAGGCGGCGATGGCGGAAGCGCGCCGACGCTGCCTGGAACAGCGGCGGGTGGATTGCGACGATCCGGTTCTGCTCGAGGAGCCCCTGTACGGCGTGCCGCCGCGCATCATCCGTCGCCACCCTCCCCTCTACCCGCCGATAGCCCGTCCGCCCGCACCGCCCCCGGAGCCGCCAGTGCTGATGCGAAAGTTGCCGTAGGTGGGCGCTTGAGCGGTCGCCGGCGAGTGGGCGGGGCTCTGTGGGAGGGGTCTTGACCCCGACAGCAGCCTGCATCGAAGCCCGCGGACTGCAACGGCGGCGTCGCGGCCAAGGCCGCTCCCACAGGGGAGGCGCCCGATTCGCAGCCGGAGCCCGGGCGGGGTTCTGTGGGAGGGGTCTTGACCCCGACGGCAGCCTGTATCGAAGCCGGCGGACCGCAGCGGCCGTGTCGCGGCCAAGGCCGCTCCCACAGGGGGGCGCCAGACCTGCGGCCCGAGGCGGAATCAGGGTTCTGTGGGAGGGGTCTTCTGACCCCGACAGCGGCCTGAATCGAAGCCGATGGACTTGTTGCGGTCGCGTCGCGGCCAAGGCCGCTCCTACAAGGGAGGCGCCTGACCCGCGGCCCGAGCCGGAGCCGGGGTTCTGTGGGAGGGGTCTTCTGACCCCGACAGCGGCCTGAATCGAAGCCGATGGACTTGTTGCGGTCGCGTCGCGGCCAAGGCCGCTCCTACAAGAGAGGCGCCTGACCCGCGGCCCGAGCCGGAGCCGGGGTTCGGTGGGAAGGGTCTTCTGACCCCGACAGCGGCCTGAATCGGAGCCGGCGGACTTGTTGCAGCTGCGTCGCGGCCAAGGCCGCTCCTACAAGGGAGGCGCCTGATCCGCGGCCCGATCCGGAGCCGGGGTTCTTGGGAGGGGTCTTCTGACCCCGACAGCGGCCTGGATTGAGGCCGGCGGACCGCAGCGGCTGCGTCGCGGCCAAGGCCGCTCCTACAAGAGAGGCGCCTGATCCGCGGCCCGAGCCGGGCATTTGTGGGAGCGAGCTTGCTCGCGATTGCGGCCCTCGCGCCAACGCCGGCCAGTTGGCCGGCGTTCCCCACTCCCCGAAGGGCGTTCGCGAGGGCTGAGGGAGACTTAACGCGGAAGCGTGGTACTGCCCATCAGGAACTGATCAACTTCGCGGGCGCATTGGCGCCCTTCTCTGATCGCCCACACCACCAGCGATTGTCCGCGGCGCATGTCGCCGGCGGCGAATACCTTGGGCACGTTGGTGGCGTAGCAGCCTTCACCGTCGGTGGTGGCGCGGGCGTTGCCACGGCCGTCCTTCTCGACGCCGAAGCTCTCGATGATGCTGCCAGCCGGGCTGACGAAGCCCATCGCGAGCAGCACGAGGTCGGCCTTCAGCAGTTGCTCGGTGCCGGCCACTTCCTGCATGCGGCCGTCCTTCCACTCGACGCGCACGGTCTTGACCTGGGTGACCTTGCCGTTCTCGCCGATGAATTCCTTGGTGGCGATCGCCCAGTCACGCTCGCAGCCTTCTTCGTGGCTGGACGAGGTGCGCAGCTTGATCGGCCAGTAGGGCCATACCAGCGGCTTGTTCTCCGACTCCGGCGGCTGCGGCATCAGTTCGAACTGGATGACGCTGGCCGCGCCGTGACGGTTCGAGGTGCCGACGCAGTCGGAACCGGTGTCGCCGCCGCCGATCACGACCACGTGCTTGCCGGTGGCCATGATCTGGTCGGGCACGGTGTCGCCGGCAACGACGCGGTTCTGCAGCGGCAGGAAGTCCATCGCGAAATGCACGCCGGCCAGTTCGCGGCCCGGCACCGGCAGGTCGCGCGGCTGTTCCGCGCCACCGGCGAGGATGACGGCGTCGAACTCGGCCTTCAGCTGCTCGGGGCTGACCACGGTCGCGGCATCGCTGTGCACCGGCGAACCTTCGGGCAGCGGGCCGACCTGCACGCCGGTGCGGAAGGTCACGCCTTCGGCTTCCATCTGTGCGATGCGGCGGTCGATGTGCGACTTTTCCATCTTGAAGTCGGGGATGCCGTAGCGCAGCAGACCGCCGACGCGGCTGTTCTTCTCGAACACGGTCACGTCGTGACCGGCACGCGCCAGTTGCTGCGCGGCGGCCATGCCGGCCGGGCCGGAACCGACGACCGCGACCTTCTTGCCGGTCTTCGTCGCCGGCGGTTGCGGCACCACCCAGCCGTTCTCCCAAGCCTTGTCGATGATGGCGTGCTCGATCGACTTGATGCCCACCGCGTCGCTGTTGATGTTCAGCGTACAGGCGGCTTCGCACGGCGCCGGACAGATGCGGCCGGTGAATTCCGGGAAGTTGTTGGTCGAGTGCAGCACCTCGATCGCCTGCTTCCAGTCCTGGCGATAAACCAGGTCGTTGAAGTCGGGGATGATGTTGTTGACCGGGCAGCCGCTGTTGCAGAACGGGATGCCGCAGTCCATGCAGCGCGCACCCTGGATCTTCGCTTCCTCGTCGCTCAGGTGGAGCACGAACTCCTTGTAGTTGCGCACGCGCTCGGCGACCGGCAGCGAAGCTTCGGACAGACGCTGGTACTCAAGAAAACCGGTGGACTTTCCCATGTTCGATTCTTTTCCTGTTACTTGGCCATCGCTGCAGCAGGCGCATCCGCCTTGGCAGCCATTTCACGCAGCGCGCGGCGATACTCGACCGGCATCACCTTGACGAACTTGCCACGGGCATTCGCCCAGTCGGCGAGGATGTCGGCGGCACGCTTCGAGCCCGAGAAGGCGGCGTGACGCGCGATCAGGCGACGCAGAATGGCTTCGTCGCTCATCGTCAGGTGGTTGATCGCCGCCTCGCCGATGATGTCGTCGTCCGACTCGTCAGCCAGGTCACCGCTGATCACATCCAGTTCGACCATCGACATGTTGCAGCGCTTGGCGAAGCTGCCGTCCTCGTCATAGACGTAGGCGACGCCGCCCGACATGCCGGCAGCGAAGTTGCGGCCGGTCTGGCCGAGCACGACCACGGTACCGCCGGTCATGTATTCGCAGCCGTGGTCACCGGTACCCTCGACCACCGCGATGGCGCCCGAGTTGCGCACGGCGAAACGCTCGCCGGCAACGCCGCGGAAGTAGCACTCGCCTTCGGTCGCACCGTAGAGCACGGTGTTGCCGACGATGATGTTCTTTTCCGATGCGCCGCGGAAAGCGTCCGACGGCTTGATCACGATGCGGCCGCCGGACAGGCCCTTGGCGACGTAGTCGTTGCCCTGGCCGGTCAGTTCCAGCGTGATGCCGCGCGCGATGAAGGCGCCGAAGCTCTGGCCTGCGGTGCCGCTGAGCTTCACCATGATGGTGTTGTCAGGCAGACCCTTGTGGCCGTAGCGGCGCGCCACTTCGTGCGACAGCATGGTGCCGGCGGTGCGGTTCACATTGGTGATCGGCGATTCGACGACGACCGGCTTGCCGGTTTCGATGGCGTCCTTCGCCTTGGCGATCAGGCTGTGGTCGAGCGCGCGGTCGATGCCGTGGTCCTGCGTTTCACTGTGCACGCGCGACACTTCGGCCGGAACCGGCGGCATGTAGAAGATGCGCGAGAAGTCGAGGCCGCGCGCCTTCCAGTGTTCGATGCCGGCGCGGGTGTCGAGCAGGTCGGAGCGGCCGACCAGATCGTCGAACTTGCGCACGCCCATCGAGGCCATCAGTTCGCGCACTTCTTCGGCGACGAAGAAGAAGTAATTGACCACGTGTTCCGGCTGGCCGGTGAATTTCTTGCGCAGCACCGGATCCTGGGTGGCGACGCCGACCGGGCAGGTGTTGAGGTGGCACTTGCGCATCATGATGCAGCCCTCGACCACCAGCGGTGCGGTGGCGAAGCCGAATTCGTCGGCGCCGAGCAGCGCGCCGATCAGCACGTCGCGGCCGGTCTTCATCTGACCGTCGGCCTGCACGCGGATGCGGCCGCGCAGGCGGTTCAGCACCAGGGTCTGCTGGGTTTCGGCCAGGCCGAGTTCCCACGGCGTACCGCAGTGCTTGATCGACGAAATCGGGCTGGCACCGGTGCCGCCGTCATGGCCGGCGATCACCAGGTGGTCGGCCTTGGCCTTGGACACGCCGGCGGCCACGGTACCGACACCGATTTCCGACACCAGCTTGACCGAGATCGACGCCGTCGGATTCGAGTTCTTCAGGTCGTGGATCAGCTGGGCCAGATCCTCGATCGAGTAGATGTCGTGGTGCGGCGGCGGCGAAATCAGACCGACGCCCGGCACCGAGTGGCGCAGGAAGCCGATGTATTCCGACACCTTGTGGCCGGGCAGCTGACCGCCTTCGCCCGGCTTGGCGCCCTGGGCCATCTTGATCTGGATCTGGTCGGAGTTGGCCAGGTACTCGGCGGTGACGCCGAACCGGCCGGACGCGACCTGCTTGATCTTCGAGCGCAGCGAATCGCCCTTCTTCAGCGGCAGCGCGACTTCGACGCGCGACGAGCCGATCAGCTTGTCGAGCGTGGTGTCTTCGGTCACCGGGTTGAAGCGGATCGGGTCTTCACCGCCCTCGCCGGTGTTCGACTTGCCGCCGATGCGGTTCATCGCGATGGCCAGCGTGGTGTGCGCTTCGGTCGAGATCGAGCCGAGCGACATCGCACCAGTGGCGAAGCGCTTGACGATTTCGGTCGCCGGCTCGACTTCGGACAGCGGCACCGGTGCGCCCGCCGGCTTGATGTCGAACAGACCGCGCAGCGTCATGTGACGCTTGGTCTGGTCGTTGATGATGCGGGCGTATTCCTTGTACGTGTCGTACTTATTGGTACGCGTCGAGTGCTGCAGCTTGGCGATCGCGTCCGGCGTCCACATGTGCTCTTCGCCGCGGATGCGGAAGGCGTATTCGCCGCCGGCATCGAGCGCATTGGCCAGCACCGGGTCGTTGCCGAAGGCCTGGGCGTGCGTGCGCAGCGCCTCTTCGGCCACTTCCTGCAGGCCGATGCCTTCGACCTGGGTGGCGGTGCCGGTGAAGTAGCGGGCGACGAAGGCCGAGTTGAGACCGATCGCTTCGAAGATCTGCGCGCCGCTGTACGACTGGTAGGTCGAGATGCCCATCTTGGACATGACCTTGTTCAGGCCCTTGCCCACCGCCTTGATGAAGCGCTTCGATGCGTCCTTGGTCGACAGACCGGACGGCAGCTCGTTGGAAATTTCGGCGATGGTGTCGAAAGCCAGCCACGGACAGATCGCTTCGGCGCCGTAACCGGCAAGCAGCGCGAAATGATGGGTTTCACGCGCCGAACCGGTATCGATGACGAGGCCGGTCAGCGTGCGCAGGCCCTTGCGCACCAGGTGGTGATGCACGGCCGACGTGGCCAGCAGCGCCGGGATGGCGACGCGCTCGCGCGAGGCGGCACGGTCGGACAGGATGACGATGTTGAAACCGTCGGCCACCGACTTCTCGGCCGCTTCCTGCAGGCGCTTGATCGCCCCTTCGCAGGCCGCGGCGCCGTCAGCCGCCGGGTAGGTGATGTCGAGTACCAGCGAGCGGTACTTGCCACCGGTCAGACGCTCGATGTCGCGCAGGCGCAGCACGTCTTCGTTGGTGAGCACCGGCTGGGTGACTTCCAGGCGCGGCGTCAGGCCGTCCTCGTTGTCGGCCACACCCATCAGGTTGGGACGCGGGCCGATGAAGGAGGCGAGCGACATCACGATCTCTTCGCGGATCGGGTCGATCGGCGGGTTCGTGACCTGGGCGAACAGCTGCTTGAAGTAGGAATACAGCGGCTTGTTCTTGTCCGACAGCACCGGCAGCGCGGAGTCGTTACCCATCGAGCCGATGGCTTCTTCGCCGCCGGCCGCCATCGGCGCCAGGATGAACTTGATGTCTTCCTGCGTGTAGCCGAAGGCCTGCTGCGTATCGAGCAGGGTTTCGCTGCGCTCGGTGGCGTACTTGATCTCTTCCAGTTCGGTCAGGAAGAAACGCGAATCGGTGATCCACTTGTCGTACGGATACTCGGTGGACAGCTCGTGTTTGAGGGCGGCGTCCTCGATGATCGCGCCCTTTTCGAGGTCGATCATGAACATCTTGCCCGGCTGCAGACGCCACTTCTGCACGATGCGCTCGTCCGGAATCGGCAGCACGCCCATTTCGGAGGCCATCACGACCATGTCGTCGTCGGTGACCAGGAAGCGCGCCGGGCGCAGGCCATTGCGGTCCAGCGTGGCGCCGATCTGACGGCCGTCGGTGAAGGCCACGGCGGCGGGGCCGTCCCACGGCTCCATGATGGCGGCGTGGAATTCGTAGAAGGCGCGACGCTCTTCGTCCATCAGCGGATTGCCGGCCCAGGCTTCGGGGATCAGCATCATCATGGCGTGGGCCAGCGAGTAGCCGCCCATCACCAGCAGTTCGAGCGCGTTGTCGAACGAGGCCGAATCGGAGCCGCCTTCGACGATGAGCGGCCACAGCTTGTCGAGATCGTCGCCGAGGGCGGCCGACTTCATCGACTTCTGACGCGCCTTCATCCAGTTGATGTTGCCGCGCACGGTGTTGATTTCACCGTTGTGGGCAATCATGCGGAAGGGGTGCGCCAGATCCCAGGTCGGGAAGGTGTTGGTCGAGAAGCGCTGGTGTACCAGCGCCAGCGCGGACTGGGCGCGCGCGTCCTGCAGGTCGAGGAAGTACTCGCCGACCTGGTGCGCCAGCAGCATGCCCTTATATACAAGGGTGCGCGAGGACAGCGACGGAATGTAGAACTGCTTCACGTCGGCCAGCTTCAGCGCGCGCACTGCGTGCTCGACACGCTTGCGCACGACGAACAGCTTGCGTTCGAAGGCGGTCTGGTCGGCCACGGAATCGGGGCGGGCGATGAACACCTGACGCATCTGCGGCTCGATCGCTCGCGCGGCTTCGGCCAGGATGCTGCTGTCGCGCGGAACGTCGCGCCAGCCGAGGAAGGAGAGGCCTTCTTCGTGGATGATGCGCGCTACGACCGACTCACAGGCGGCACAGCCATTGGCCGATTGCGGCAGGAAAACGGTGCCACAGGCGTAATCGCCGGCGGGCGGCAGCGTGATGCCGATCTTCGCGGCCTCGGCGCGCATCAGCGCATCGGGCATCTGGATCAGAATGCCGGCGCCATCGCCGAGCAGCGGGTCGTAACCGGTTGCGCCACGGTGATCGAGGTTCTTCAGGATCAGCAGACCCTGTTCGATGATGTCGTGCGATTTGCGATTCTTGATGTTCGCAACGAAACCCACACCACATGCATCACGCTCGTTTTCGGGGTCGTACAGACCCTGAGTATGGGGAAGACCCATTGCTTTCGTCCTCGAAACTCGTTTGCCAACCGCGCGCGGCATCGCTCTGATCGCTCGCCACTGCGGGAATTCGCACCGCCGCATCCACGAAAAAGCCGGTTTCCGCGGTCATCCTCTGAAGGGGATTTGGCGGGCACCGGCTCGGGTGGCCTCGCCGACTCGTCGGTGAGACCGGCACAGGCACTTTGGGGGTGGACGACGGAGTATAAAACCTTGATCCGCTGCGTACAACACCCGTGCGGCGGCGCATCAAACAGCGCCGACCGACGGGGTCAGATCTCGCCGACCGCGAACAGGCGGCGATGCTCGCGCATCGCGTAACGGTCGGTCATGCCGGCAATGTAGTCGGCGATGGCACGCGGCTTGTCGTCGCGGGCCATGAGCTGGTATTGCGGCGGCAGCAGGCGCGGATCGTCCATGAAGGCGCCGAACAGCTCGGCAATGATGCGGCGCGCCTTGGCGGTCATGCGCAGCACCTGATAGTGACGGTACAGGTTGTCGCGCAGGAACTGCTTGAGCTTGAGCTGCTCGGCCCGCATCGTTTCGCTGTAGGCCACCAGCACCGGGCCGGCGCGCACGTCATCGATAGAACGCGGCGCGACGGCCTTGATGCGGCCGGACGTTTCCCCCACCAGATCAATCACTTGCGCATTTATCATGCGGCGGATCGCTTCGTGGATCAGGCGCCGGCCCGCGATCTGCGGGTACAGATCGACCACTTCGCGCCGGAAGCGGGCGAAGATCGGCACCTCCTCCAGCTGTTCCAGCGTGATCAGGCCGGAGCGCAGGCCGTCGTCGACGTCGTGATTGTTGTAGGCGATTTCGTCAGCCAGATTGCAGATCTGCGCCTCGATGGTCGGCTGCGTACGGTCGAGGAAGCGCTGGCCCAGTTCGCCCAGTTCGCGCGCGCGCGCTGGCGAACAGTGCTTGAGGATGCCCTCGCGCGTTTCGAAGGTGAGGTTCAGGCCGTCGAAGGCGCCGTAGCGTTCCTCTAGCAGATCGACCGTGCGCAGACTCTGCAGGTTGTGCTCGAAACCGCCGTAGTCGCGCATGCATTCGTTCAGCGCGTCCTGACCGGCGTGGCCGAAAGGCGTGTGGCCGAGGTCATGGGCAATCGACACCGCCTCGGCCAGATCTTCATTCACCCGCAGGGCGCGGGCGATCGAGCGCGCGATCTGCGCGACCTCGATGCTGTGCGTGAGCCGGGTGCGGAACAGGTCGCCTTCGTGATTGACGAACACCTGGGTCTTGTATTCGAGCCGCCGGAAGGCGGTGCTGTGCACGATGCGATCGCGGTCGCGCTGGAACTGGCTGCGCCCGTGCGGCGAATCTTCCGGGAAACGGCGTCCGCGCGAATTGTCGTCGCAGGCTGCGTAGGGTGCGAGCTCAGGCATCTGCGCAGCAGTGCTCGATGGACGCGGCAATGTCGGCCACCGCAGCATCGCCATACACGACGGCCTCGCCGATGCGCTTGAGCAGCACCAGGCGCAACTTTCCGGCCTCGACCTTCTTGTCGTGCGACATCAGTTCGAGGTAGCGCTCTACGCCCAGCTTCGGTCCGCGCAGCGCCAGACCGGCGGATTCGTGGATGCGGTGGATGCGCGCGACGTCGTCATCGGTCAGCCAGCCGAGCCGGCGCGACAGTTCGGCCGCCATCAGCGTGCCGGCCGCAACTGCCTCGCCGTGCAGCCACTCGCCGTAGCCGAGACCGGTCTCGATCGCGTGGCCGAAGGTGTGGCCGAGGTTGAGGTGGGCGCGCACGCCGGCTTCGGTCTCGTCCTCGATCACCACCTCGGCCTTGTTGCGGCAGGACCGCTCGATGGCGAAGGCCAGCGCTTCGGTGTCGCGCGCCAGCAGGCGCGGCATGTTGATTTCGAGCCAGTCGAAGAACTCGCGATCGCGGATCAGACCGTACTTGATCACTTCGGCCAGCCCGGCCTTCAGTTCGCGGTCGGGCAAGGTGTCCAGCGTATCGATGTCGGCCAGCACCAGTTTGGGCTGGTAGAAGGCGCCGATCATGTTCTTGCCGAGCGGATGGTTGATCGCGGTCTTGCCGCCGACCGACGAATCGACCTGGGACAGCAGCGTGGTCGGCACCTGGATGAAGGGCACGCCGCGCTGGTAGGTGGCGGCCGCAAAGCCGACCATGTCGCCGATGACGCCGCCGCCGAGCGCGATCAGCGTGGTCGAGCGCTCGACGCGGGCACCGAGCAGCGCGTCGAAAATGAGGTTCAGCGTCGGCCAGTCCTTGTGTGCCTCGCCGTCAGGCAGCACGACCAGCTGGCGGGCAACGCCGACCGAGTCCAGAGCGTCGAGTACGCGCGCGGCGTACAGCGGCGCGACGATTTCGTTGCTGATGACCACAGCGCGCTTGCGCTTCAGTACCGACGCGAACAGATCGCCACGGTCTATCAGACCACGACCGATATGGATGTCGTAGGCGCGCTCGTCGAGCGCCACGTTCAGGCTGCGCATCGGTTCAGGTATTCCCGTTCAAGTTTCCGCACGATGGACAGCGGACTGCCCTGGCCGCTTTCGGCGATGAAATCGGCGACCTCACGGTACAGAGGGTCGCGCAGGCCATGAAGTTCGCGCACCCGGGCGCGCGGATCGTCGACCTGCAGCAGCGGCCGGTTGCGGTCGCCGCGGGTGCGCGACCACAGCACGTCGGGCGGCACGTCGAGATAGACCACCCAGCCACCGGCCTTCAGATTCTGCCGATTCATCGGATCGAGCACCGCACCGCCGCCGGTGGCCAGCACCAGCCCGGTTTCGTGCGCAAGCGCTTCGATGGTCGCAGCCTCGCGCCGGCGAAAGCCGGCTTCGCCCTCGATCTCGAAGATGGTCGGAATGCTGACGCCGGTACGCGCCTCGATCTCGTGATCGCAGTCGACGAAGCGCTTGCGCAGCCTGCGCGCGAGCTGACGGCCGACGGTCGTTTTGCCGGCGCCCATCATGCCGACCAGAATAATGTTGTCGCTATGTTCCACCGGCCGGATTCTAGCAGCGCAAAAAGAAAGCGGCCCCGTCGCCGGGGCCGCCTGGTGCCAAGTCGATGAGCTCGCTCAGCGCAGAGTCAGGTTGTCGCTGACGATGCGCGGCGTGACGAAGATGAGCAGTTCGGCGCGGTTGTCGCGGGTTTCCGTGCTGCGGAACAGGAAGCCGACGTAAGGCAGATCGCCGAGGAAAGGCACCCGGGTCTGCGTGCGGCGCTCGTCCTGCGTGTAGATACCGCCGATGACCACCGTGCCGCCGTTCTCGACCAGTACGTCGGTCTTGACGTGCTTGGTGTCGATGGCCACGCCAGAGCCGGTCGAGAGCTGGGTGTTCGGCGTGTCCTTGTTGATGTCGAGCGCCATCTGCACCCGACCGTCCGGGGTGATCTGCGGCTTCACCTGCAGCTTGAGGTTGGCCTTGCGGAAGGACACGCTGGTCGCGCCCGAACTGGTTGCCTGCTGGTACGGAATTTCAACACCCTGCTCGATCAGCGCCTCGTTCTGGTCGGAGGTCATGACGCGCGGGCTGGAAATCACCTTGCCCTTGCCGTCCTGTTCGAGTGCCGACAGCTCGAGGTTCAGGAAACGGGTCGCCGCCGAATTGAACAGCACGAAGGACAGTTGGCCCGGCGTACGCGGCGTGATGTTGTTTGCACGCAGGTTCGTGCTCAACGAATCCGTCAGGAAGTTCGGCTGGGTCTGCACCTGGCCGGTCTGGAAACCGGTCGCCGCAGCCGATCCGCCGATGTTGAGGCCGGCGCGACCCAGCTGCACCGAACCTGCGGCCGTCTGGTTGATACCGAGACGTGCGCCGAGGTTCTTCGCGAAATCCTCGTTCGCTTCGACGATACGCGCTTCGATCAGGACCTGACGGGTCGCCACGTCGAGCTCGATCAGGATGCGGCGGATGTCTTCGAGTCGCGACGGAATGTCGGTCACGATGAGCTTGTTGGTGCGCGTGTCCATCACGATCGACCCACGCTTGGACAGGAAGCGCTTGTCCTTGTCGTCGAGGATGGATTTGTACAGGACTTCAGCCTTGTGATAGTTCAGCTGGAAGGTTTCAGTGCGCAGCGGCTCGAGCTCGCTCACCTGCTGCTGGCTTTCGAGCGCCAGCTTTTCCTTCGCCGTCAGCTCGTCGCGCGGTGCGATCCAGATGACGTTGCCCGTCTTGCGCTTGTCCAGTCCCTTGGCGTCGAGAATGATGTCGAGAGCCTGGTCCCAGGGGACGTCCTTCAGTCGCAGCGTGAGCGAACCACCGACCGTGTCGGAGGTGATGATGTTGTTGTCGGTGAAGTCCGCGATCACCTGCAGCACCGAACGCACGTCGATGTTCTGGAAGTTCAGCGACAGTTTCTCGCCCTGGTAGCCCGGCTTGCTGCCCTGAACCAGCTTGTTCGGATCCTCGACCAGACGCTTCACCTCGAGGATGAACTGATTCTCGCTCTGGTAGGCGTTGTGCTCCCACAGACCGGTCGGGGTGACCGTGAGGCGGGTGTTGGCACCCGAGCGCACGACTTCCATCTGCGTGATCGGGGTGCCGAAGTCGGTCACGTCGTAACGCTTCAGGAACTCTTCGGCCACCGAGGCGCGCAGGAATTCGACCACCAGCTTCGTTCCCTGCTGGCGGATGTCGATGCCGGTGTTCGGATCCGACAGTTCGACCACGACGCGACCTTCACCGTCCTTGCCGCGACGGAAGCCGACGTTGCGCAAGGTCTGCGTGCCCTCGTTCGCGCTCGGCTCGGCGAATCGGGACGTCTTGTCAGATTGGGCGACCGCTTCGGCATTCGTCGGCATCGCCAGGCTGATGTACAGGTCGCGCCCGGACAGCCGGGTATTGAACGTGGACAGCTTGTTGAGGTTGAGCACCAGTCGCGTGCGGTCACCGACCTCGACGATGTTGAAGCTGCGCAGATGCGCTTCGTTCAAGGTCTGGGACGAGCGGCCGAGCGCGTTGCCAGTCGACGGGAAATCGAAGGCGATGCGCGCGGGCGACGCGACGCTGAAGTTGGCGGGCACCGTGGCCAGTTCCGACTTGGTCGTCACCTTGACCAGTACCTCCCCGCCCTGCTGCGACACCAGGATGGACTCGATGCTGTTCGGCTGAGCCTGTGCAACGGCAAGTGCCGGTATCGAAGCGACGGCGAGCGCGCACAGCAGGCCGGCGAGTTTGCGGACGAAATTCATTTCTTTGCCTCCTGCTCCTGCAACTGGAGCGTACTGGTACGTTCGACCCATTCGCCGTCCGCGTCCTGAACGATTTCCTTCAAGGTGATGCCATCGCCGGATATCGACGTGATGACACCGAAGTTCTGACCCATGTAATTGCCGCTGCGCACGCGATGCAAGGTCGTGTCCGCCTTGATCAGCGCGTAGGTGACCCGCCCCTGTTCGAGCAGACCGACCATCGCCAGCGTGTCGAGCGGGTACTGCTCCAGCGGCTCCTTGCGCCGGTCGAGGTCAGGCGTGATGCCCCCGCCGCCACCGCCGCCCTTCTTCCGCTCCGGCTCGATCTTCTGCACGCTGAACGGATCGAGCAGATTGCCCGCTTCGTAGGCAACGATGATCGACGGCTTGATTTCCGGCAGCGGCTTCACCTGCCCCTTCAGGCCTTGGGTGTTCTCTTCCATCCACGAGCGCAGGTCTTCATGGTCTTCGCTACCGCAGCCCGCCAGCGCCAGACTGGCCGCCAGCATCGTCAGGAGGCGCTTCATTTATTGGCCCCCTTGGCCTTGTCGGCCTTTGCCTTCTTGATTCGGGCAATCTCTTCGTCGTCGAGATAACGGTAGGTGGTCGCCACGGCATCCATCTTCAGGCCGTCCTTGCTTGAATCAATGACGATCGAACCCAGGGTCACGATGCGCGAGAGCTTGGCGACGTCGCCAGCAAAGTTGCCGAGGTCGTGATAGCCGCCGGTGACGCGGATGGTGATCGGCATCTCGGCGTAGAAATCCTTGACCGCTTCGCCACCCGGCTTCCAGGTTTCGAACTGCAGGCCACGGCTCAGACCGGCCTGACTGATATCGACCAGCAGCGATTCCATCTCGGCCTTGTTCGGCAGCTGCTTGAGCAGCGCACCGAAGGACTTGTCGATGTCGGCCAGCTGCTGCTGGTACTGCTCGAGATTCACCGCCTGACGCTTCTTGTTGAGCCACTCGTCCTTCAGCGTCTGTTCCTCGAGTCGCTTCTGTTCGAGCTCGACGCGCAGCGGATCCCACAGGAACCACCAGCCCGCGGCCAGCGTTGCGACCAGGACACCCAGCAGGACCGCAGCCTTCGGCGCGGTGGCCCAGTTGCCGACGTCCTTCGGGTCGAGATTCTTGAAATCGTCAGCGATGCGCGTGAAATCGACCTGGGGCATCTGGATCTGCTTCATGTCTTGCGCCCCTTCGTCGTCTTGCTGTCGGCCTCGTCCACTGCGCGCGTGATGAACAGATCAAGGCTGAATTCGTTCATGCGGCGCTTGTCGACGGTGGCGCCCTTGATTTCGATGAGGGTCGGGCGCTCGAGCAGCGGCGACGATTCCAGATTCCGCATCAGGCTGGACACCCGCGCGTTCGATTGCGCGTACCCGACCAGATTGATCTTGTTCGCCTGCTGCGAAACCTTCTTGATATAGACGCCTTCCGGCACGTTCTTCGCGAGTTCGTTGAACAGGCCGACCGCCTCCGACCGGTTGCCCTGCAGCGACTCGATCACCCGCTTGCGCTGCAACAGCGCGTCGGTCTGCTCGCGCAGCCGCTTGATCTCGTCGATCGACTTGTCGAGCGCAGCGATTTCGGTCTTCAGGAAGGCGTTCTTCTCGTCCTGGGCCGACACGTAACCGCTGATGATGCCGTTGCCGAGCGCCACGATGAGTCCGCCGAGCACCAGCGTCAGGCCGGTCAGCGCATAGAACTGCTGGCGCCGCGCCTTGCGCTTCTCCTCGCGATGGGGAAGAAGGTTGATGCGTATCATGCGTCGAACCTCCTGAGCGCGAGACCGCAGGCCACCAGCAGCGAAGGTGCGTCCTGACTGAGTCGCTTGGCGGTGACCGTCTGCGACAGCTGCATGTCGACAAAGGGGTTCGCGATACGGGTTTCGACCTGGGTGCGGTTGGCAACCACCTCGTCCAGACCGGGGATCACCGAGCACCCGCCGGCCAGCACGATATGGTCGACGCTGTTGTACTGCGTCGAGGTGAAGAAGAACTGCAGCGCGCGCGACACCTCGAGCGCAAGGTTGTCCATGAAGGGGCGCAGCAGGTCGTTCTCGTAATTCTCCGGCAGCGTGTTGGTGCGCTTTGCGGCTTCGGCCTCTTCCGGGCTCATGCCGTAGTTGCGCATGATGTCCTGCGTCAGCTGGTAGCCGCCGAATGCCTGCTCGCGGGAATACACCGGCTGGTCATTGCGCAGGATGATCACGTTCATCACGTTGGCGCCGACGTCGACCAGCACGATGTTGGTGTCCTTGCCGCCGTCCGGCAGCTGCTTCTCGACCAGTTCGAATGCGGCCTGTGCCGCGTAGGACTCGACGTCGACCACGACGGCGCGCAACCCTGCTGCTTCAGCCACCGCGACGCGGTCCTCGACCTTTTCCTTGCGCGAGGCGGCGATCAGCACCTCGACCTCGTCCGGATTGCCGGGCGCCGGGCCGACGACCTGGAAATCGAGATTCACCTCGTCGAGCTGAAAGGGGATGTACTGATTGGCTTCCGACTCCACCAGCACTTCGAGCTCCTGCTCGCGCTGATTGGCCGGAACGATGATCTTTTTCGTGATGACGGCCGCAGCCGGCAAGGCCAGCGCGACATTGCGCGTCGACGTGCCCATGCGCTTCCACGCCCGACGCACGGCGTCGGCGACGTCTTCGAGCTTGGCGATGTTGCCATCCACCACCGAATCGCGCGGGAGGTTCTCGATGGCGTAGCGCTCGATGCGGTGCTCGCCCTTCGCTGTCCGGGACAGCTCGACCAGCTTGACCGCCGAGGACGACACGTCAAGCCCCATCAGGGGACGCGCTCCCGGGTTAAATACCGACAGGTCGAAAGCCAAGCTTTTTCCTTTTAAGACAGTGAATTAGGCCCAATACGCACAAATTACATTAAGATGCTAGCAGCAAGGTATCGACAAGTAAACAAATTTTGGGTAGGCGTAACGAGAAGCTTCACACGGTCGGCCGGCTATACTTTCGGCCTCAAACCCCCTCCGGAAACCCATCGTCTTGCTCTCCAAATTCCGCTGGCTGCTCTACCCGTTGACCGCCCTCACCGGCCTCGCACTGATCGGCGCGGCCCTCGCGCTGATCGTCGTACTGCTCGCCTACCCGCAGCTGCCGTCGCTGGACATCCTGACCGACTACCGGCCGAAGATCCCGCTCCGCGTCTACAACGCCGACGGGCAGCTGATCGGCGAATTCGGCGAAGAACGCCGCTCGGTCGTGCCGATCGAGCAGGTGCCGGATGCGCTCAAGCACGCCATCATTGCCGCCGAGGACGAGCGCTTCTACCAGCACTCGGGCATCGACTACATGGGCATTGCCCGCGCCGCACTCGCCAATCTGACCAGCGGCGGACGCAGCCAGGGCGCCAGCACCATCACCATGCAGGTGGCGCGCAACTTCTTCCTGTCGAGCGAACGCACCCTGCGCCGGAAAGTCTATGAAGCCCTGATGGCGTTCAAAATCGAGAACAGCCTGACAAAAGACCAGATACTCCAGCTCTACATCAACCAGATCTATCTCGGTCAGCGCGCCTACGGTTTTGCTGCCGCTTCCAGAGCCTATTTCGGCAAAAACCTGAAGGACATTAGCGTCGCCGAAGCAGCGATGCTCGCCGGCCTGCCGAAAGCGCCTTCCAAGTACAACCCGGTGGTGAACCCGAAGCGCGCAGCACTGCGCCAGTCCTACGTGCTGCGGCGCATGCAGGAGCTGGGCTACATCGACGAAGCGACGCGCGCTCGCGCGGTCGAGGAAGAGCTGGTCGTGCGTCGCGACAGCGGCAGCACCGCCAGCGGGCCGAAGCCGGCGGATTTCGTTGCCGAAATGGCGCGCCAGATGGCGGTCGAGCGCTTCGGCGAGAACGCCTACTCGATCGGCCTGCGCGTGGTCACGACGATACGGCGCGCCGACCAGGACGCCGCGATCGAGGCCGTCCGCAAGGGCGTATTCGACTACGACCGCCGGCACGGCTATCGCGGCGCGGAATCCTTCGTCGACATGAAGGCGGTCGGCGCCGACGACGACGAACTGCTCGACGATCTGCTGCAGGACGTGCCGGACGCGGTGGGCCTGCACGCTGCGGTGGTGCTCGCTGCCAGTCCGACCGCGGTGAAGGTCTACAAGCGCGGCGGCGAAGTGCTCAACCTGGGCGCGGACGCGATCAAGTTCGCCAAGGCGATGCTGGACGACAAGGCGCCGCCGGCCCGCAAGCTGCGGCGCGGCGCGGTCGTGCGCGTGATGCAGGACGCCAAGCTCGGCTGGACGCTGGCGCAGATGCCCGAGGTCGAGGCGGCGCTGGTCGCCATCGACAGCGACGACGGCGCTGTGCGCGCACTGGTCGGCGGTTTCGACTTCAATCGCAGCAAGTTCAACCACGTCACTCAGGGCTGGCGTCAGCCGGGCTCGGCGTTCAAGCCCTTCATCTACTCGGCGGCGCTGGAGAAGGGTTACGGGCCGGCCACCGTGGAAGAGGACACGCCACTGGTGGTGTCGGCCGGCGAAACCGGCAGCCAGAGCTGGCAGCCGAAGAACTACGACGGCAAGTACGACGGCCCGATCTCGCTGCGCACCGCACTGGCGAAGTCGAAGAACATGGTGTCGATCCGCATGCTGCGCTCGATCGGCCCGCGTTACGCGCAGGACTACGTTTCACGCTTCGGATTCGATGCCGCGCGCCACCCGCCCTACCTGACGATGGCGCTCGGCGCCGGGTCGGTCACCCCGTGGCAGATGGCGTCCGCCTATGCCGTGTTCGCCAACGGCGGCTACCGGGTCGAGCCCTACGTGGTGAGCGAGATCACCGACAGCGAGGGACGCGTGCTGGCGCGCTTCACGCCGCGCAAGGCTGGCGACGAGGGTTTGCGCGTCATCGACGCGCGCAACGCCTACTTGATGGACAGCATGATGCAGGACGTCGTGCGCCGCGGAACCGCCACCCGCGCGCTGGCCCTCAAGCGCGGCGACCTCGCCGGCAAGACGGGCACCACCAACGACTATCTCGACGCCTGGTTCTGCGGCTACCAGCCCTCGCGCGTCACGGTCGCCTGGATAGGTTTCGACAACCCGCGCACCCTGGGTCGTGGCGAAACCGGTGGTTCGGCAGCGCTGCCGATGTGGGTGGATTACATGCGCCACGCACTGAAGGACGTGCCCGAACAGCGGCTGCCGCTGCCCGACGGTCTGATCAGCATCGATGCCGGCGAGGACAGCAAGGGCAACCCGCGCACCGACCTGATGTACCAGGAACACCTGCCACCGCCGCCCGAGTCGCTGCCGGAAGAGCCGGAAACGCCGGCTTCGGAGGGCGAGTTGCAGCCCGGCCCGCCACCGCAGTCGCCGGCACCGATTCCGACGCCGCCGCGCTCGCCGACCGGCCACATCGTACCGAGCGAGTCGCGGCTGACGGTGCCGGAAACCCTCAGCCGCGCAGCTTCACCGGCTCGCCTGCCTGCTGGCTGAGCAGTTCTTCCAGTGCCTGAATCAGTTCCTTGCCGTCGCGCGTGCCTATCCATCGGTCCCCGTCGGCACGGAAGTGGAAGCCGCCGGACCGCGCCGCCACCCAGATTTCCTGCGCGACGCCGTGCCGGTTGATCACCATTTTGGAACCGTCTTCGAACTCCAGTTCCAGCACGCCGCCGGCCTGCAGTTCGTAGTCGATTCCGGCGCCGCTGTGCTCGATGGCCTGCTCGATTGCAGCCAGCGTCGCATCGGCCAATTTGTTAAATTCACTCTCGTTCATATTCCGGCCATCCGACATGTTTTCCAGCCCGCTCGTGCGCATCGCCGCACTGACCCTGACGCTCGCTGCCTGCGGCACCAAGGGACCGTTGACGCTGCCGCCCAAGCAGGGCGCCCAGCCGGCGGCCGCGAAGCCCGCGCCCGCACCTGCTCCGCAAGATACTAACAAGGCCGACAAGCAATGAAGCATTTCGAAACCCGCGACGGCGCGCTGTACGCCGAAGGCGTCGCACTCGAGCGCATTGCCGCCGAGTACGGCACGCCCACCTTCGTATACAGCCGTGCGGCGCTGACCGAGGCGCACGCTGCCTACGCCGAAGCATTGTCCGGCCGCGACGCCATGCTGTGCTACGCGGTGAAGTCGAATTCCAACCTGGCCATCATGAATGTGTTCGCGCGGCTGGGCACCGGCTTCGACATCGTGTCCGGCGGCGAGCTGGCGCGCGTGATCGCGGCGGGCGGCGAGCCGGGCAAGGTGGTGTTCTCCGGCGTCGGCAAGACGCGCGACGAAATGCGCGCCGCGCTGACGCACGGCATCTACTGCTTCAACGTCGAATCGGAAGCCGAACTGCACCGACTGGCCGAAGTGGCCGGCAGCCTCGGCAAGCGCGCGCCGATCGCGCTGCGCGTGAATCCGGACGTCGACCCGAAGACCCACCCCTATATCTCCACCGGCCTGAAGTGCAACAAGTTCGGCGTGCCCATCGCCGACGCACACCGCATCTACCTCGACGCGGCGAAGCTGCCGCAGCTCGAGATCCGCGGCATCGCCTGCCACATCGGCTCGCAGCTGCTGGACCCGGCGCCGGTGGCCGAAGCGGCCGCCAAGGTGGTCGCGCTGGCCGAAGCACTGAACCGCGACGGCATCGAACTGCGCCACCTCGACCTCGGCGGCGGCCTCGGCATTCGCTACGACGACGAGGACGTACCGGCGACACGCGACTACCTGGCGCCACTGCTGGCGGTGCTGGCCGGCCGCAAGGAGCGACTGCTGCTCGAACCCGGCCGCTCGCTGGTCGGCAACGCCGGCGTACTGCTGTCCAAGATCGAGTACCTGAAGCGCGGTGAGGAGCGCAACTTCGCCATCATCGATGCGGCGATGAACGACCTCGCCCGCCCGGCGCTGTACGACGCCTTTCACCGCATCGCCGAAGTGCGGCCGCGCGCCAAGGCGGACACCTACGACGTGGTCGGCCCGGTGTGCGAAAGCGGCGACTTCCTCGGCCGCGCACGCGAACTGGCGGTCGAACCGGAAGACCTGGTCGCCATCTTCTCGGCCGGCGCCTACGGCATGACCATGAGCTCGAACTACAACACGCGGCCGCGCGCCGCCGAAGTGATGGTCGATGGCGACAAGGTGCACCTGATCCGCGCGCGCGAGCGCATCGCCGACCTCTACGCCGGCGAACGCCTGCTGCCGTGAGCCACGAGGACGACGCCGCGCGCGAACGGCTGCGGCTCGACAAGTGGCTGTGGGCGGCGCGCTTCTTCAAGACGCGCACGCTGGCCTCCGACGCCATCGACGCCGGCCGCATCCAGCTGAACGAGGCGCGCGCCAAGCCGTCGCGCGAGGTACGCATCGGCGACCGGCTGGACATCCAGACCGGCGAAGTGCGCTACACGGTGATCGTGCAGGCGCTGTCCGGCAAACGCGGCCCGGCCGAAGAGGCGCGCAAGCTTTACGAAGAGACCGCCGACAGCATTGCGCGGCGCGAAGCGGAACGTGAACGGCGCCGACTTGCTCCGGAACCGTCACACATGCTGCACGGACGGCCGACGAAGACGCAGCGGCGTGAAATCGACCGCATGCGCGCTAAACTTCGCGGCGGCTGAGCCTTGCGCGCCAACGAATTGAGAACACTGTCAAAAGGAATCGAACCATGTCCGAACGTATCGTGATGAAGGTCGGTGAAGCCACCGTCTTCGCCAAGGAAGGTCAATACACCGACGCCATGCCGGAAATCGTCATCGGCTCGATCGACGGCCCGGTCGGCCAGGCCTTCGCCCAGATGATGGGCCAGACCGCCGGTCACACCCGCATGCTGGCCGTGCGCGACTGCAACCAGATGGCCAAGCCGGCCACCATGATGGTGCCCAAGGTCACGATCAAGAATTCGCGCACCGTCGAGCTGCTCGGCGGCGTGGTGCAGTCCGCCACCGCCGACGCGGTCGTCGACTGCGTGTCGGAAGGCATCATCCCGAAGGAACTGGTGGACGAACTGGTCATCATCGACCTGGTGTGGCTGGACCCGAATGCGGTCAAGGACCCCAACCTGGACATGAAGGATCTGTACCGCACCAATTACGAAGCAACCAAGATCGCGATACAGCGTGCGATGACCGGCAAGCCGACGATCGACGAGCTGATCGCCAACCGCCACAAGATCAAGCACTGCATGTACGACCCGGAAGCCTGATTGCGGCGCAAAGCCACAGCCAAAGCCCCTGCCAGCCGCAGGGGCTTTTGTTTTTGTGCAATCGAAACGAAGGGCAACACGACCTTGTCTTGATGCACGCGGCCATCCAGAATGAATGAGCCCGAAACCAGCGCGGGCTCACGGAGGATGGCCGATGGATATCCGTACCGATGGCACAGCGGCGCACGATGCCCCGCCGATGCCGCAGATGAACGACGACGCCTTCCGCCGCGTCGTCGAGTACGCCCCCAGCGCGATGGTGCTGGTCGATGGCCGCGGCATGATGGTGCTGGTCAACGAGCAGACCGAAAGGCTGTTCGGCTACCCGCGCACCGAACTGATAGGCCGCTCGGTCGACATGCTGGTGCCGTCGGCCGCACGTACTCACCACGCCGACTTCCGCCACAGCTTCCTTTCATCACCCAGCCCACGACCGATGGGTGGCGGTCGTGACCTGTTCGCCTGCCGCGCCGACGGCAGCGAATTCCCGGTCGAGATCGGTCTGAATCCGATGGACACCGGCGAAGGTGTCATGGTGCTGGCATCCATCGTCGATATCACCGAGCGACGTCGCGCGCAGCAGGTGCTGGAGCAGGCGCTGCAGGAAAAGACGGTGCTGCTCAACGAAGTACACCACCGGGTGAAGAACAATCTGCAGGTCATCACCAGCCTGCTCAATCTGCAGGCGAACAATGTCGACGACCCGCGCGTGCGCGACATCCTGAACGAGAGCCAGAACCGCGTACGGGCAATGGCACTGACTCATCAGCTGCTGTACGAGCGCAAGGACTTCTCGCGCATGGACCTCGGCGACTACCTCGACCGTCTGGCCCAGTTGCTGCGCGGTGCCTATCGCAGCAGCGCGAGTGGCGTCGAGCTGCAGCTGGAACGCCCGGGGCAGCCGGTGTACCTCGATCTTGAACGCGCCATCCCGTGCGGGCTGGTGGTGAACGAACTGGTCACCAATGCCTTCAAGCACGCCTTCCCCGCCCAGCGCACCGGCATCATCACCATTTCGCTGCACAGCTGCGACGAGCGGCTGACGCTGGGCGTGCGCGACAACGGTGTCGGCCTGCCGGCGGGTTTCGACTTCGACGCCGTGAAGTCGCTCGGCCTGCAGCTGGTGCCCTTGCTGATAGATCAGCTGCACGGCGAACTGCAGATGGTGCGCGACGGCGGCGCCAGCTATCTCATCACCTTTCCGGCCGCCCTTCCCGCACGAGGTACGACATGAACGCACCGCTCCCGATCAATCTGATGCTGGTCGAGGACGAACGCGTGATCGCTTTCGACCTGAAGAACCAGCTGCAGTCCTTCGGCTACAAGGTGGGCGCGGTGCTGGCCAGCGGCGAGCAGGCGGTGCGCAAGGTCGGCGAGGTGGCGCCCGATCTGGTGCTGATGGACATCCACCTTGAAGGCCCGCTCGACGGCATCGACGCGGCACTGCAGATCCAGTCGCAGCATCGCGTGCCGGTTGTCTTCCTGACCGCCTACGCCGAGGACGACACGCTGCGCCGCGCACTCGAATGTCGACCCTTCGGCTATCTGGTCAAGCCGTGCGAGGCACGCGAGCTGCACGCGACGATACAGATGGCGCTGGCGCGTCGCGAGGTCGAGGTGCTCGTGGAGCGCAGCGAACAGCTGTTCAAGCAGGCGCTCGATGCCGCCTCGCTCGGCGTGATCGAGTGGCAGGGCGATTCGATGCAGCTGCACGGCGACGGACACTTGCGCAGCCTGTTCGGCGACCGCCCGGTCCCGCTGGACGAGTCGTGGAGCCTCTTCCTGTCGCGCGTCGATGCCGGCGATCGCGAGCGCGTGTCGGCGGCGCTGAACGCGGCACTGCAGCGCGGCGATCCGGTGCGCATCGAATTCCGTACCGTAGGCAATGGTGGCGCACGCAATCTGGAAGCGCACGCGCGCGCTTATGGCGACCCGGCGGGCGAGCGGCGCATCGTCGGCATCCTGCAGGACGTGACGCAACGCCGGCGCGACGAGGAGCGCCTGCGCCAGTCCAGCGTCGTGTTCCACACCACGGCCGAAGCCATCGTGATCGCAGACGCGCGTCGGCGCATCGTCGCGGTCAATGCCGCCTACACACGCATCACTGGGCACGACGAAACCCAGGTACTCGGCCTCGACCCTGACGCAGTGCTGGGAACCGGCCACGGCGACAATTTCTATGCGGCGCTGGCCGCCCCCTCGGGCACCGGCTACTGGCAGGGCGAGGTGCTGTGCCAACGCGCGTCTGGCGACAGCTTCCCTGCCTGGGAAAGCATCAGCGCCGTGCGCAACGACAACGGCACGGTCACCCATTTCGTCGCCGCCTTCTCCGATTTCAGCGCCATCCATCAGGCAGAGGAGAAGCTGAATCATCTGGCGCATCACGACGCGCTGACCGGCCTGCCCAACCGCCTGCTGTTCGACGACCGTTTCGAGCGCGCCATCGAACAGGCACGTCGTGCGCAGCAACGCTGCATCCTGCTCTTCCTCGACCTCGACAGCTTCAAGGGTGTGAACGACACGCTGGGCCATGGCGTCGGCGACGAGTTGCTGCGCGCGGTGTCGGTCCGGCTGCGTGAGGCGCTGCGCCGCAGCGACACGCTGGCCCGCCTCGGCGGCGACGAATTCGTCGTGCTCACCGGCAGCGCACAGCCTGAAGACGCCTCGCATCTGGCGATGAAGCTGCTGGGTGCGCTGCGTGACCCGTTCGACCTCGGTGGCGAGCAGATACGCATCACCGGCAGCATAGGCATCGCGGTGTTCCCCGATCACGGCACCGACCGCAACGTGCTGATGCGCGCGGCCGACATCGCGATGTACTCGGCCAAGTCGCAAGGACGCAACCGCTATCAGTTCTTCACGACCGACATGTCGGAGCGCACACAGGAACGCATGCATATGGAGCAGGGCCTGCGTCGCGCGATCGAGAACGACGCGCTGGAGGTGCACTACCAGCCCCAGCTCCGGCTGTCCGACGCGCACGTGATCGGCGTCGAGGCGCTGGTGCGCTGGCCGCATCCGGAACTGGGCATGATTTCGCCGGCCCGCTTCATTCCGGTCGCCGAAGAGAGCGGCATCATTGAAACGCTGGGCATGTGGGTGCTGCGCCGCGCCTGCCATGACATCGTCGGCCTGCCGGACAACGACGGGCGACAGATGCGCCTCGCCGTCAACGTGTCGGTCAGGCAGTTCATGCGCGAGGATTTCGTCGCCCACGTGCTGGAGGTGCTGACCGAAACAGGCTTCCCGGCCGAATCGCTGGAACTCGAAATCACCGAGTCCACGCTGCAGGTGATCGAACACAGCGCCGGCATACTCGACGCGCTGAAACGTCTGGGCGTCTCGATCAGCATCGACGACTTCGGCACCGGCTACTCGTCGCTGAGCGTACTGCGCGGCCTGCCGATAGACCGCATCAAGATTGACCGTTCATTCATCATCGACCTGACAGAGAGCGACGACGCCCGTGCAATGATAGAGGCCATGCTGGCGCTGGGCCGCTCGCTGCGCATGACCACCATCGCCGAAGGCATCGAGCTGTCGGAACAGGCTGAACTGCTGCTGCGGCTCGGGTGTTCGGAGGGTCAGGGTTATCTGTTTGCGCGCCCGATGTCGGCAAGCCAGCTGCGGCAATCTCTGGTAAATCCGCCCGACAAATCCTAGACGGCCTCGACCGCGTCGGCCGGCAGTCCGTCGAGATGACGGCGCAGGATGCGGTAGTGGTCATAATCGAAGCGCGCGTCGCGCTGCAACGGCGCCGCGTCGTCACTGCCCTCCGGCGCGCTGCCCAGATAGCACCAGTGCGCCAGCCAGTGCCGGTCGCCACGCTCGGCGCCCGGACGGCGCTCGCGCACCGCCACGGCGTCCGGCCACGGCCAGTCGGGCATGCGCAGGCCGTCGAGTGCACTCATCAGCCGCATATCGTGCTGCCGCGGGTCTTCGCGACCGCAGCAGACACCGCGGCAGCGCTTGATCTGCACATTGACGCAGGCGGCGGTACGCCGCTCGTAGCCCTGCAGACCGATGCGCTTCGGACACAGCTGCCAGGCTGTCGCGAGTTCGCGCAGCGTGGTCAGACAGTCGCGGCGCGAGCGGAAGGGACCGTACAGTCCCGCCAGCTGACGCGGCGTGACGCGGTCTAGATCGACCAGCGTCAGCGCCGCTTCGCCAGCCGCCACCTCGTTACCGGGGCCGCCGCGCAGCGCCAGTGCCACCGCGGGTCCGCCGGCGCGCAACTGCTTGTTGTACAGCGGCTGCAACTGCTTCACCAGTTTCGCTTCGAGCAGCAGTGCCCCCAGCTCTCCCGCCGTTTCGACCCAATCGACGCGCTTCGTTTCGCGCAGCATGCGCGCCGCCTGCCCGCCCTTGTGCGAACCGGTGAAGTGCGCCAGCACGCGCGAACGCAGGTTACGGCTCTTGCCGATGTAGAGCGGCAGCTCTGCCGGCGCCGGCAGCAGGTCGGTCGACTCCGGCGCCGCACCGTAGAACAGATAGACGCCCGGCGCCTCCGGCACGTCGTCGAGCGCACCCGGTGTCATGCCGGGCGGCGCGGCGGCGGTGCGCCCGGCCTTCTCCATCGCCGGACCGATCACCGCCGGCGGAAAGTCGCGCGCGACGATGTCGAGAAAATCGCGCACCAGTCGCGCGTCACCGATGGCGCGGTGGCGGGCGTCGCAGACCAGCCCGAAGCGCTCCATCAGCGCGTCTAGCCCGTGGCGCGGAAAGTGCGGATAGAGAGCGCGCGACAGCTTGACCGAGCACAGCACGCGCGGCGCGAAATTCAGACCGACGCGGGCGAACTCGTTGCGCAGGAAGCCGTGGTCGAAGCGCGCGTTATGCGCCACGAACAGGCGGTCGTGCAGCAGCGCCGCCAGTTCCTCCGCGATCTCAGCGAAGCGCGGCGCACCGGCGACCATGCCGTCGGTGATGCCGGTGAAGCGCTGGATGGACAGCGGAATCGACACGCCCGGATTGACCAGGCTGGACCACTCGCGCCGCTGCGGCCCGTCTATCAGCACGACGCCGACCTCGGTCACACGGTCGGCGCGCGGGTCGCCCCCTGTCGTTTCCAGGTCGACGATGGCCAGCGGCTGATCGAACACGCTCATGCGATGGTCGCCACCCTGCGCGCCGGCTCAGCGGCGCAGCGCACGGGGCAGCCAGAAAAAGGACGCCGCGGCTTCAGTGCGCGTCGGTGGGCGTCAGATCGGTCTGGTAGGGGTAGGGCTTCTGCGCGACGCGTGCCTCGTTGAAGCGGCGCTGCGCTTCGAAGTCCTGCGGCTTGTCCCACCACAGCGCACGGCCGCGGCGCTGCTCTTCGATCTGCTCCGGGTGCTTTTCGAGGTATTCGCGCATGAAGCGCGTGTGATCGGATTCGTAATCAGCCAATTGAAACTCCGTTGGAAACGACTCAATGTGTCTTGCCGCGCGATTCGTCGGTCTTGTCGCAGGCCCGCACGCGGGCGATGCGCACGACCTCCGGCACGCGGCGCAGGCCCTTCATGATGCGCGCCAGATGGACGCGATCACTGACCTGCAGCGTGAAGTGGATCTGTGTGTAGAGGCTGCCGTCCTCTTCCATGCCGACATTCTGGATGTTGGCGCCGCATTCGGCGATCTCGAAAGCGACCTTGGCCAGCACGCCGGGGCGGTTCGCCGCGATGACGCGGATGCCGACTTCGAACACGCGGCTGCTGTCGCGCTCCCACTCGACGTCGACCCACTGGTCACCGTCCTTGCGGTTGCGACGCAGCGTCGGGCAGTCGTGCGCGTGGATCATCAGGCCGGAACCGACACGCAGCTGACCGACGATCGGGTCGCCCGGTATCGGCTGGCAGCAGCGTGCGATCTGCACCGCCATGCCTTCGGAACCGCGGATCAGCAGCGCGCTCTCCGGCGCCGGCAGCGGCGTACCCTGCTGCTCGCTGGCGGTCTGCAGCTTGAGCAGGCTGCGCGCGACAAAGGTGGCCGAGCTCTTGCCCTGGCCGATGTCTGCAAGCGCCTCCTTGCGGCTTTTCACTTCGGCTGTCTCCAGCCATTGCGCCCACGAGGCGTCACCGATCTCGTCCGGCGTGACACCGAACTGGCGCAGCGCCTGGGTCAGCAGCCGCTCGCCCAGCTGTGCCGACTCCTCGACCTGCATGGTCTTCAGGAAGTGGCGGATCTGCGCGCGCGCCTTGCCGGTCTTCACGTAACCCAGCCAGGCCGGGTTCGGGTTCGGGTGCGAGGCGGTGATGATTTCGACCTGGTCTCCGCTGCTCAACTCGCTGCGCAGCGGCATCAGTTCCTGGTTGATGCGACAGGCCACACAACAATGGCCGACGTCGGTATGCACCGCGTAGGCGAAGTCGACCGCGGTCGCGCCGCGCGGCAGCGACATGATCTTGCCCTTGGGCGTAAACACGTACACCTCGCCCGGGAACAGGTCGATCTTCACGTGTTCGAGGAACTCGGCCGAATCGGGCGCCGAGCTCTGCAGTTCGAGCAGCGACTGCAGCCAGCGGTGGGTGTTGGCCTGCAGGTCGTCGAGCGACTGTTCGCTGTCCTTGTACAACCAGTGCGACGCCACGCCGTTCTGCGCGATCTGGTGCATTTCGGCGGTGCGGATCTGCACCTCGACCGGCGTACCGAAGGGGCCGATCAGCGTGGTGTGCAGCGACTGGTAGCCGTTGGCCTTCGGGATCGCGATGTAGTCCTTGAACTTGCCCGGCACCGGCTTGTACAGCGCATGCAGCGCGCCGAGGGCCAGATAGCAGGCCGCCACGTCCTTCACCACGACGCGGAAACCGTAGATGTCGAGCACCTGCGAAAAGGTCAGGTGCTTGTCGCGCATCTTGCGGAAGATCGAATACAGGCTCTTCTCGCGGCCGAACACGTCGGCGTCGATGCCGCGCTCCGGCAGACGGGTGCGGATCGCTTCGGTGATCTTGCCCACAACCTCGCGCCGGTTGCCGCGCGCCGACTTCATCGCGCGCTCCAGCACGCGGTAGCGCATCGGGTGCATCGCGTGGAAGGACATGTCCTGCAGTTCGCGGTACACGGCGTGCAGGCCGAGGCGGTTGGCGATCGGGGCGTGGATTTCCAGCGTTTCGCGGGCGATGCGGCGCTGCTTGTCCGGCCGCATCGAACCCAGCGTGCGCATGTTGTGCGTGCGGTCGGCCAGCTTGATCAGGATGACGCGCACGTCGCGTGCCATCGCCATCAGCATCTTGCGGAAGTTCTCGGCCTGCGCGTCTTCCTTCGACTGGAACTCGATCTTGTCGAGCTTGGACACGCCATCGACCAGTTCCGCCACCACTTTGCCGAAACGCTCGGCAATCTCCGCCTTGGTGATGGCGGTGTCTTCCATCACGTCGTGCAGCAGCGCCGCGCACAGCGCCTGCGAATCGAGCTGCCAGCCGGCGAGGATTTCGGCGACCGCCAGCGGGTGCGACACGTAAGGCTCGCCGCTCATGCGGAACTGCCCGGCGTGCGCGCTGGCCGACAGCGCGTACGCGTCGCGCACGCGCTGCACGTCTTCTTCGCGCAGATAGGTGGAAATGTCGGCGATCAGGCGTTCGAGATCGGCGACCGTAGAACAGGGGGGCGCCGGCGTACCGGCGTCGGGATCGTTGTCAGCCGGGGCGAGGCTGACGATGGGCTGTGCAGGCGTAACGTGGGCGACCGGGGTGGGCATGATGAGGTCGTCCACCGGTCGGTTCATGAAGTCAGCGCTGACAGCCCGGCCTCATCAGGCCTGGCCTCGGTTCAGGATTTCCAGACCGACCTTGCCGGCGGCGATTTCACGCAGCGCGACGACAGTGGGCTTGTCCTTGTCGCCATCGACCTGCGGCGTGCTGCCTGCGGACAGCTGGCGGGCACGGTAGGTGGCAACCAGCGTCAACTGGAAACGGTTCGGAATGCGCTTCAGACAATCTTCGACGGTAATGCGTGCCATATCAATTCACACCCAGGGAATGGAAAAACTCGGGATGCCGGGCCATCTGGCTCGATCGGAGTAGCCGCGCAGCGCGTGCGACGGTGACCATTTCGTCCAGCGCCTGACTCAGTATGTTATTGATTATAACGAAATCAAACTCGCGAAGATGACCGATCTCTTCGCGCGCCGCAGCCAGCCTGCGTTCTATCACCTCCGGCGCGTCCGATCCGCGGCCGGTCAGGCGCTGCGCCAGCGCCTCGAAGGACGGCGGCAGGATGAAGATGCTCACCGCCTCCGGAAACAGCGCACGCACCTGCTGGGCGCCCTGCCAGTCGATTTCCAGCAGCACGTCATGGCCCGCATCGAGCCGTTCTTCGAGCCAGCGACGCGAGGTGCCGTAGTAGTTGCCGTGCACGTGCGCCGACTCGATGAAGTCGCCCGCCGCGCGCATCGCGTCGAAGGTGTCGATGCTGACGAAGTGATAGGCAACGCCGTCCACCTCGCCCGGACGCGCCGCCCGCGTGGTGTGCGATACCGACAGTCCGATCTGCGGATCGCGTTCGAGAAGACCGCGCACCAGCGTGGTCTTGCCTGCACCGGACGGTGCGCTGACGATGAAAAGTACGCCGCGTTTAGCCATGTCTTGCAATGAAAAGGACGAAATACGCCGGAACCGCGTCAACGGCAGGCCGGCGTGAATCTGGAGCCGCCCGCCGGCTCACTCGATGTTCTGTACCTGCTCGCGCATCTGTTCGATCAGCAGCTTGAGCTCCATCGCGACGCCGCCAACGTCCTGTGCGACCGACTTCGAGGCCAGCGTGTTCGCCTCGCGGTTCAGTTCCTGCATCAGGAAGTCGAGCCGTTTGCCGGCGCTGCCGCCCTTGGCGAGGATGCGCTCCACTTCATCGAGATGCGCCGACAGCCGGTTCAGTTCCTCGGCGACATCGATGCGCACCGCGAACAGGCCGACTTCGGTGCGGATGCGCTCGTCGTCCGCGCTGCCTATGGCTTCCTGCAGTTTCTGCACGAGCTTGGCCTGGTATTCGCGCACGACCTCGGGCACGCGCGGCGTCACCTGCGCGACCAGTTCGCGCATGCGGGTGACGCGCTCCATCAGCATGCCGGCCAGTCGCACGCCTTCGCGGCTGCGCGACGCGGTGAGGTCGGCCAGCGCCTGCCGCACCGCACGTGCGCCCGCTTCGGTCAGCGCCTCGGCCGGTATCGTGTCGTCGCCCAGCATGCCGGGCCAGCGCAGCACCTCGGCGACCGACAGCGAGGCGGCCTGCGGCAGTGCCGCGCGCACGCCGGCTTCGAGCGCCACCAGCTGAGCCAGCAGCTGCGGGTTGAGCGCCAGCTCGCGCGCCGATTCGCCGCTCGCCTGCAGACCGGCACGGCAATCGACCTTGCCACGCGACAACGCGCCGGTGATCTGCTCGCGCAGCAAGGGCTCGATCACGCGCAGTTCGTCGGGCAGCCGGAAATGCAGGTCGAGGAAACGCGAATTAACGGTTCTGAGCTCAAGGTTCAGCGTCGCTGCGCCGACACTGACTGCAGCCGTCGCGAAACCCGTCATGCTGTGTATGCTGCCTGCCACGCGTTCTTCCCCTGTTGATCCATCGGTCATCAACGCGTGCAAACGCTGCCGACAGCACCTGTCGGGCAGCTTTACAGCCTGTGGGCAAACGCCCAGAATCGCGCCGAAACAAGGATCATAGCGGCCCGCAGAATGCCCCCACAAGTCAATTGCGCCCTGCCGCCGGGCTTTGAACTGGACCAGTACCGCATCCACAGCCAATTGAGCCTGGGCGGGTTTTCCATCGTCTATCTGGCGCACGACCGCGACAACACGCCGGTCGCGATCAAGGAATACCTGCCGAACGCGCTGGCCCTGCGCGAGGAAGGCCATATCCAGCCGAAGATTCCCGAGGAATTCCTGCCGGCCTTCCGCTATGGCATGAAGTGCTTCTTCGAGGAAGGGCGCACGCTGGCCGGGCTGAATCACCCGAACGTGGTGCGCGTGCTCAACTTCTTCCGCGCCAACGACACCGTGTACATGGTGATGCGCTATGAACGCGGCCGCACGCTGCAGGACTACATCACGCGTCGCCGCGGCGAGATTCGCGAAAGTTTCATCCGCTACGTGTTCACGCGCCTGCTCAACGGCCTGCGCGAAGTGCATTCGCACAAGCTGCTGCACCTGGACATCAAGCCGTCGAACATCTACCTGCGCAACAACGGTTCGCCGGTACTGATCGACTTCGGCGCCGCACGCAACACGCTGATGGTCGACACGCCGATGCTGAAGCCGATGTACACGCCCGGCTTTGCCGCCCCCGAGCACTACCGCAACCGCGACCTGCTCGGCCCGTGGAGCGACATCTACAGCATCGGCGCCAGCATGTACGCCTGCCTGTCGGGCGGACCGCCGCAGGCGGCCGACCAGCGCATGGAGAACGATACGGTCATCCTCGCCTCCGAGCGCTGGATAGGCCAGTACTCGAAGCAGCTGCTCGAAACGATAGACCTGTGCATGCAGCTCAATCACCTGAAGCGGCCGCAGAGCGTTTTCGCCCTGCAGCGGTCGCTGGCCACCTGGGACCGCGAGAACGAAGAGGCGGAACTGGCGGCCGCCGCCGCCGCTGCCGCCAGCACAAGCGCTTCCGATCACTGGCTCAACCGCGTGCGCGCACAGTTCAGCCGCTTCAGCACCTGGATGAGCAAATGAGATTCACCATCTTTCAGGACAGCCGCGTCGGCAAGCGCAAGTCCAATCAGGACCGCATGGCCTACTCCTACTCGCGCGACGCACTGCTGATGGTGGTGGCCGACGGCATGGGTGGCCACTTCCAGGGCGAGGTAGCGGCGCAGATCGCGGTGCAGTATCTGGTCGAGTCCTTCCAGCGCGAAGCCAAGCCGCGGCTGAACGACCCCTTCCTGTTCCTGTCGCGCGGCCTGACCAACGCGCATTGCGCCATCCTCGACTACGCCGACGAGCGCGACCTCGAGGACGGTCCGCGCACCACCTGTGTCGCTTGCGTAATCCAGGATTCGGTCGCCTACTGGGCGCACGCTGGCGACTCTCGGCTCTATGTGCTGCGCGCCGGCCATGTGATGACGCAGACGCGCGACCACTCGCGCGTGCAGCGCATGATCGACCGCGGCCTGCTCGACGAGGACGGTGCGATGACGCACCCGCACCGCAACCGCATCTACAGCTGTCTCGGCGGCCCGATCGCGCCGCAGATCGAATATTCGCGCAAGACGCCGCTGCTGGCCGGCGACACCGTTCTGCTGTGCAGCGATGGTGTGTGGGGCCCGCTGGGCAATGACGTGCTGCTGAAGACCTTCGAGAATCCGGACGTGATGACCGCCGTGCCGCGGCTGATGGATCAGGCTGAGGCGGCGGGTGGAGAGACCGCCGACAATCTGACGACCGTGGCGATCAACTGGCACGACAACTACGCCGACGAGCCGCACGGCTCAGTCACCACTCGCACGCTGCCGCTCGACCGCCACACCACGGTGATCGAAAGTTTCGGCGACCGCGCGTCGATGCGCGAGGAGTGGGACGAATCGGCGATCGAATCCGCCATCGCGGAAATCAATTCCGCGATCAACAAGTACTCGAAGGGACAATGACGTGACACGACCCAGCGGCCGCCGGCCCGACCAGGCGCGCGACCTGCGCATCACCCGTAATTTCACCTGCCACGCCGAAGGGTCGGTGCTGATCGAGATCGGCAACACGCGCGTGCTGTGCACCGCCAGCGTCGAAGAGAGCGTGCCGCCCTTCCTGCGCGGCAAGGGCCAGGGCTGGGTAACCGCCGAATACGGCATGCTGCCGCGCGCCACCCACACACGCAGTGCGCGCGAGGCGGCCAAGGGCAAGCAGACCGGCCGCACCCAGGAAATCCAGCGTCTGATCGGCCGCAGCCTGCGCTCGGTCACCGACCTCGCCGCGCTCGGCGAACGCCAGATCACGCTGGACTGCGACGTGCTGCAGGCCGATGGCGGCACCCGCTGCGCCTCGATCACCGGCGCCTGCGTCGCGCTGCACGACGCGCTGACCGGTCTGGTGAAGAAGGGGCTGCTGCCCGCCAACCCGCTGCGCGAACTGGTCGCCGCGGTGTCGGTCGGCATACATGAAGGCACGCCGGTGCTCGACCTCGACTACGATGAGGATTCGAACTGCGACACCGACATGAATGTCGTCATGACCGCCTCGGGCGGCCTGTGCGAAGTGCAGGGCACGGCCGAGGGCGTGCCCTTCACCCGCAGCGAACTGAACGCGCTGATGGATCTGGCCGAGAATGGCATCAACGGCCTGATCGCGGCCCAGCGCCGCGCACTGGAGATCTGACCCCTGATGAAAATCGAACGCCTGGTCCTCGCAAGCAACAACGCCGGCAAGCTGCGCGAACTGTCGGCCATGCTGGCGCCGCTGGGCATCGAGGTGGTCACTCAGGGCTCGCTCGGCGTCAGCGAGGCGGAAGAGCCTCACCCCACTTTCGTCGAGAACGCGCTGGCCAAGGCGCGCCATGCGGCGCGCGAAACCAGTTTGCCGGCGCTGGCCGACGACTCCGGCCTGTGCGTCAGCGCACTCGGCGGCAAGCCGGGCGTGCTGTCGGCGCGCTACGCCGGCGAGCCGAAATCCGATCTCGCCAACAATGCCAAGCTGATCGCCGATCTGCACGGCGTGGACGACCGCCGCGCGCATTTCTATTCGGTCATCGTGCTGGTGCGCTCGGCCGACGACCCGCAGCCGCTGATCGCCGACGGCGAATGGCACGGAGAGATCGTCGCGCAGGCACGGGGCGACGGCGGCTTCGGCTACGACCCGCACTTCTTCGTACCTTCGCTCGAACAGACCGCCGCCGAACTGGCACCGGAACTGAAGAACACGCTGTCGCACCGCGCGGCGGCGATGCGTCATCTGCTCGACCGGCTGCAGAATCCGTCATGAGCCGCGTCATCCCGCTGAAGCCGGCGCGCGCCGCGCAGCCGGGGTCGGCGGGCGCAACATCGCCAGCCTCGTCGGACTCGCCGGCGTTCACCGTTTCGCCGCCGCTGTCGCTGTACATCCACTTCCCGTGGTGCGTTCGCAAGTGCCCGTACTGCGACTTCAACTCGCACACGGTGCGCGACGGCATTCCCGAAGCCGCCTACATCGACGCGCTGATCGCCGACCTAGAATCGTCACTGCCCGAAATCTGGGGCCGCCGGGTACAGACCATTTTCTTCGGCGGGGGCACGCCCAGCCTGATGACGCCGGACGCGCTCGATCGCCTGCTCACCGCGGTGCGCGCGCGCGTGAATCTGTCGCCGGAAGCGGAAATCACGCTCGAGGCGAATCCGGGCACGGTGGAAGCCGACCGCTTCAAGGGTTTCCACGACGCCGGCGTGAACCGTCTGTCGATCGGCGTGCAGAGCTTCGACGACCGCCAGCTCGCCGCACTCGGCCGCATCCACGACACACGCGAGGCGCGGCGCGCCATCGACCTCGCGCTGCGCACCTTCGAGCGGGTGAACATCGACCTGATGTACGCGCTGCCGCAGCAGACGCTGAATGAAGCGCTGGCCGACCTCGACACCGCGCTCGCGACCGGCGTGAGCCATCTGTCCTGCTATCACCTGACGCTGGAACCGAACACCCCCTTCGCCGCACACCCGCCGGAGCTGCCGGACGACGATGTGTCAGCCGACATGCAGGAGGCGATAGAAGCGCGGCTGGCCGACGCCGGTTTCATGCACTACGAAACGTCGGCCTTCGCCAGGCCGGGGCAGCAGTGCCTGCACAACCTGAATTACTGGCAGTTCGGCGACTACCTCGGCATCGGCGCCGGCGCCCACGGCAAGCTGAGCTTCCACGACCGCGTCCGGCGCGACATGCGGCACAAGCATCCGAACGCCTATCTGGAAGGCGCCGCGCGCGGCGATTTCGTGCAGGAGTCGCGCATGGTCGGCAGCGATGAACTGCCCTTCGAATTCATGATGAATGCGGCGCGGCTGAACGACGGCTTCCATGTCGACCTGTTCGCGCGTCACACCGGCCTTGCGCTGGAACAGCTGATGCCGCGCCTGCTCGAAGCGCGCGAAGCGGGGCTGCTAGCACTGGACAGCGGTCGGGTGAAACCGACGCTGCGCGGACGCCGCTTCCTGAACGAGCTGCTGCAGCGATTTCTCGACTGAGGATGCCTGCGGGTCGTCGCAGTGCGAGGACCCGCAGCTGCGGCTTCAGCCCCTGCGCCGGAAGATCACGTCCCACACGCCGTGGCCCAGCCTGAGGCCGCGCGCTTCGAACTTGGTCAGCGGGCGATAGTCCGGGCGTGGCGCGAAGCCGTCGGCGGTGTTTTCCAGCAAGGGTTCGGCGGACAGCACGTCCAGCATCTGCTGGCCGTAGTCCTCGATGTCGGTGGCGCAGTGCAGATAGCCGCCGGGCGCAAGCTTGGCGGCGAGCTGGGCGACCAGCGGCGACTGGATGAGCCGGCGCTTCAGATGACGCTTCTTCGGCCACGGGTCGGGAAAATACACGTGGACGCCGGCCAGCGAACCATCGGGAATCATGTCGCGCAGCACCTCGACCGCGTCATGCTGGATGACACGTACATTGGCGAGTTGCTGTTCAGCGATCAGCTTGAACATGTTGCCGACGCCCGGGCCATGCACCTCTATGCCGATGAAATCGGTGTCCGGCCGTGCGGCCGCAATCTCGGCCGTGGTGAAGCCCATGCCGAAGCCGATCTCCAGCACCACCGGCGCGGCGCGACCAAATACAGCGGCGTAGTCGATCGCCTGCGGCGCGTACTGAACGCCCCAGCGCGGCATGCCCTCTTCGATATTGCGCACCTGGGCGGGCGACATGCGGCCCTGGCGCAGCACGTAGCTGCGGATGTGGCGTTGCGGGCGCGCGTCGTCAGCGCCCTCCGAGGTGTCCGGCGTATTGTCGTCGTTCATGCGAAAAATCCTGCTGCGCGACGCGTCAGGCGCCGCGCGAAGTGGGTTCAGCCGGTGATCAGGCCGCTGGTCGGCGAACTGGGCGCGCCGCTGTAAAGCTTGCGCGGCATGCGACCGGCGAGGAAGGCTTCGCGGCCGGCTTCGACGCCCTTCTTCATCGCGCTGGCCATCAACACCGGGTTCTGCGCCTTGGCGATGGCAGTGTTCATCAGCACGCCGTCGCAGCCCAGCTCCATCGCGATGGCGGCATCCGACGCGGTGCCGACGCCGGCATCGACGATGACCGGCACGCGCGCGTGGTCGATGATGAGGCGCAGATTCCACGGATTCAGGATGCCCATGCCGGAGCCGATCAGGCTGGCCAGCGGCATCACCGCGACGCAGCCGATCTCTTCAAGCCGTTTGGCCATGATGGGGTCGTCCGAGCAGTAGACCATCACGTCGAAGCCGTCGCGCACCAGTGTTTCGGCCGCGGCCAGCGTCTGCGTCATGTCCGGGAACAGCGTGTCGGCGTCGCCCAGCACTTCCAGCTTGACCAGGTTGTGGCCGTCGAGCAGTTCGCGCGCCAGTCGCAGCGTGCGCACCGCGTCGTCGGCGGTGTAGCAGCCGGCCGTGTTGGGCAGCAGCGTGTAGCGGTCGGGCGGCAGCACCTCCAGCAGGCTGGGCTGACCCGGCTCCTGGCCGATATTGGTGCGGCGGATGGCGACGGTGATGATTTCGGCGCCAGAGGCCTCGACCGCCTCACGGGTTTCGTCGAAGTCGCGGTACTTGCCGGTACCGACCAGCAGGCGCGACGAGAACTCGCGCGTACCAATCTTCAGGATGTCCTTGCTCATGTGAATCTTCCGGGTTCAGCCGCCGCCTACGGCAACGACGATTTCGAGGCGGTCGCCAGCGCTCAGCACGGTCTGCGCGTGCGACGCGCGCGGCACGATTTCACCGTTGCGTTCTACCGCGATGCGCTTGCCGGCCAGCGCCAGTGCGGCGACCAGGTCGGCCACGGTCTGCCCGGGCGTGATCGGGTGCGGCTGGCCGTTCAGATGGATGGATACGGTGGGTGCGCTCACCGCACAAGTGTACCGGTATTGCAGCGCAGCGCACGCCGGACCGGGCGGATGCGCCGGATCAGGTCGGGATTTTGTCCCTTAACAATTAGCACACTACTGATCATAGTCGCCACGCGCTCGATGTCTGTCCATGCACCCGCAAGAAGGTGCGCCCGGGCGCGCAACACAAGCCACCCCGTGCCGTCCGGCTGCGCACTCGCATGCGCAGGCGTTCGCGCGCGACAACGGAGAATCAGAGACGTGAGAACCAGAAAAATCGCGAGGAGCCCCGCCCCCACCTTGATCGCGCTGGCGATCGGCTGCATCGGCGGCGTAGCCCACGCCCAGAGCAGCCCGACCGCGCTGCCCGCGATCACCGTGATCGAAGCCCTGCCCGACCGCCTCGAAGCCATTCCCGGCTCGGTCCATGCGATCGGTCCCGAACAACTCGAAGCGCAGCGCCCGCTGTCGATCATGGAAGCGGTACGCGAAGCACCGGGCGTACATGTCGTCGCCGAGGACGCCTTCGGCCTGAACCTGAACATCGGCGTGCGCGGCCTCGACCCGCGCCGCAGCAGCCGCACGCTGCTGCTGGAGGACGGCGCCCCGATACAGCTCGCTCCCTACGCCGACCCAACTACCCACTATCACACGCCGCTGGAGCGCATCCGCCGCATCGAGGTGATCAAGGGTTCGGGCCAGATCGTGCACGGCCCGCAGACGGTGGGCGGCGTGATCAACTTTGTCACGCAGGACGTGCCGCGCAAGTTCCAGGGTTCGGTGCAGGCGTCGGCCGGCAGCCGCGACTTCTACGGCCTGTCGGCCAGTGTCGGTACCGGCGGCGACTGGGGCGGCGTGCTGCTCAGCGCCAGCCAGAAGGAAGGCGACGGCACCCGCCGCGGCAACGAGCACAAGATGACGGACGTGTCGATCAAGGCGCTGCTGAACCTGAATGCGCGCAACACGCTGATGCTGAAGTACGGCTACTTCGAGGAGGACTCGAAGTTTGGCGAAGCCGGCCTCGACCAGGCCCGCTACGAGCGCGACCCGTACGCCAACCCCTTCCGCGACGACCGCTTCGAACTGGAACGCAACGCCGCACAGGCGGTGCACACCTTCCAGATCAACGAAGAGGCGAAGCTGACCACCAATATGTATTACAGCAAGGTGGATCGCGCCTCCTACCGCCAGCTCGACGCCATCGCCGAAGAGGACGAACTGGAAACGCTGCGCGACGGCGACCCGGTGCCGCTGTCCGGCGCCTGCCCGGCGAACATCGACTACACGGTGCCGAACGGCTTCGAGGACTTCGCCCGTCTGTGCGGCAACAACATGCGTCCGCGCAGCTATGAAACCTTCGGCATCGAGCCTCGGCTGGACCTTAAGCACAACACCTTCGGCATCCAGAACGAACTGGTGATGGGCGTGCGCCTGCACTGGGAAGACGTCAGCCGCAAGCGCTACAACGGCGCCTTCTCGACCGCACGCGAGAATTCGATCGGCACCCTGTTGCGCGACGACTTCCGCATCAAGACCGACGCGCTGTCCGGCTACGTGCAGAACACCTTCTACATCGGCAACTGGTCGCTGACGCCGGGTGTGCGCTACGAACAGTACCGGCAGACCTTCAGCGCCTCGACCGAGGACTTCAACCCGGTCAATGCCCGCCTGTCCGACAAGAACGACAAGGTGCTGCCGGGTTTCGGCGTGACCTGGTTCGGCCTGCCCGACACCACGGTGTTCGCCGGCGTGCATCGCGGCTTCGCGCCGCCGCGCCCGGACGCCACGCTGTCGCCGTTCGACGCCGACTACGTGGCGGTGAGCCCGGAGCTGAGCACCAACTACGAGCTGGGCATGCGTTCGGCGCCGCTCAAGGGCGTCCAGCTCGAAGCCACGCTGTTCCGCATCGACTTCAAGAACCAGATCGTGCCCGGCCAGTCACTCGGCCTCGGCCAGACCTTCGCCAACGGCGGCGAAACCCGCAAGGAAGGCCTGGAGCTGGGCGGCCGCATCGACTTCGGCCGCATGAACGGCAGCGCACACAACGTCTACCTGAAGGGCTCGTACACGCATCTGTGGACGGCGCGCTTCGAGAACGACGTGCTGAACACCGTCTATGACGCCGCGCGCAACGAGATCGGCGAGGTTAACGTCAATGGCAACCGCACGCCTTACGCGCCGCGCCACCTGCTGGCGGCGGCGATCGGCTACGAGCACGCGTCGGGCTTCGACATGCGCCTGGGCGTCGAGCACATCAGCGAGCAATACACCGACGGTCTGAACTCGAAGACGCCGCTGCCCGACGGCCAGTCGGGGGAGATCGATGCGCAGACCATCTTCAACGCATCTGCCAACTACCGCCTGAAGCCGCAGGGCATGACACTGTTCCTCAGTGCCGCCAACCTGACCGACCGCACCTATATCGTGAGCCGCGTGAATGGCATCCACGTGAACCGGCCGCGGCAGGTGATCGCTGGCGTGCGCTGGGACTTCTGATCCACGTCCGGCCTCTGCCCAGATTTCCCGTCCGCGCGAGCGGACGGGAACTGACGGCGCCGGCATGACTCTTTTCGACAGTCCCGCAACGGAGTGCCCGATGAACCGCTACTGCATCGCCACCGCACTTTTCCTGCTGTCGCCTGTCGCCTTCGCCGCCGGCGATCTGAGCAAGCAGGAGCCGACGACCGTCACCATCCAGATGGGCGCCGACAAGGGCCAGCATCGCTTCACCCCGGACGCGCTGACGCTCGAAACCGGCAGGCTTTACGCGCTGCGCATCGACAACACCGGCAGCGAACCCTATTACTTCGGCTCGAATGGCCTGGCCGATGCCGTCTACACGCGCAAGGTCGTCGCCAAGGACGCCGCCGGCAAGGTGGTCGCCGAGATCTACGGCCCGATCCGGCGCATCGAAGTGGCGCCCGGCCACAGCGTCGAGTGGTGGTTCCTGCCGATACGCACCGGCAAATTCGACGACGTGATGTCGAAGCGCTCGCAGGCTGAAGCCGGCATGCGAGCGACCATCGAGGTGAAGTAGACGCGCATCCGGCGTACAATCCGCAGCGCTCCGGCAAGCGTGGAGCGCTGCGCGGGTGTAGTTCAATGGTAGAACGGCAGCTTCCCAAGCTGCATACGTGGGTTCGATTCCCATCACCCGCTCCAGCCCTGCCCTCCTCAGGGCCTTCGTCTTTTCCTACAGCCTCGCCGCATCGCCGCCGCTAGACTGGCCCCTCCGCAGAACCTCCGTACGCCGCTTCACCCCTGCTGCATCCGGATCGCCAGATCCATCCATCGCCGCCGGCCGACGCTGTTCGCCGGCACGCACGCCACACAATCCGGGAGAACCCGCCATGCGATTGCGACGCCTGCCGCACTGCCTTTCCATCTTCCTGCCGGCGCTGCTCAGCGCCGCCCCCGCCAGCGCCGACGAGGTGCAGTTCGCCAACGGTGACCGACTCAGCGGGCGCATCGTCAGCAAGGCGGGCAACGAACTGGTCATCGCCACCGAATACGCCGGCGAGGTACGTGTACGCTGGGACCAGGTCACCAGCGTGCGCACCGACGAGGCGCTCACCGTGATGACCCGCGACGGCGACCTGCTCAACAAGGCGCAGCTGTCACCAAGTGCGCCGGACAAGGTCGAGGTATCGAGTACGACCGGCAATGCACCGGTGGCGCGCGACGACATCGCCTACATCAACCCGACGCCGGAACAATCGGGTAATGGCGTGAGCTACAGCGGCCGGGTGAACCTGTCGGCCGCCTTCGTGCGCGGCAACTCGGAGAACGACCGGGTGTACGGCGATGCCGGCCTCAATGCGCGCGCCAAGGGCTACGCCTGGGGGCTGGGCATGAAGGTGGACCGGCGCAAGGACCGCGGCGTGCGAACCGCGCAGCAGTGGCTGTTCGACGGCAACTACGACCACTTCGTCGATGACGACAACTTCATCTATGCGCGGCTGTCGCTGGAACAGGACAAGTTCAAGGACATCCAGCTGCGGACCACGACCGGTGCCGGTTACGGCTGGCAGCTGTACAACGACGACAATACACGGCTGTCGCTGCGTGCCGGTCTCGACCACGTCAATCTGGATCGCGTCGCCGGCATGGACGAGGACTATCCGGCTGCCGGCTGGGGCGTGCGCGCCTCGCACTGGGTGTTCGACCGTCGGGCCGAACTGTTCCACGACCAGGACGGCTTCTGGAGCCTGTCGGACGACGACTTCCTGACCATCCGGACCAAGACCGGCGTGCGCCTGCCGATCGCCGGCGGCATCACCGCCTCGGCGCAGCTGAACGCCGACTGGGAGCGCACGCCCGCGCCCGGCCGCAAGGCGACCGACTCGACGCTGCTGCTTGGCCTGGGCTACGTCTGGTGATCAGGGCTGGCGGATGCCGCGGTAGGCGCCGCCGAAATACAGCAGCGGATCGCCAGCGCTGCGCTCGAAGCGCTCCACCCGGCCGACGAAGATGAGGTGATCGCCGCCGGCGTACTGGATGTCGTTGCGACACTCGAAGCGCGCCAGGCAGCCTTCGATCAGCGGCGCGCCACCCAAGCCATCCGTCGTCTGCACACCGGCGAAGCGCTGCTCGCGACTGCTGGCGAACTGGCGCGACAGCGCCTGCTGGCTTTCGCCCAGCACGTGCACCGCGTAATGCGAGCAGGCGCGGAAAGCCGCCTCGCTGGGCGAGCCAAGAGACAGGCTCCACAGCACCAGCGGCGGCTCCAGCGACACGGAATTGAAGGAATTGACGGTCAGCCCGACCGCCTCGCCATTCGGCGCGCGGGTCGTGACCACGGTGATCCCGGTCGCGAACAGGCCCAGCGCGTCGCGGAAGCTGCGGCTATCGTGCGCAGGATTGCTCATCGCCCCGCTCCATGCGGACGAACGGAGACGGGCACCGGACGGCGCGGGACGTAGACGGCGGGAAGCTTCATCGGGCGGGCTGCATGCAAGTGAGCACGGATTATCGCCGCTTTTGCATCACGGCCTACAATCCGCGCCCATGAATACTCCCTCAGAGGTAGCCGTCGGCGACGACTTCGCCGCCACGCTGGTGCGCTGGCAGCGCCTGCACGGCCGGCACGACCTGCCCTGGCAGACCGGCGACGCGTACGGCGTCTGGGTGTCGGAAATCATGCTGCAGCAGACACAGGTGCAGACGGTGATCGGCTACTACGGGCGCTTCATCCAGCGCTTTCCGACGCTGGCCGCACTGGCGGCCGCCGACGAAGCGTCGGTGATGGAGAACTGGAGCGGCCTTGGCTACTACGCCCGCGCGCGCAACCTGCACCGCGCCGCGCGCGAGGTAATGACGCGATTCGGCGGCCGCTTTCCCACCACGGTCGAGGACATCGAAAGCCTGCCCGGCATCGGCCGCTCGACCGCATCGGCCATCGCCACCTTCTGCTTCGGCGCGCATGCACCGATACTCGACGGCAACGTGAAGCGGGTGTTCGCCCGCGTCTTCGGCATCGAGGGCTTCCCGGGAACGCGCGCAGTCGAGCAGCGCATGTGGGCACTGGCGCACGCGCTGATGCCGACGCGCGACGGCGGGGTCTATACGCAGGCGCTGATGGATCTGGGCGCCACCGTGTGCACGCGCAACCGGCCGCGGTGCGACGCCTGTCCGGTCGCGGCGCGCTGCGAAGCACGCCTGCAGGGCCGGCAGCGCGAACTGCCGGCGCCGCGCCCGGCGAAGCTGCGTCCGCAGCGCCTGCGCCACGCACTGCTGGTGACGACGGCCGACGCGGTGCTGCTCGAACGTCGGCCCGGCCACGGCATCTGGGGCGGCCTACTCAGCCTGCCCGAACTGGCGGCGCAGACCTTGCCCGACGCGCTGCACGAAGCGGCGCACTGGCTGGCAGCGCACGGCATCTCCGGCCGCGCGGCGCAGGCGATGGCGCCGGTGATCCACGGCTTCACCCACTTCGAACTCCATCTGGTGCCCCTGCGCGTCGCGGTCGACGCGCGCAACACCTTCGCGGCGGAATCGTCGCTGCTCTGGCAGCCGCTCGCCGACGCCACCTCCGCAGCCTTGCCGGCACCGGTGCGCCGCCTGCTGGAAGCGCTTGATGACTGAGGCGCTGCGGTGCCGGGACGGCTGCGGCGCCTGCTGCATCGCGCCGTCGATCTCCAGCCCGATTCCGGGCATGCCCGATGGCAAGCCAGCGGGCGTGCGCTGCGTGCAGCTAACCGAAGACCTGCGCTGTGCCATCTTCGGTTCGCCCGAGCGCCCGGCCTGCTGCGGCGGGCTGCAGGCGTCGGCGGAGATGTGCGGCAGCGACCGCGTCCACGCGCTGCACTGGCTGCACAAGCTGGAAGAAGCCACCCGCAGCTGACGCCAAATCGCGGGAATGCGGGCCATTGCGCGCGCTAATCGGTGACTGCGCAGGCGCCGGCTGGGCTACTGTAAGGGCATCGACTTTCCGCACGGCGGCCTCGCTATGCACCTGTTCCGCGCCCTCGCCATACAGCTCGTATCCTGGATCGTTGCCGTGTTCGCGCTGCGCTACACGGTGACGCCGCCAGCCGGTATCGGCGCCATCGTCGTCATGCAGGCGGGCATCGCCGCCGCCTTCGCGCTGACTCTCAAGGCGCCGCGCTGGTGGGTGGTGATCCATCTGCTGTTCTCACCGCTGGTGGTCGGCGCCCGCATGCTGGACATCGCGCCGGCCTGGTATCTGTTTGCCTTCCTGCTGCTGTCGGCGGTGTTCTGGTCCACTTTCCGCAGCCGCGTGCCGCTGTTCCTGACCAACCAGGCGACGGCCCGTGCGCTGCTGCAGGCGCTGCCGCAGGAGCGCGCCATCCATCTGGTCGACCTCGGCTGCGGAACCGGCGAACTGCTGCGCCGGCTCGCCATGTCGCGGCCGGACTGCCGCTTCACCGGTGTCGAGAACGCGCCACTGCCCTGGCTGATCGCCCGCTGGCGCAACCGCCATCTGCCCAATGTGACGATACGGCGCGACGATCTGTGGTCGGTGCCGCTCGGGCAGTTCGACATCGTCTATGCCTTCCTGTCGCCGGTGCCGATGCCGAGGCTGGGTCGCAAGGCGGCACTGGAAATGAAGGCGGATGGGCAACTGATTGCCAACAGCTTCGAAATTCCTGGCATGGCGGCGGACCGCGTCATCGACGGCGACCCGGCCGCCCGTGCGCTATATGTGTACACATTTGCCGGACGACGCGGCAAGAATGGCCGCCCGGTCGCGGAAATAGAACCGGTTTCGGCTGCAGTTCCCGCCGATGGCGCACGCCTGATCGCGGAATAATCGTTGCTCGAACCCCGGTAGGTGGAGAACACGAAATGGCTGAAATCATCTGCGTGATCGGCAACAAGGGCGGCACCGGCAAGACCACGCTTTCACACATGCTGTGTCAGGGTCTGGGGCTGCTGAACCAGCGCTCGGTCTGCGTGCTGACCGACATCGGTCGCGAGCCGCTTGACCCCGAAGGCCGCCGCTATCTCACTGCCGACGCGCGTTCGCGCGATGCGCTGGCCAAGGTGGTGGACAAGATACGCGGCCTGAACAAGTGGATAGGCGTGATCGACGGCGGCGCCAACCGCAGCGAAATGGACCGCCACCTGTACGGCCTCGCCCACCTGGTGCTGCTGCCCTTCCGCGATTCGCACGAGGACATCCGCACCGTGCAGCAGGATCTGGAAACCTTCCCGCGCGCACTGGCGATTCCGACCCAGTGGCCAACCAATCCGTGGGCGCGCGAAGCCGCCGACAAGCTGATCGAGAGCCAGCTCGGTCAGTACCGCACGCGCATCCTGGAACCGGTGTTCGCGATTTCGTCGTCGAAGCAGCTGCTGCAGAAGCGCATCCCGGACAGCCTGCCGTCGCCGCTGGCCAACGCCTGCCGCCGTGTCGCTGCACCGGTGCTGGACATCCTGCGCATCGACCACGAAGAGGTGGATATCGACGCCGAGGACGCGATGGAACATGCCCTGCCGGCCCAGTCACGGAGCAGCGTCGAAGCGACGATGGGCAGCACCACCACGCACTGAGCCGGTCGCTGCGGGACGCGCCTTGCATGCGACCCGCGTTCAGCCCTCGCGGCGCGTACCGCGCTGCGCCAGCGCGATCAACACCTGCGCACGGGACGTCACCTTCATCGCCTTGAAGATGCGTGTCACGTGCACCTTGACCGTACCTTCGGCGAGACCGAGCGACTCGGCGATTTCGCGGTTGGAACGCCCCTCGGCAAGCAGGTGCAGCACCCGCGTCTGCGCCTGTGTCAGACCGTAGTCGTCGGCCGGACTCGGGCGTATGGTCGCCGACGTGCGTCCGGCCCGTGCGTTGGGCGGGCGACGCTCGGGCGGGGTATAGAGGCCGCCGTCGAGTACCAGGCGGACCGCCTGCACCAGCTGGTCGCCCGAATCGCCCTTCGACACGAATCCCGAGGCGCCCTGGCGCATCGCGCGCGACACCGTAGCCTTGTCGCTCAGCGCGGACACCACCACGACCGGCAGCGACGGATCGCGTTCGCGCAGCGTGGCGAGCAGAGAAAAGCCGTTCATGCCGGGCAGCATCAGGTCAGTCAGCACCAGATCGACCTCGGCACCGCCGTCGATCACGGCCAGCGCCTGCGCCGCATCGGACGCCTCGATCACGCACCACTCCGCACCCAGCCGCGCCAGCGTCTGGGCCATGCCCTCGCGTACCAGCGCATGATCTTCGACGATGAGCAGACAGCCCAAACAGAACCTCCCGATGACGTGTCGATGTGCTCCGCCTCGGCACGGTGTGAGCCGGAGGCGGGCCGCCTGAGTGTAATTGCGCACCCTCGCGGTGCAGTTCATCCAAGCGGACTACGACTAAAGTAATAATACAGGTCCCGAGTTGCGCCACTTTCCGCCATTATTGACGTCTCCGATGCGCGAGGCACTTTCAGGCGCTGACGACGTGATGGCCCCGGACTCCCATGAAGATACTGATCGTTGACGATCACCCACTGATACGCGAAGCGCTGCGCCACGTGCTCCCGGGCCTTGCGGCCGACATCCGCCTGTACGACGCGCCCGATTGCGAAGGCGGTCTGCGGCTGGCCGACGAGCACCCCGATCTCGACCTCGCCCTGCTCGATCTGACGCTGCCGGGCTGCCGTGGCATGAGCGCGCTGCAGACCTTCCGCGGCGCACATCCGGCGCTGCCCATCGTCGTGCTGTCGGGTTTCGACGACTCGGACACGGTTCTGGCGGCGCTCGACGAGGGGGCGATGGGCTTCATTCCGAAATCGAGCACCAACGAAGTGCTGCTCGGCGCGCTGCGTCTGGTGCTGTCCGGCGGTGTCTACGTGCCGCGGCAGGCCATCGTCGGCGAACTGGGCCTCGGTGCGCCGCGTCAGGAAGAGACGCCGCGACGGCCGCAGACCGCGTCCGACATCGGCCTGACCGAGCGTCAGGCGGAAGTGCTGACGCTGATGGTGCAGGGCAAGCCGAACAAGGAAATCTGCCGCGAGCTGAATCTGGCCGAAGGCACGGTCAAGGTGCACATCACCGCCATCCTGAAGGCACTCGGCGCCAGCAACCGCACGCAGGCGGTGCTGGCAGCCAGCCGCATCGGACTGAAGCTCGGAACGCCGGGCTCGACGCCATGAGCCAGATGACGCCTCCGGTCGTGCTGCCCGAAGACACGACCATCGAGTCGCTGACGCGCGAGCGCGGCGACGCGGCCGCGCGGCTGGAGCCGGGCGAACAGGCCCAGCTCGACCGCCAGGTCGTGGCGACGCAGATCCAGATGCTGTACGCGAACCTGGGCACGGCCTTCGGTGGTCAGATCCTCGGCACGCTGCTGGTCGCCTGGACGGTATATGACACCTTCCCGCTCTGGACGGTCGCACTGTGGTTCGTGCTGTCGATGGCCAACCAGGTGTCGCGCCTGGTGCTGCTGCGCCAGTACAGGCGTGCCACACCGGACGCCGCCAGCGCGCCGCGCTGGGGCACCTACTGGCTGATCGGCGCAGCCATTTCCGGCGTGCTGTGGAGTTCGACGCTGTGGCTGTTCTTCAGCCCGGAAGCGCCGGAACAGCAGATCGTGCTGATGTCGCTGCTGGTGTCGGTGTGCGGCGTTGCGGCCGCCCTGACCTCGATGCACCTGCCCAGCTACTACACCTTCCTCGGTGCAACGTTGCTGCCGGTGATCGCGCGCTACATCTGGGAGGGCAGCCGGCACGACCTGCTGGTGGCCTTCATCGTGTCGGTGCTGATGATCGCGCTGTGGCGGGTCGGCAAGAACTTCAACGCGCTGATCGAGCGCGCGCTGCGCAGCCGATATGCCAACGAGGTGCTCAGCCGCCGGTTGGAGTCGCAGAACATCGAACTGTCGGAAGCGCGTGACCGCGCCGATCAGGCCAGCCGCGCCAAGAGCCAGTTCTTCGCCGCCGCCAGCCACGATCTGCGCCAGCCGCTGCACGCGATGGGCCTGTTCGCCGCCGCGCTGTCGGCCAAGGCGCATGAGCCGGAGGTAGCGAATCTGGTCACCAGCATCAGCAGTTCGGTCGAGGCGCTGGAGGGCCTGTTCAACGAACTGCTCGACATTTCGAAGATCGACGCCGGCAAGGTGAAGCCGGAGATCACCGATGTATCGGTCAGCGCTCTGTTCGACCGGCTGCGCATGGATTTCGAACCCGAAGCGTTCGATCGCGGCCTGGCCTTCCGCATCCGCTCGCGTGCCGCATGGGTGCGCAGCGATCCGGTGCTGCTCGAACGCATCCTGCGCAACCTCATTTCGAACGCGATGCGCTACACGCAGGCGGGCGGCGTGCTGGTCAGCACGCGCGTGCGCCGCAACGGGTTGCGTTTCGAGGTATGGGACACCGGCATGGGCATCGCAGCGGACGACCAGAGCCGCATCTTCGAGGAGTTCGTACAGCTGGCCAATGCCGAACGCGATCGGCGCAAGGGCCTGGGGCTCGGCCTGTCCATCGTGCAGAGGCTGTCGGCGCTGCTGTCGCACCCGGTCAGCCTGGCGTCGCGCCCCGGTCGAGGCACCGTGTTCCGCATCGACGTACCGATGGGTCGCGCGCCGGTGGTACGCGCCACCGCAGTTCGCACCGAACGCAGCCAGGCCGATCTCGGCGGCCGTTGCATCCTGGTCATCGACGACGAAGCGAGCATCGTGAACGGCATGGCCGCGCTGCTCGGCAGCTGGGGCGCGCAGACGCTGATCGCCAGCAAGCACGAGGAAGCGATGAACAGCGTGACCGAACGCGGCGCGCCGCCCGACCTCATCATCGCCGACTACCAGTTGCGCGACGGCGAAGTCGGGCCGGACGTGGTGGCGGCGGTGCGCCGGCACTTCGGCGTCGACATTCCGGCCATCCTGGTCACCGGCAGCGCCACGCCGGAGCGCCTGGAAGAGGCGAAGGATCTCGGCCACCACCTGCTGCTCAAGCCGGTGATGCCGGCCAAGCTGCGCACGCTGATCCAGTTCAAGCTGAAGGAGCAGGTCGCTTCGGCTTAAGCCGAACGGACGATTGCCGCTGCCGGCGCCGCTGCACAAGAATGAAGGCGTTGTGCACGTTGTGTCTCCCTTCACGCGGCCCGCTGTGGCCGCGTTTTCTTTTGTGTCCCCCGGCGACGCACGGCGCGCTATGCTTGGCGCACACAGACCGACACAGGTGATGCCATGGCCAGCGACTCCTCACAGTACGACCCGATGGAATTCCTGCGTTCCGTATGGGGGCAGATGCCCTTCCCGGTACCCGGTTTCGTCACACCGACACTCGACGTCGGCGAGCTGGACAAGCGCATCACCGACCTGAAGGCGGTCGAAGGCTGGCTGCGCATGAACCTGAGCATGCTGCAGACCAGCATCCAGGGTCTGGAGGTACAGCGGGCGACGCTGGCCACCATGCAGGCGATGGCGGCCAGCGCCACCGGCGCAGCGGCCACCGGCGCGGCGCATGCGCAGGACCCGGCACAGAACCCGATGCAGGCATTCGGCAATGCCGCCATGTGGCCGTGGACGCTGATGCAGAACGCCGGTGCCGCACATCCGTCGTCGACCGCACCGGGCGACGACACGCCGCCGCCCTCCGGCGGAGGCTGAGGTACTGCGGATGGCCCGATTCGCCGCCAGTTCGGCCTTCCACGAAGACTGGCCGGTCGCGATGGACCTGGCACTGTCGGCGCTCGACATGCCTGAAGACGCCAACCTCGGCTTCGTCTACTTCGCCGATCACTACGGCGGCGACCTGCAGGAAATGTTCGAGCGCCTGACCCGGCTCACCGGCATCGAGAACTGGGTCGGCACCAGTTCGGTCGGCGTCATCGGCCGCGGCATCGCGGCGCAGGACCAGCCCGGCCTGTCGCTGCTGGTGGGCAGCCTGCCGGAGGGCAGCTTCCGCGTGTTCTCAGGCCGCGAGCGCCTGCCCAACGCGCTCGGTACCGATGCCGCCCCCGAGCAGCCCTACTTCGCCGTGGTGCACGCCGATCCGGCAACGCCGGACATGGCCGATCTGGTCGCCGACATGGCCACCAAGGTGTCGAGCGGCTTCGTCACCGGCGGACTCGCGCTGGCGCGCGGACAGGCACCGATGATCGCCAACGGGGCACTGCGCGGCGGCATCAGCGGCGTCGCCTTCAACGAGCAGGTTTCCATCATGACGCGCCTGACGCAGGGTTGCTGTGCGGTGGGCGAAACCCATGTCGTCACGGCCTGCGACCAGAACGTCATCACCGAAATCAACGGCCGCCCCGCGCTGGACGCCTTCCTGGACGCGGCCGGTACCTCGCTCGGCCAGGACCTGCGGCGGGCGGCGCGCTATATCCTGCCCGGACTGGGCGTGACCGGTCGCGACGACGCCGAATTCCGCGTGCGCAACGTGATCGGCCTCGACCCCGGCAACGGCCTGATCGCCATCAACGACACCGTCGAGGTCGGACAGAGGCTGCGCTTCTATCGGCGCGACGCGGACTGCGCCCGCGCCGACATGCAGCGCATGCTGAACGACCTGCGCGCGACACTGGAGCGGCCGCCGCTCGCGGCGCTTTACATATCCTGCGCCGCGCGTGGAGCGCACATGTTCGGCGACGACAACACCGAACCCGAAATGCTGGAGGAGGCCTTTCCCGGCCTGCCGGTGGCAGGCTTCTTCGCGGGTGGCGAAATTTCGCACGACCAGTTGTACGGCTATACCGGCGTGCTGACGCTCTTCCTCTGATCCCATGTCCCGCCAACGGCCCGCTCTCCACACCTTGCCGGAAGTCGCTGGCGGCGGCCTGCTCGATCGCCGGCTCTTCCTGCGTCGCGGGCTGGCTCTGGCAACGGCCGCGGCTGCCATCGATACGCAGGCCGCTGACGAGCTGCCGTGGTTGCACACGCCGGGCGCGCCCTTCACGCCCTACGGTCAGCCATCGCCGCATGAGCGCCTGACGGCGCGACGCATCGGCGCCAACCGTGCAGTGGCCGGCAACGGCGTGTCCTTCACGCCACTCGAAGACCTCGAAGGCATCATCACGCCGAACGGCCTGCACTTCGAACGACACCACAACGGCGTGCCGCAGATCGACCCGGCGCGTCACAGACTTGTCGTGCACGGTCTCGTGCGCCAGCCACTGAGCTTCGACGTGAAATCGCTGCTGCGCTACCCGATGCGTTCACGGATGCTGTTCATCGAGTGCGGCGGCAACAGCAACGCCGGCTGGCATGGCGAGCCGATACAGCGATCAGCCGGTTCGGTGCACGGACTGCTGTCCTGCGCCGAATGGACCGGCGTGCCGCTGTCCCTCCTGCTCGACGAAGCGGGTGTAGACGTCGGCGCGTCGTGGGTGATCGCCGAAGGTGCCGACGCGGGAGCGATGAACATGAGCATCCCGCTGGCCAAGATGCGCGACGACTGCCTGATCGGGCTCTACCAGAACGGGGAACGGCTGCGCCCGGAGAACGGCTACCCGATGCGTCTCATCGTGCCGGGCTGGGAAGGTGTGCTGCACGTCAAATGGCTGCAGCGGCTCGAAGTGACGGACCAGCCGGTGATGTCGCGCAACGAAACGTCGAAGTACACCGAGTTGCAGCCATCGGGCAAAGCGCGTCAGTTCACGTTCACGATGGACTGCAAGTCGCTGATCACGTCACCCTCGCACGGCCAGACACTGCCGCGCCCCGACGTCTATCAGCTGAGCGGTCTGGCGTGGAGCGGGCACGGGCGCATCCGGCGGGTCGAGGTTTCGGCGGATGGCGGCGAGAGCTGGGCCGACGCCGCGCTCGAATCGCCGGCGCTGCCCTGCTGCCTGACCCGTTTCCGCATACCGTGGCGATGGGACGGCAAGCCCGCCGTGCTGAAAAGCCGAGCCACCGACGAGCGCGGCAATCTGCAGCCGGAACGCGCGGCATTGGTCGCCGAACGCGGGCGCGCCGGCTATTTCCACTACAACGCAATCGTTGCCTGGGCAGTCGAGGACGATGGGCTGGTTACGCACACCTACTGAGCGCGCTGCAGCACTGCTTTCATGGTTGCTGCTGAGCGCCTGCGCCGCCACGCCGAACGCGGTCGAGGCACCACGGCTCGGACAGCCGGTCGACGGCGCCACCCTCGCCCGGCAGCAACTGAACGTATTTCCGGACGGTCGCGGCCTTCCACCCGGTCGCGGCACGGCAAGCGAGGGCGCCACGCTGTTTGCCCACCACTGCGCCGCCTGCCACGGCAAGGACGCCCGTGGCGGCAGCGCCGAGGAACTGGCAGGTGCGACGCGCCCGCTGAACACACCAGCGGCCGACAAAACGGTAGGCAGCTACTGGCCCTACGCGACGACGCTGTTCGACTTCATCCGTCGCGCCAAACCGATGACCGCCCCCGGCACGCTGAACGCGGACGAGGTGTATGCGCTCAGCGCCTGGCTGCTGCACATCAACGGCGTGATCGCTGCTGACGACGTCATGGACGCACGCACTCTGCCGGCAGTGCGGATGCCGAACCGCGACGGCTTCATCCGTATCGAGGCGGACTGAAGCGCGCGCGGCGCCCTTGCCGCGCCGATCAGCGCACGCGGGCGCGCATCGCCATGCCGCCCAGCAGCAGCGCCGCCAGCGCAAGACTGGTTCGTGATTCCGACGGATTTTCGAACAGGTGCGCCAGCGGATAGGCGGAGCGCGCATTTTCCGGGCACGCCTCAGCGGCCAGCGGATCCTGGCTGCTCGCACGGCAATCGGGTGCTGCCGACCAGACAGTCAGCGGTTGTGTCAGCGCGCAGGCGACGACGAAAAGGAGTGGTCGAATGTTGCAACGCATGATGCCCTCCCTGCTTCAATAACGAAGTCAGTGATGCACTATGCAATATCCAGACCAAGACGAGATTTAAAACAAGTCATTGTTTTAATTCAAATCCGACGCACGCCCCATCATCAGCGCTGCGTCAGGTCGGGGCATAAAGACGACAAAGCACTATTGCAGTGCAATATGTCAGTGCTCGAAGCCTGAGATCAACTCGACCAGTGAGTCACCGTAGCGCTCGACCTTGCGTGCGCCGAAGCCCGGTATGTCGGTCAGGTCATCGAGATCCGCCGGGCGTTTGCGTGCCAGTTCGATCAGCGTGCTGTCGTGCAGGATGACGTAGGCCGGAACTGACTGGGTTTTCGCTTCGTCCAGCCGCCACGCCTTCAGCGCTGCCAGCAGATTGGCGTCGACGCCGTCCATCGACACCGGTGTGACGCTGCGTGTGCGCCGCACCGCCGATTCACGCGTTTTTTCGGCGATGCGACGCATCATCACCGGCTGTTCGCCGCGCAGCACCGGGCGGGCAGCTTCGGTCAGCACCAGTGCGCCATAGGATTCGTGATCGACGCGGGCCAGCCCGAGCGCGACCAGCTGACGGAAAACACCGCGCCACAGATTGTCGTCCTCGGCCTTGCCGATGCCATGCACGCTCAACTTGTCATGACCCCACTGGCGGATGCGCTCTGTGTCCTTGCCACGCAGCACGTCGATCAGGTGGGTGACGCCGAAGCGATTGCCGGTGCGGTAGATCGCGGACAGCGCCTTCTGTGTGGCGACCGTCGCGTCCCAGGTTTCCGGCGGCGTCAGGCAGTTGTCGCAGTTGCCGCATGGCTGCCCCTGCTCGCCGAAATACGCGAGCAGGTGCACGCGCCGGCACTGAGCGGTTTCGCACAGGCCGAGCAGCGCGTCGAGCTTGCTGCTGGAGATGCGGCGGAAGGCTTCGCTGCCCTCGGACTGGTCGATGAAACGACGCTGCTGCACGACGTCGGCCAGACCGTAGGCCATCCACGCGTCGGCGGCGCCGCCGTCGCGTCCGGCACGTCCGGTCTCCTGGTAATAGCCCTCGATCGAACGCGGCAGATCGAGGTGAGCGACGAAGCGCACGTCCGGCTTGTCTATGCCCATGCCGAAGGCGATGGTAGCAACGACCACGATGCCCTCCTCGCGCTGGAAGCGGGCCTGATGCGCAGCACGCGTCGCTGCGTCCATGCCGGCATGATAAGGGAGCGCCTTGATGCCCTGCGCGAGCAGCCACTCGGCCGTCTCGTCCACTTTCTTGCGCGACAGGCAATAGACGATGCCGGCGTCGTCCGGATGCTCGTTACGGATGAAGCGCAGCAACTGCTTGCGCGCGTCGTCCTTGTCCACGATGGTGTAACGGATGTTCGGCCGGTCGAAGCTGGACACGAACACGCGCGCGTCGTGCAGCGCGAGCCGATCGATGATTTCGGTGCGCGTCGCCGGATCGGCGGTGGCGGTGAGCGCGATGCGCGGCACGTCCGGGAAGCGCTCGTGCAGCACGGAAAGCTGCAGGTACTCCGGACGGAAGTCGTGTCCCCACTGCGCGACGCAGTGCGCCTCATCGATGGCAAACAATGCCGGCCGGATGTGACTCAGCAGATCGAGACAGCGTGGGGTGTTGAGCCGCTCAGGGGCGACGTAGAGCAGATCGAGCGTGCCGTCGAGCAGGCTGCGCTCGACTTCACGCACCTGATCGAGATCGAGCGTGGAATTGAGGAAGGCGGCGCGTACACCGAGCTGGGTCATCGCGGCGACCTGATCCTGCATCAGCGCGATCAGTGGCGACACGACGACTGCCGTACCCGGGCGCAGCAGCGCCGGCACCTGGTAGCACAGCGACTTGCCGCCGCCTGTCGGCATCAGCACCAGGGCGTCGCCGCCGGCCGCGACGTGCTCGACGATTTCGCCCTGCGCACCGCGGAACCCGGGATGGCCGAAGACGTCCTTCAGCACTTTCAGTGCATCGTCACGCACGCGGTCGCCCCTGGCCCTTCATGCAAATGGCGTGATGTTATCGCTGTCCGCTGCGATTGCGCGAGAACAGCGCCGGCTGTTGCGGACGTCGCGCCTCGTTGCCACGCGGCATCACGTTGCCATTGACCTCGCGCGGCGGCTTGGCCGCTGGCTGGATGCGATTGCCGCGATTGTCGTCGTCATCGTCGTGGATACGCGCAGGCGTACGGTTGCCGTTGGCGACGTTGCCATTGGCACTGCCGCTCCGGCCTTGCGGGCGGGCAGGGGTGCCATTGCCGCGCGCGATGGGCTTGTTCTGCGATGTACGCGCCGGGCGATCGCCGGCTGGCCGCGGTTGCTGGCCCTGGCGTGGCTGCTGTCCGTTGCCGGAAGCAGGTTTGCTGCGCGTTGCACCGTCCGGCCGAGCACCGCGCCCTTGCGGACGCGGACCGCGATCCGGCTCCTCGCTGGCGCCAGCGACCGGCACGAAACCATCGGCCGTCACGCGCGGAATCGACTGCCGGGTCACCTTCTCGATGGCCGTCAGCAACTTCACTTCCTCGCGATCGACCAGCGACACCGCGGCGCCGCTGGCGCCTGCACGGCCGGTCCGGCCGATGCGGTGAACGTAGTCCTCGGGCACGTTCGGCAGCTCGAAATTGACGACGTGCGGAAGCTGGTCGATGTCCAGACCGCGCGCCGCGATGTCGGTGGCGACCAGCACGCGCAGCGTATTCGTCTTGAAGTCGGCCAGCGCTTTGGTGCGGGCGTTCTGGCTCTTGTTGCCGTGGATTGCAGCGGCGGTGATGCCCTGCTTGTCGAGCTGTTCGGCCAGACGATTGGCGCCATGCTTGGTGCGCGTGAACACCAGCACCTGCGACCACTGGCCCTTGTTGATCAGATGCGCCAGCAGATGACGCTTCTGCTTCTGCTCGACCATGTAGACGCCCTGATCGACACGCTCGGCGGTGGTATTGCGTGCGGCAACTTCCACCTCGGCTGCGTCGTTCAGCATGCCGTGGGCCAGTTCGCGGATCTCCGGCGAAAAGGTCGCCGAGAACAGCAAGGTCTGGCGCACCTTCGGCAGCGCCGCGATCACCTTGCGGATGTCACGGATGAAACCCATGTCCAGCATGCGGTCCGCTTCGTCGAGCACGAAGATCTCGACGCCGGACAGATCCAGCGTCTTTTCGCCCAGGTGATCGAGCAGACGGCCCGGCGTGGCAACGAGGATGTCCACGCGCTGCTTCAGCGCCTGCAGCTGAGGGTTCATGCCCACGCCGCCGAACATGACCATGGAACGCAGCTTGGCGTGTGCACCGTAGGTGCGGACCGATTCCTCGACCTGAGCCGCGAGCTCGCGCGTCGGCGTGAGGACCAGCACGCGTGGCCGTCCCGGCGGGATGCTGGCCGGGCGGTTGATCAACGTATGAAGAATGGGGAGGGTGAAACCGGCGGTCTTGCCGGTGCCGGTCTGTGCGGCAGCGAGCAGGTCGCGCCCGGCCATGACGAGCGGAATGGCTTTCTGCTGGATCGGTGTGGGCTGCGTATAGCCTTCTTCAGAAATGGCGCGCAGCAGGGGCTCGGCCAGGCCAAGCCCGGCGAAATCGACTTCAGTGTTCAAACAGTTCTCCAGCGACGGCCCGTCGCTCAAGCTGAGTGACACCAATACAGGCAGACAGGGTGTGGATTCCGGAAGGGAGGCTGATGCCTCCTCTTGTCAGGGAGACAAGGGAACGCGCCTATTGGCACGGCGCAGGCGCAGTGTAGCGGTGTTTCGGCCGAAAGTCTTGCGCTTAGTGTGTCAGCAGGTGTTCGATGGCGCGCGCCGCGAGCGCGAAACCGAAAGCGGCCGTGACGCAGACGCTCGAGCCGTAGCCCGCGCAGCTCAGGCCTTGCGGTGCGGTCGTCGCATCGCAGGCCTCGGCCGCCGGTTTGCGCATGGGCTCGGCGGAGTACACGACCTCGATACCGAAATGCTCCTTGCGCGACAGCTGCAAGCGCCCGCCCTTTCTCAATAGGGAACGCACACGGGCGAGCAGCGCGTCGCCCTGGCTTGCACCGAGATCCGAATGGCGGATGCGTGTCGGGTCGGTACGTCCGCCCGCCGCACCCGCCATGAACAGCGCCAGTCCATCGAGATGACAACGCTCGGCCATCGCAACTTTGGCAGACGTCTGATCCGTGCAATCGAGCACCGCGTCCGGTCGTGACGAAAGCAGCTCGGCGGCATTTTCGAGCGTTAGGAAATCCTCTATCCGCGTCACCGAGCATTCGGGGTTGATCGAGACGATGCGTTCGGCGAGCGCATCGACTTTCGCCATGCCTATAGTTGCCTGAGTGGCCTGGAGCTGTCGATTGATGTTCGATA